>CALMUT010000185.1 GCA_937872925.1 uncultured Myxococcales bacterium | reverse complement strand
CGCGGATCACGAGGCGCCCAGCCCAGCGGAACGCACCCCAGCAAACGGACGTTATGTTTACTTTTCACATTAGCAAACGACAGCGATGGCGGAGCCGAGCAAACGGAACGCACGCCGCGGATCACGAGGCGCCCAGCCCAGCGGAACGCACCCCAGCAAACGGACGTTATGTTTACTTTTCACATTCGCCCCCCATTCTGGGGGGCGGTGAAAAGTTAACATAATGTATCTTATGCGAAGTCGTTTGGAGGGGTGGCCCAAGCCCCCCCCAAGCGCTTTTCCCGCGACTTCGACGACTTCCGGGCCCAGCGAAAGCCCGCAGCCGTGATTACGGGCTACGCCAGCTTCCGCCCATTCGGCAGCGGCCTTCGCGACGCCAGTCGGTTCGAACTTGGTCTGGCCTTGGGCCCGCCGGGCGGCCCGGGCTCAGCCCTTGGGCGGTGCCACGTACAGGCTGATCAGGTCGCCGTGGTTGCTCAGCACGAATGCGCGGCGCCCGAACGTGGCTGGCGTGGCGGCGGACCCGTCGACCATGTGGATGCCGTCGATGACACTTCCGTCCACCGGCGACACCAAAAACACGCCGAGCTGGCTGGCAGACACCAAAAGCGCGCCTTGCATCGGTACCGGCGCGGATACGCCGCCCTTGGGCAAGCTTGAGCGCCACTGCTCCTTGCCGGTTTCGGGATCGAGGGCCCAGAGCCCCGTGGTGCCCGTGCTAGCCAAGAGCAGCTTCTTTTCGGGGATTTCTGGTCCGCCATCCTTTGGCGTGTGCGCTGGCTCCCGCCATAAGGTCACATCGCTCACGCCGAGGACCGCGGGATTGGCCCAGACCGTGGTGCCAGACTCGGCGTCGAGAGCGAACACTCCGCCCTGATAGGAGCCCACGAATACCACCGCGCCGGCGTTGATCACTTCGCCAACTGGCGTGGTGTCCACATCGAGATAGGTCGGGATATCCCCCAGTGCTTGTTCGGCCTCTGCGCTCAGGTCAACGGGTTGCCAGCGTTCGTCGCCGCTTTGGGCGTCAAAGGCGGTCACGTTGCCGTCTGAGAATCCGACGTAGACTTTCCCGCGCCAGACCAGCGGACCGGAGTACCCAGCGACCTCCATGCCCAGCGCCGGAGAGCGGTGCTGGGTCCAGATCGCCTTGCCCGTCTTGGCATCAAGCGCCAGCACCGTGTCGTTGGCGTTGACGGCGTAGAGGCGCCCTGCTTGGAGCACGGGGCGCCTCGCGACTTCAGCGTTGCTCGAAAATCGCCAGATCAGCTCGCCGGTCTTCGCACGCACCTTGTACAGCGCGCCGTCGTTCGAGCCGAAATACAGGACATCTTCGGCGGGATCGTAGAGCGGTGCGCACTGCACGGCACCCACGGTTTCGAAGCGCCATAGCGTGGCTCCGTCGATCGCGCTCAAAGCGTAGAGCCCGTGATCACTGGAGCCGAAGAAGACCCGGCGGCCGCGGACGTCGATCTCAGGCTGCCCGCGCTCATAAGGCTCCCCGGCTGCGCGAGACTCGGCCAGGAAACGCTTCTTATATAAGACGGACAGGGAGCCGCTGGGACGATAGCGCCACGTCGGCACTTCGGGGTTTGCGCCGAACTGGAGGCTCTCACAGCCAGTCTGCAGCGCCACACCGCAAACGGCGACGCATGCCAGCTTGGCGAGGGACCTTCGGCTCATGGTGCCGGCGCGGGAGTGGGTGGCGCCGGAGGGGCTGTCGGCGGCGAAGCAGGCGCTTGGGGAGCCGGTGGCAGCGGCGAGGGTGTCTGCCCCGTGGTGGGCGCGCCTGGCGCTGGTGCTGGCGCCCCCGGGGGCACGTCCTCGGGCCCCGGCAAGTCCTTGGTCAGGTCTTTGACGTTCTTCTGCATGTCCTCGAGCATCTTCTTCAGCTTGCTCGGGTCCTTCATGATCTGCTCTTTGAGCGCGTCCATTTGCTCGGGTGAGTATTGGCTCGATGGCGTCCGAGCGACGGACGGATCCACTGCCGCGAGTAGGTCTCGACTGGCACGCTCCAAGTAGCTAGCGGTGGCAAACGGCGACTTGTCCGCTTCGGCCTTCTCCTTGGATTTCGCGAGCAGCTCCTTGACCTTGTCCTTCTTGCCCGCAGCGTAGGCCAATCGGGCTTGGTGGAAGAAGGAAAGCGCGACAAATCCCTGGGAATCAGCGGCCTCGAGTTCTTTGAAGGCTTTCTCCGCGCCTGCGGCATCGCCCTTGGCTTCGCGACACAGCCCCACCCCTTCGATCGCACGGAACCGCACGTCCGTGTCGTGCTTGGCGAGGGGGGAACCGACCACACTTTCGTAGCTCTGCAGGGCCTCGTCGTATTTGGCCTGGTCATAGAGCACGCCCGCGAGCCCAAGCTCCGCGAGGATCCCAGGCCCCTTGCCCGCCAGCGCTTTCGCCGCGGAACGGTACTCCTCTTCGGCAGCCTTCAGCCGCTCCGCGTGGCTGGCGAAAGTGCGCTTCGGGTTGAAGGTGGGGTCTTCGCTGGGCGGGGCACCGACCAAGCCGGTCTCCGCCTCCACCGCCGCGATGAGTTGGTCCGAGTTCTTCTCGAGGGACTGCTTGGTGCGCCAGGCGTAGATCTGCCAGCCGATCACGCCGCCGACCACCAAAAGCAGTGCCCACTGCAGTAGTCCGAAGTTGTTTCGCACCCACTTCGTGGCGGCGTGGCTGCCCCGCGCCAGGGCGTCATCCACAAGCTCGGACGCGTCCAGGCCTTGAGCGGCCGCGCCGTCTCGCTCGCGTTCGCGCTTGGCGCGGCGCTTACGTGCAGCTTCTGCGCGGAGACGTTTGTTGCGGTCACGGATCTTGCTGGGATCATCCGCGTCTTCCGCGGCGGCGCCGCGCTTCTTCTTTTTCTTCTTGGGCGCTGCGGCGGCAGCAGCCTTGGGGCGCCTGGCTTCAGTTTCGTCTTCAGGCTCCGCGTCGGGCGCGTCGTCCTCCGAGTCGTCGCTTTCCTCTTCAGGCTCTGCGGCCGAAGCGTCATCTTCCGCCGGCGCCGAAGCGTCGTCTTCGGAGTCGTCGCTCTGCCACGGCGGTGCTTCGCCGCTCGCCCCGGCCGCGTCGGCGGCCGCGCGTCGCCGGGCGCGGCGAGATAGCTTGGGTTCTTCCTTAGTTGCCACGTTGGTATGCGCTGAGAAAAGGTCGAGAAATTTCGAGGCCTCTATAGCACCCCTCGGCGGGCTCCGTGCCGAAATTGGCTCACGGGGCGTCTGGAGCGCCCGTCCGGGGTTTCCAGGCCTTCGGCGCGGGCGGGGGTAGCTCGTCCGCAAGGGGCACAGCAGCGAGCGCATCCACTTCGACGGATCGCTCCGCATACACCACCAATCGGGCGACCCGGCCGGCTTTGAGCCCAAGCGGCGCGCCGGCAAGGGCGCTCAACTCCCGCCAGTCCTCGCCGACCGGCACCGAGATGCGTGTCGCACTGTCCAGGTTCAAACGTGGGAGATCTCGCACCTTTACGGGTTCACCTTTGCGGGTGTACCTCATGTTTGCGGTGGGCAACGCCACAACGACCGCGCCGGGCTGTCCCCGCGCCCGTGCCCGAACCAAAAGTCGCACTCCCTTGCCGTTCCCGCCCTTGGGCACGACCAGGGTCAGCTCCGCGCCGACCGAAGCGTTGCTTCGGAGCCGGCTCAGTTCGCGCCCGGTCGGGCCGCCGACCTGCATTAGGATCCCGGCTTCGACGGCCAGCCCGAGCCCGCCCGGCATCGGATCGGGGACTCCGAGGAACCGCACCATCCCCGGGACGATCTCCGGTCCACCCTTCAGGGCAACCACCGCCTTGGCGAGCGCCAGTCGAGTGCCTTGGTAGCGCTCCGTAGCAAAAGCCCGGGAGAGCGAGATGCGGGCGCCTTCGTCGCCCAGCGCCGCCAAGGTCTCCGCGATGTGTGAACGCAGCCGCACGTCGTCCAGGCTTTGGGTCAGCGGCCAAACGGCGTCCTTTTCCTTGATGCGCACCAGCGCCTCCAGGATCTCCAAGGAGCGCGTGTAGTCGCGGGCAGCGCTGTCCTTCCACCAATCCACCAAGATCGCGCCGCCACGCCCGTCGCCAGACTCTGCGAGGGACAACGCGGCCAGACGGCGCCAGTCGCGCTCGGACCCGCGCAGCAACTCCACCACTAAGGGCGCGCCCTGCCCCATGCGCGTCAACGACAGTGCGGCCCAGCGCCGCACGGTCTGGTCCTCGTCGCGATTGAGGGCGAGACGCAAGGCGGGCGCCGTCGCTTCACGCTTCATTTGGAACAGCAACTCGGCGGCGCGCCGGCGCACGCTGACGTCCGCGTCGTCGAGCAACGACGCGAGTTCTTCGGCCGCGTCGGGGTCCCCAGCCGCTGCCCGCACAATCGCTGCGGGCCAGCCTCGGCCGTCCGCCCGCAGCCCTTGCACCTCGAAGCGACCGTGGGACGACGAAAGCTCGTGCATGCGGGCGCGGAGCTTGCGCGCAACTTCCGCTTCGCTGTCGGCGATATCCCGGGTTTGCCCTGGATCCTTTTTGACATCAAAGAGCCGACACGCGCCGAGCTTGCGCTCGCAGATCAGGCGATGCGGCCCCTGCCCCAGCATGATCTGTTCTTCGCTTTCCGCCATGGCGAGGCCCGGGCTGCTCGGCGCGGTTTGCGCCATCAGACCACCCAAATCCCGGCCGCGCACCCGGGGCGGAATTGGAACAGCCAGCGCGCCCAGCAGTGTCGGCAAGATGTCGATGGTCTGGACCAAATCAGTGACCAACACAGGTTTTAGGCTATGGGGCGCTGACACGACCAGCGGGACTCGAACCTGTTCCTCGTACGCGGTGGTGCCGTGGTAGCGCCCACCGTGGTCGCCGAACTCTTCGCCATGGTCTGCGGTGACGATCACCACGCCGTCGGGGCTGCGGGAGCGAAACGCGCGCACGATGCCGCCCAGGGTCGCGTCGGCCTGGGCGACCTCGGAGTCGTAGCGGTCGATGTCGCGCGCGCCAAAAGGGTGTGCTGCGTGGGCCACATAGGGTTCGTGGGGACCGAATAGATGTACCCACACGAAGGTGGATTGCTTTGGCGCGAGACCGGTCAGGTACTGCTCGACCTGCCGCACCCTGCCCGCCCCTTCCAAGAACTCGGCTTTTCGGTACTCAAAGCCGAATCCGGTCGTTTCAAACACGGCAAATCTTGCCTTGTCGATGAAGAACACTGCGGGCGGGTAGAACGCAGCGGTGCGGTAGCCGTAGGCACGCAGCAGGCCCGCCAGGGTGTCGGAATCTTCGCCCATGCCCTGCAGCAACAGCGGTCGCATGTACTTGCCCGTCATCAGGCTACTGACGGAGTAAGACGTATGCGGCGTGGGCGCGTAGGCGTACTCGAAACGCACGCCGCTGCTTGCGAGTGCATCGATCTGCGGGGTGGTGTTGCGCTCATAGCCGTAAGCGCCCACGTGGTCCGCTCGCAGCGCGTCGATGGTCACCAGGAGAACATCGCGGCCGTGCCAGTGCAGCGGGGACGCGCTGCCTCCGACGGGCACAAGCGTGCAGTCCCCGCCCGCACACGGGTCAACCATAGGCGGAGGGGGTGCCAGCAGTGCCAGGGCGCGTACGAGCTGCCCGGAGGCCGGGGCGTGGTCGACCAACAGCAGCCGAAAGTTGTCGAAGCTGGCCAAACGGCGCGCCGCGGGGCGCGTGCCCAATACGACCGCCGCGACGCTGAGCGCGATGACCGCGATCGACGCTTGGGAGCGCCAGGCCTGGGTGTGTTTTTCCGTCGCCCAGATGGCCGCGACGGCGCTGGCCAGCCCCGTCACGACAAAGAGGGCCCAATGAAACGCCGGGTACAGTCTCGGTAGCACCCACAAATTCGTCAAGGAAGCGAGGGCGGCTAGCAGCATGAGCGCAGCCGCCATGCCGACCGGGTGCTGCGCCGCACGCCGACCCGTCCAGGGCATGCCGAACCATGCGAGAGCGCCCGCCACGCCCGCAAGGCTCAGCGCAAATCCGCCGCGGGCGGCCAAGGACGACAGATGCCGTCCACCACCGAGGCCCCAGCCGCAAGCCAGCACGCCCAGGGCCAGCAGCGCCACCACGAGCCCGCGGGCCTTGCGATGCGTCCCGGGTCTGCACGCCGCCGCAACGGACGCGCCAAGGCCGCCGAGCACCAAGGCGACGGCGAGCCACGCGGGGCTCAAGTACAAGAGCCCGAACTGCGTTTCCCAGACGCTGGCAACGACGCTCCGTTTCAGCACGAGCACGAGGGCAAGCTCGGCTGCGGCCAGCCCAATCACCCCCGCGCTGTTGAATAGCCAAGCCCTCAAGATCGGAAGAGCACACGTCTGAACTCCAGTCACGATCAGATCTCGTAT
>CALMUT010000184.1 GCA_937872925.1 uncultured Myxococcales bacterium | reverse complement strand
GAGCGACGGCAACGCCGGATAGCAGGGCGACAGCACAGGCCAAAGGAACGGAAATCGCAGTCGCGGTCACGGCCATGGACGATCGTCCGCCCCGGGCCGAGTTGCAAGTCCAGGCCGCCATTGCCTTGGAGTCAGAAGGGAATGCACGGGGACTTGATGCACTGGCAAGATCCACCGATGCACTTATAGCCCGGCTCGCAGAGCCCGCAAGCGATCAAGCCACCGCATCCGTCCGGTTCCGAGCCACACTCCCCGGTGCAGTACTTGGCGGGTTTGCAGCCGCAGACGCTGGCCGTACCGCCCCCCCCCCAGGGTTCCGGAGCGCTGCAGGTGCCGCAGGACACGGACTTGCCGCAGCCGTCGGTGACCGTCCCACAGTTTTTGAGTGCGCAGGGATTGCCAGGGTTGCAGCCGCAGACGTTGGCGGTGCCAGCTCCGCCACACACGAGGGGTTTCCCGCAAAAGCCACAGTTGATTGTGCCGCCGCAGCCATCGGCAACGTCGTCGCAGTCCTTACCCAACTGCCCACAGGTCTTCGGCGTGCACCCGCAGACGTTCGCCTTACCACCGCCGCCGCAACTCTGAAACGTCCCGCTGCAGGTCCCGCAGTTGATGGTCTTGCCACAACCGTCACTCACGTCGCCACAGGTCGCGCCCTGATCCGCGCAGGACTTCGGCACGCACTGGGCCGCGCCACACTTATTGGGGCCCCCTCCGCCGCAAACCAAAGCCCCCGAACAGCTGCCGCAAGAAAGCGTGCCGCCACAGGCGTCTGGGATGGAGCCGCAGTCCGCGCCTTGGTCTTGGCAGCTCGTCTTGGTACAGCCGCAGGAGTTGGCGCTGCACTTGTCGCCCCCGCTACACACGCCGCAAGAAAGCGTATTGCCGCAGCCGTCGTCGATGGTGCCGCATTCTGCGCCGAGCTCCTCGCAGGTCTTGGGAGTGCAGCCACAGACGTTGTCGACGCCACCGCCACCGCAGCTGTTGGGCGCCGGACAACTCCCGCAATCCAAGACGGAACTGCAGCCGTCGGAGATAGTGCCGCAGTTCGCGCCCACCGCGGCACACGTCACGGGCGTGCACTTCGTGGTGCCGCATTGGTAGGGCCCACCGCCACCGCAGAACTCATCGCCGGAGCACGTGCCACAGGAGAGCGTTCCGTCACAGGAGTCACTGACTTCACCGCAGGCGGCGTTCATGCTTGCGCAGGTATCCGGTTTGCAGCCGCTGCCGCCACCGCTGCCACTTGAGCCGCCGTTGCCACTGCCACCCCCCTGCCCCGCCCCGCCGCCGGTCCCCGAGTCCGCCGCCAGCTCCGCGTTTTCCTTCAGCTCGTCCAAAGACGTCAGCGAACAGGCCGTCGCCACCAGCAAGCCTGCGGCTGCGCTCAGCGCCAGGCACCATCGCCGAACAAAAGGCATCCTCGTGAGTATAGCCGATGCGCACGCGCATTTCGCGCACCACGCATTCCGCGCACAATGTGGGACATTGGTTTTTGGGGGTCGCGTCGCGAGTTCCCGCTGGGGTCCGCGTCCCGCGCCGGGGCGTCCTTGGCGGCAGCTCCGGCATGATTCAGACGCATCGATCCCCTGCGTCGCGACACCCGCGGGGTCTAGTCGAGTTCTTTCTTCAGGGGACGGGTCAGCACGTCGTGCACCGCTTGCCGCGGCGGCTTGTTCTCGTACAGCACGCGGTACACCTCGTTGCAGATCGGCAACTCCACCCCCAAGCGTTGCGCTAGAAAGTACGCGCTCCGCGCAGTTTTGACACCCTCCGCGACGGCACCCAGATTCTGCACTACGTCGTCGAGGCTCCGGCCCCGCCCCAACTCGAATCCCACGGTGCGATTGCGGCTCAGCTCCCCCGTGCAGGTCAACACCAGGTCGCCCATGCCCGCCAGCCCGGACAAGGTCAGTGGATTGCCGCCTTTCGCAATGGCAATGCGCGATATCTCCGCCAGGCCACGGGTGATCAGCGCGGCGCGCGTATTGTGTCCAAAGCCGAGACCGTCGCAGGCGCCGGCAGCGATGGCGATTACGTTCTTGAGCGCGCCGCCCACCTCGACGCCGACAGGATCATCGCTGGCGTACACGCGAAAGCGCTCGGTAGCGAAACGACGTTGCACTGCCTCGACCCGTGCTTCGTCAGTGCCCGCGACGACGACGTTGGTAGGCATCTGTTGGGCGACTTCTTTCGCGAAGCTCGGCCCCGACAAGAACGCAGCGCGCGGCCGCACCGCCTCGCCGAGCACATCCTCAATCACTTCGCTCATGAGCATGAGGGAGTCGTTCTCGATACCTTTGGTCGCGCTCACCAGCGCCGCCGACTTGGGCAGGCTCGCCTTTAGCTGCTCGAGGGTGGCCCGCATGGCATGGGAAGGCACCACCAGCACCACGAGGTCGCACTCCGCGAACCCCTCGGTTCCATGACAAGGCGTGACCCGCTCATGCAAAGGGAAGCCGGGAAAGAACTCGTGGTTCTCGCGCTGCTCGGCCATGGCCTGTGCGTGCTGCGCCTGCCAAGACCACAAGCGCACCTGTTCGCCCTGACGGGCAAGCAATAAAGCGAGGGAGGTTCCCCAAGCCCCTGAACCCACAACGGTGACTCCGGCCATATGCGACAACTGCAGCTAAATCCCCAGCTGGCCACGCTGTCAACGCGGTTTTGTGCGGCGCTTTTCGCCGCGGGGAAAATCGGATCTATGGTTAGGCGAAATGCTCCGCCGCATCACCCTTCTGAGCCTGCTCGCGCTTCTGAGTGTATTGGTCGCTGGCTGCCCCAAGCAGGAGACCATCGGCACCAGCGCCATCAACGTGCTGGGACCGGGGGTGATCAACAACCCCAAGAACAAATCCCTGCGCTTCGACATTCTGAAGTTCGGACTCGACCGCTTCTGCTTCGAAATGACGAGCCGGGGCGCTCCTTTGAAACTGGCGGACGATCAACCCGTCGTAGGTCGATTCTTTGCCAACAGCTGCAATCAAACCGTGATCGACGACGACAATCGCAAGAGCCTCGTCGTTCAGTACACGGGCAAGGGCTATGGCTGGACGAACTTGAGCGGCCGCATTGGCTTCACGGCAGCCGGCCTGATCGAGTATGCGCCCGACTTCGTAGTGGACGACGACGGCGCCATGTACATCTACTTCCGTCCACGCAAGGTCGACGCCAGTTCTTTCCAGACCACACTGGTCGAAAGCTCCTTCGCCCGCGGCGGCATGGCGCTTACCGGGATCAATCCGGACCAACTCGGCCGACAGATCGTCGAGGCACAGCTGCGCCGCGGCTTCACCGTCATCCGTTACAACAGCGACGGCGAAACAGACTTCTCCACGGGCTACGTTCCCAAGGGCCAAAAGCCCTTCAAGCCGTTCTTCATCAAGAGTGAGCGCGTTACCTTGGCGAACGACCGCACTGAAGTGCATACCGGGCAGCAAGACTTCATCGGCGGTTTCGAAGTGCCCGAGGACGGGCAAGCCTTCTACTTGACGATGACTGCGGATGGCGCACCCGGCGTGGACATCTTCCTAGTGCCCAAAAACCTGGGCGATCAGATGATCGAGCAGTATGTAAAGAACCCGGGACCGGCGATGTTGCCCGCAGCACCGCGCCTCGACGATCCACTGATCCAAGGGCAGCCCTGGAAGCGTTTCGTCAGCGCACCCAGGGGCTTCTACTACCTCGTCGTCGACCACAGCGCGCAAGTGGGTCGCACCGCGCCGCCCGCGATTGCAGGCGATGATCGGGCGGCCAAGGTCGACTACGCGGTGCAGCTCGACGACGCGCCATGAACCGCGCCGCCCGCCTCGCACTCGCCGGCGCCACGCTGATGGCGGCGTGTAGCGCGCCCGAGTTCAAGGTCCTGGACAACTCCGATGCCAGTGCGGGGGGCGTCGGCGGAAGCGGTGGCGAAAGCGGCGCCGGGGGCAGCGGCGGCAACTCGGGCGCAGCATCCGACGCCGGCGCGTACACGCCGACTCCAAAGTGGCAGGCGAGCATCAATCAGGTGGGCGACCAGCAGGCCGGCGGCGTCGGCTTTCGCGAGAACGGCGGCGTCGTCGTGGCGTTCCATGAGTACCCGAAATCGATCGTTGGCGTCGCGGAGTTCTCTGCCATCGGCGACCTCGAGCGCAACAAGCCATATAGCGGGAACCTCACGGGCAGCGCCCGCGTTTTGGATCTCAGCATCGGAATCACCAGCGGTAACCCGCTGCTCGTCGGAGACTTCACGGGGACATCACCCTTTAGCGCTGCTGTGGCGGACGGCACGGACGGCATGCTCGTGGCGACGCCCGTCGAACCGGCTCCCACGCCCGCGCTCGACGCGTTGCGGGGGGGGTGCCGGGGGCGCCGCCCGGGGGGGGCCCCCCCGCAGCCTGGGGGGGGGGACGCCGGGAGCGGCGCGCCACCGCCGTAACCAATGGGTTTGGCTCCAACCTGGATGCCGCCTACGTCGCCGGGCACTCCAATTCGATGGACTTCAAAGTCGACAGCGCCGCCCCCACGGGATTGCCCGACCCCAACGCATGTTTCGTCGCCAAGCAGTTCCAGCCCTCCACGGCCGCGTCCTGGAGCATTCGCGTCACTTCCAAAAAAACCATCCGCTGCAACGACATTGCGTTGACGGACAGCGAAGTCGTCAGCGTCGGCATGGCTTCCGGAGCAATCAACGGACTCGCCCTCGAAACCACGCCCACGATACAAACCCTGCTCGTGCTCTGGTTCGACGCCGACGGCGCGCAAAAATCCGCGTTCAGCTTCGGCGACGGCGCGCAGCTCGAAGCCTGGGCCGTCGACACGCTGAGCGACGGATCCATCGTCGTCGGTGCCAGCTTCAACAGTACGCTCAACATTGACGGTCGGACCTTTTCGCCGGCGGGCGTAAACCGCAACGCGTTCGTCACTCGCATCACCCGAAAAGGCACGGTGCTGTGGATCCGCCCAATCGTAGACGCCGACGCGATCGTCCTCAACGATCTGAAGGCCGACTCCAGTGACAACATCGTGGTCGTGGGCGACGCCGCGGGCAGCATCGACTTCGGCAGCGGGCCCGTCGCGCCACAGCTGCACGTCGGCTCGTCGAACGGATGGGCGCTCGTGCTCAATGACGCTGGCACGCCGCTCTGGTCCGGCTTTTTCGAGGGCAGTGGTCAGGTCCATGCGCGCAAGGTGGACGTGCGGGACGATGGCATCGCCTTCGCCCTGGACGCGGACAGCGCCATCTTGTTGCCGGGGGTCGCCACGGCCACTGCGGCGCCGACCGGAAGGGGCGTGGTGCTCGCCGTGTATACCGCCAACGGCACTGGCCTCTAGGCGCGTCAGAGGGTTGCCCAGGGGCAAAAGCCCGGGTAGAAGCCGAGGGCCTCCTTTGTCCGAGCCCGCAGCCCCCACCGTGACCAGCCCCAAGCTGCTACGCACCGCCTTTTACGCCTTCTGGTTCGTGGCGGTTCCGGCCGTGCTGGCGGCGCTCACCATCTGGCTGCTGAAGCCGGCCATCCCCGACGCATACTCCACGGGCTTCGAAAAGCTGCGCTTTTGGGTGCACGACCAACCGGTGCCCGTGGGCATTGTGCTGTTCACGGTCTTCGAAATGGTGCTGTACCACTACCGCTACAGCTTGCCCTTTGCGGATCGCGTGGGCATGGGGGGCCGCCCGGACTTGCAGCCCGATCAGCGCCGGGAGTTCGAGCAGGCCGCGCACTTGTTGGAAGAAACGGCACGACTGCAGCGCAAGAACGAGAAGGCCATCGCCCGGCACGTGCCATCCGCCGCACGCGAAAAACTAGAGGCCGCACTGCTTTCGTTGCGGGAAAGCATGGAGGCCGAGAAGTTCGACGCGGAAGATTTCAGCGCCGCTTTCGAAGAGGCAGCGGGGCTGGTGGACAAACACCTTGGCCGCTGGCGCAAAGGCGAACTGCGGGAGTACGCGGAGTCCATTGGCATCGCCGTGCTCGTCGCGCTGCTCCTGCGGGCTTTCGTCGTCGAAGCCTTCAAGATCCCCAGCGGCAGCATGCTGCCAACGCTGCAGATCCAGGATCATATCTTCGTCAACAAATTCCTCTACGGACCCACTATCCCGTTCACGAAGTCGCGGGTGTGGCAGAATTTGCCGCCGAAATACGGCGATGTGATGGTCTTCGAGTTCCCAGACCCGAACCCCACGAACGAGCGACAAGACTTCATCAAGCGCGTGATCGCCCTGCCCGGGGATACGCTTTCGGTGGAGAGCGGGCACCCGCTGATCAATGGCTGGCGCGTGCCGAGCTGTGACGTCGGGCACTACGAGTTTTCCGAAGGTGACGAGGCTTTCAAGAAGCGCGGGCAACTCTTCATGGAGTTCTTGGGAGAGTATTCGTACCTGACGTTATTCGAAGAAGACCGCTTCGACGGACGGCAGGGGCCCTATACCGTCAAAGACGGCGAGGTTTGGGTGCTCGGGGACAACCGCAACAACTCCAGTGACTCCCGCGCCTGGAACAACGGTCGCGGTG
Organism: uncultured Myxococcales bacterium; assembly: GCA_937872925.1. Lineage (GTDB taxonomy): Bacteria > Myxococcota_A > Polyangia > Polyangiales > Polyangiaceae > JACKEA01. The sequence continues at coordinate 3,654 of CALMUT010000184.1, read as the reverse complement.
GCGGCGCGCCCTTCGCGAATATCAAGGGCCGCGCCATGTTCGTATGGATGAGTTTCGCTGCATCCGGCGGGATCACTTGGGATCGACTGCTGACGAACGTCATGGGGCGGCCACGCTTGCCGAAAGAAGCCGACCCGGCCCTGGTGGCAGGCATCGAGAAGTGCCTCGCCAAACGCCCGCCCATCGGCGAGACGACTCCGCCCAAAGCGAAGTAACCGCCGCGCCAAAAGCGAAGCAACCGCCGCGTCAACAAAGAGCACCGACGGAGGCGATGGTCACGCTGGTGAGCAAGACGCCGTGTTCGAGCCAGCCAGCGGGGATCCGCGCCGCTGCGGGACGCAGGCGGAGACCGAGCCAATTGCCACCGAGCAAAGCCACCGCAGCGACCCCGGCCTCCAGCCACACCCCGTGGGAAAACATGCCCGCCGCGCCGTAGCCGCAGATCCGCGACACATGCAGCACCATGCCGCAGCAGGCGCCGGTGGCGATATAGCGCTCCCGAACCAGCCCTCGCGACAATAGCAGCGGCGAGACCAGCATGCCCGCGCCGCCGGTGGCTCCCGTCAACAGACCAATGCCAGCACCTGAGCCCAAGAGCGCTGCCGCGGGGATGTGCACGCGCACGTTCAGGACGGCACGCAACAGCGACGCCAGAGTAAGTCCAACCAACAGCCAGTGCACCACGCCGCCCGGAATGACGCCCGCGAGCAGGCCCCCCAAGAGGCCCGCGGGAAAGGCCCCCAGGGCAAAGGCCTTGGCTGCGTCGTAGTCAGCGGCCTTGCGCAGAGTGATGGCGCGATGCGCGTTTCCGAGCAGCAGCGCGGGCGCCGTCACCGCCAGGGCCCGGGCGGGCTCCCAGAGGGCGGACAACACCAAAAGCAGCAGTAGGCCGCCACCTGCCCCCGTCACGGTCGTCAGCGCTCCGGCAAACACACTCATCAGGATCAGGATCGTCACTCCGTTACCCTGGAGCCTGCGGAAGCATTCGTCTAATCGATATATTTTCTGATTATGATAGATCTTTCTGATGCTAGACGAGCTCAGGCATTTCTTGCTCACCGCGGAGCACGGCACCGTGACCGAAGCGGCCCGGCGCGCGCATCTGTCGCAACCGGCCCTTTCGGCGTCCCTCAAACGGCTGGAAGCGCACTTCGGCGCGACTTTGTTGCACCGTGGCCGCAGTGGCGCGGAGCTCACCGCGGCTGGGAGCGCCCTATTGCCGCGGGCGCAGGCAGTCTTGGCGGCCTTCGGCGACGCGTTGTCGGCAGTGCGGGAAGTAGAAGGTCTGCAGAGCGGACAGGTGCGCATCGGTGCCGGCGGCACCGTCGCGACCTATATGCTGCCTCAGCTCCTCGCGCGCTACCGCAAGCAGAATCCCAAGGTGCGCATCGTGCTCTCGGAAATGACACCGGAGCAGGCGCGGGACGGCGTCGATCGGGGTGATCTGGACATTGCCATCGTCGCTGGCGGAAGCGGGGAGCGCTGGGGTTCCGACGCTTTCATTCTGGTTGGCGCAAGGCGCTGTCGGCCCGAGCAGAGGGCGTTTCCCTTCGTGACGTTTCTGCAGGGCACCAGCACGCGGCACGCCCTGGACCAGACCTTCCCCAACGCGGAGATCGTGATGGAACTGGCGAGCATCGCGACCGTGAAGCGCCACGTGCGCGCGGGCATCGGCATTGCGCTGATCAGTGACGCCGCCGTCCAAGTCGAACTCGCAAACCGACGGCTGCATTTGCTGCCGCATCCACTCACGCCGCTGCGCCGAGAGCTGTTTCTGGTGCACCGCGGGCAAGAGCTGCTCAGCCCCGCAGCGGCCGCCTTGCGTGCGTTGCTCTTGGCACATCCGCCACGACCGGGTGGCGGCAAGGCAAAGCCATCGCGCCGGCGGCTTTGATTCTTCCCGACCGCCCGGCCCTCGCCGCAAGGCACGCCCGCGGTTTTCTTGCGGAGGCAGAGATCGAAGCCATGGTCGGGCCGTTCTATAGGGGCGCCCAGGAGCGCAGATCCGGATGTGGGACCAAATCGCAAAATTCCCGGGCTTTTCCCAGGAAGCGTCCGGGTCTGGGCGAATGCCGGAAAATGGCATAGGGTCCGGGGCTTCTGAGGAGGATGCCGGGCATGACTAAGCTGGATAAATGGACGACGCTTTGCGCAGCAGCGCTCGTGGTGGGACCCCTTTTCGCTTGTAAGAAGGAGGAGCCACCGCCCCCCATCGAAAGCGCGGCTCCGGCCCCTGAGCCTCCGAAAGAGGAGCCCAAGAAGGAAGAGCCCAAGAAGGAAGATGAGGTCAAGCGCTACGGGGACAAGGAAAAAGAGGAAAAGGGGACCGTGAAGGTCACCGTCTTCAGCGCCAAGATCTACAAAGAAGCCGACGACACCACGGACCACATCGCCACGCTTTCCCGAGGGACCCTGGTCAACCGCAAGGCACGCATGGGCAACTGGGTACTCATCGACTACCCCTCCGGCGTGGGCGTGCTGTCTCCGGCATGGATCTTCTCAAAACACCTCTCGACCATCGTTGAGAAGGTCGACGTCGACGCCGTGCTCAAGCAGGACGCGGGCGTGGTCATCGTGGACGCTGGGCAGCCCAAGGTGGACGCCTCCGTCGCCAAGGTAGACGCTGGAACGCCCAAGGTGGACGCCGCTGTGGCCGCCCAACCCGACGCCGCCGTCGTCGTCAAGCCCGACGCCGCTACCAAAGGCCGCCTCAAGCTGCCCTTCAAAGTCCCTGGTAAGTAAGCCGGGCAGAACAAGCGCGCGCCGCGCCGCGTCACAACGCGAGCGGCGCGTCTGCTTTTTGTGGGTCGGCTTTGCTGAACCAGGCCGCGCGCGCAGCTGTCTGGACGCCGCGAGCCGCCTCGACGCCCTCGACGCCCCCGGCCCCGCGTCGTAAGAAGCGCTCATGACCGAGTCCATGCGCGCCCTCGTCTACGATCGGGAGCACGACCCCTGGGAGACCAGCCAAGGGCTGCGCCTCACGGAGATGCCATCTATCACCCTCGATGAGCGCGCCGACTACCACGACCGCTCCCGGGTGCTGATCAAGCCTCAGTACGTCGGCTTCTGCGGATCGGATCGAGGGATCTGGTTCCGACGCGCGTTCAAGGACATGATCTTCGACTCCCTGGATCGCGAAGGTGCCGCGGCCCGTGCGCCCAAGCAAAAGCGCATCATCGGCCACGAGCTATTCGGTCAGATCGTGGCCGTGGGCAGCGACGCCAAACGCAGCCACGGACTGGAAGTTGGAGACCTAGTCGCCGCGGAAAGCCACATCTACTGCGGCGTCTGCCACCAATGCCGGGTGGGCGACGCCCACGTCTGCGCCGACGACCTGATCATCGGCATTAGCTACGATGGCGCCTTTGCCGACTTGGTGAAGCTGCCCGCGAAGGTGATCTGGCGCACGGACACCAACAAGATCCGTCCTGAAGTGGCAGCCGTGCAGGAACCCTTCGGCAACGCAGTGCACGCCTGCACCAAGGTGAATTTGCGTGGCAAGCGCGTTGCGATCGTCGGCTGCGGTACCATCGGGCTCTTTGCCGTCGCCATCGCCCGGGCTCTGGGTGCCAGCCAAGTCATTGGTGTGGAGCCCGTCAGCGCGCACGCGGAAATGGCGCGACGTCTGGGCGCGGACCATGTGCTCACCCCGGG
>CALMUT010000183.1 GCA_937872925.1 uncultured Myxococcales bacterium | reverse complement strand
GCGACGGCAGTTTCTGTCATCTCTTGGTCGAGCCGTTCGGAGCGGCCTTGCAAATCCAAAAGCGCGACTTCAACGCGATCCAGGGCTCCGCGTGCGGCGTCCATCTGCTCGCGGACCTGCGCCAAGCGCACCTTGCGTTCGGTGACCAAGGTCGCTTGCGCTGCCACACGATCGTTCCAGGACGTCGCGAGGGCTTCGGCCTTGGTCAGCGAGTGGCGCATGTGCTCCAGCTCCGACTCCAGAGCGCTCTGTCGTCCCTGAGATTCGGTTTCTGACAGCGCCGCGGCGTCGATCAACTCGGCCACTTCTTGAAACTCGCGCTCGACCGCCGCGAGCCGCGACTGCACCCGTTCGATCTCGTCGTTGGTGCGCGCCATGTCCTTTTCCGCGTTCATGTGCGCGAGTTCGCCTTCGTGGGCGCCCTGTCGCGCGCGCTCCAAAGACGTGCCCAATTCGGAGATACGGGCACGGAGTTGGTTGTGCGTGGCGACCAACTCGCTGCACCGACCGTCGAGCTCCGAGACCTCTTCGGCCAAGGTGCGCATTTCGCGCTTCTGCCCGACCATGGCGGAAGCCACGTCGTCGCCGCTCCCGCCGCTGATCACACCGTCTTTGCCGATAACCGTGCCGTCCAGGGACACGACGGTAACGCCGGGATGGCTACGCGCGACGCCCAGCGCATCTTCCGCGGTCTGCACAAACGCCGCGTCTCCAATCAGACTGCGGACGAGCTGTTCGTCTTCCGGGGCAAAACGCAGCTGGTCTGCGACCAAGCCGAGCACCCGCGGATCTCGCGTTGCCGCATGGGCGCGTCCCCCCGCCACGTAGGGTGGCCGCTGGGCGACGATGCTGGCGCGTCCGCGCTCACCGCGGCCCATTTCGGCCAAGAGCGCGAGCCCTTGATCGACGTCGCTGACCACGACGTATTGCAGGCGTCCACTGAGCAAGCCGGCCAAGGCTTGGGTCAGATGCTCCGGTGCTTCGATGCGATCGGCGACCAAGCCGAGCACTGCGTCGCTACCCTGTTGCAACAGAGCGCGCGGTCCAGCGCCGACACCTTCGAGTCGACGGTGCAAGTCTTCCAGAGCTCGCAGCCGGTTGCGCTTGAGACCGAGTTCGTTTTTGACGGCGTCGACGGCTCGTTCGCTGGCGAGTTGTCCGCCGGACAGCTCGTTCATCTCGGTTTCGAGGCTGCCGCGCTCCGCTGCGGTCAGGCGTTTGCCTTCGGCCAGTTCTGCGACGCTCCGTTCGAGGGCACTCTTGCGCGCCTCGGCAGAACCGAGTTCACCCTGCAGCACGTCGCGTTCGCTCGCGAGTCGATCCCGCCGGGCATGGCCCTCAGCGAGTCGCTGGACCTGAGCTTCCAAGCGCTCGTGCACCGCGGCGATCTCCGCCGCCGTCTTGCCGACGCGGTCGCGGAGGGCTTGCACTTCTGCGAGTGCCTGAGACTCTTCGGTGCGCAGCCGGGTGAGGGAGGCGTCTTCGGCCTCCGTGTCCGCGAGTCGAGCGCTTTCGTCTTGCGCGAGGTACTCCAGTCGCTGGGTCAATTCACCCTTTTCGGTGATTTGCTCGGCGTGGCGTGCCTGCACTTCATCCAGCTCGATGCGGGCCTGGACCAGGCGCTGCTCTAGGTGCTGCAAGCGGTCCCGGGAGCGTTCTATCTCCGCGGTTGCGCTGGTGACTTCGTTGTCGGCTTCGAAGGCCGCTTTGGAGCCATCTTCTGCGCGTTGCTCGATGCTGTGGGCCTCGCCGCGCGCGGCCTCCAACTGGGATTCGCCTTCGCTTAGCCGAGACCGGGCGGCCTCCACTTCCTGGCTTGCGCTCGCGAAGAGATTGCGTTCGACACGCTCGGTGACCGCGAGTTCGAGGTACTTATGGGATGCGTCGTGCAGAAAGAGATCTTCGAGTTCTCCGCGGTACGCAATGTAGCGCTCTGCTTTGGCAACTTGGCGCTTGAGGGATGCGCGAGTCCGGTCGATTTCGCTGACGATGTCCGAGACGCGCAGCAAGTTCTGCCGCGTGAGTTCCATCTTGCGCTCTGCTTGGCGCTTGCGCTGCTTGTACTTAGTGATGCCGGCAGCTTCTTCGATGAACAGGCGTCGATCTTCCGGGCGTGCGCTCACGATCTGTCCAATGCGGCCTTGTTCGACGATGGAATAGGCTTTGGTGCCGACGCCGGTGCCAAGGAACAGTTCCGTGATGTCTCGCAGCCGCATCAACGTCTTGTTGATCAGGTACTCGCTCGTACCGTCTCGGAAGAGGCGGCGCGTGACCGCGATTTCGGGGAAGTCGCGGTACTCCGGGGGAAGAAGCTCAGCGTAGGCGGGATCATTGTTGTCGAAGGTAATCGTGACTTCCGCCAGTCCGTGGGGTCCCCGGGACTCGGAACCGTTGAAGATCACGTCCTCCATCGACTTGCCGCGGAGGTGTTTCGCGCTTTGCTCGCCCATGCACCAGCGGATCGCGTCGACGATGTTCGACTTGCCACAGCCGTTCGGCCCGACGACGCCGATGACGTCGTGGTCGAAGTGGATCACGGTGCGGTCCACGAAGGACTTGAAACCCGCGATTTCCAGCTTCTTGATATGCATCGAAACCTCTTGATACGCCCCCCAGGCTATAGCAGTCCGGCCTGAGAGACGCTTCCACCGACCACGGCCGGCGCATTGGGAATTCTAGAACAAAGTGCGGCCCTTGTCGGGCACCAGGCACCTAGGGTAACCACACGTCATGTATGGTCACGCGAGGCACTGTACACTTCTACAGTGGGGCCACGACGCTGACAACCGGAAAAGCGCAACCTCAAGAAAACCGGCGGAAAGGCGGGGGTCGCGGCGGTTCTAGCAGGCGTTGACAGCCGCCCGCTCAGGGAGCATTTAGCCCAGCGCGATCCATGACCTACGAATACCAATGTGAGGCATGCGGGCACGCTTGGGAGGCCCAGCAACCCATCAGCGCGCCGGCGTTGACCGAGTGCCCAAACTGCAAGAAAAACGCTGCAAAACGCATGGTAAGCGGCGGGCAGGGTTTCATCCTGAAGGGCGGCGGTTGGTACGCAGACGGCTATGGATCTGCCAAACCCGGGAACGCCTCGGGCAAGGAATCGAGCGGCGGGACAGCGGGCTCTGCAACGGAGAGCAAGGCGACCAGCGACGCCAAGAGTGACGCGAAGCCTGCGGCTAGCGAATCGAAACCCGCGGTTTCGGAGACCAAGGCCTCCGAACCGGCAAAGAAGCCGGAAAAAAAGCCCGAGAAGTAGTTGCCTCGGCGGGGGTCGTCGGCAGGGGGCCACCCTGCTAAAATGTCTAGGCATGCCCGACACGAAACGACGCCTGCAGGAACTCCGCGGCCAAATCTACGAGCTCGATCTCGGACTGCTGAAGGCCCTTGAAGCGAGGGCGGTTCTCAGTCGCGAGGCAAAGCAACTCCTCGAAGGACAACCGCCCGTGGCCGACCGCGGTGAGCGCGAGGCCATCGAAGCTCTGGAAGCGGCATCCGCGGGCGTACTCCCTGAAGGCGCCATCCGTTCGATCTTCAGCGAGATCCACGCCGTAGCTCGCGGTATCGAGCAACCGGTTCGAATCGCATATCTGGGTCCGGAGGGCGGTTTCTCACACGCCGTGGCCCAGCATCAGTTTGGGCCGGGGGCCTCGTTTCTCGAGAGTGTCACGGTCGCCGATGCCCTCGACGAAGTGGTGCGCGGTCGCGCCGCCTTCGCGGTGTTTCCCTTCGAGTCGTCCATCGAAGGTTTGGTACAGGCGTCCGTCAACGCCCTTGAGCCGACGGAGCTGGTGCTGGTTGCTCAGCGCAGCATGGCTGCCACCTACGATCTCATGAGTCGCGCGGCGAGTCTGTCCGACGTGAACAAGGTTTTTGCTACGGCGGCGGCCCACGCCGCGTGCGAGCGATTTCTCGAAGCGCAGCTGCCACAGGTGACCATCGTGGATGTGCGTTCCCCCGTCGCAGCTGCGGAGCAGGCCCTTGGTGATGAAACAAGCGCTGCCCTGGTGCCTGAGGATTCCGGGCGGGCCGCTGGGCTCTCGGTTCTGCAAGCCAACGTCGGCGACAGCGCGGACATGCATTTCCGCTATGGCGTAGCGGGTGCTCGCCCCGCAAGTCGCACAGGAACGGACACGACGTGTTTGCTGTTCAACGTGGATGACACACCGGGCGCCCTGTATGACGTGCTCCGGCATTTCGCGGAGCGGGGCATCAACCTGAAAAAGCTGCAGTCTCGGCCGGTTGCGAGCCGGGGCTTGGACTACTTGTTTTACGTCGAAGTCAGCGGACACATCACGGATCGACCGGTGGTGACCGCCTTGGAGTCCGTGAAGCGCCACACCAAGTACTTGCGGGTATTGGGGTCCTTCGCCAGCTGAGCACGGCTGATTGACGGCGACGTCGACAATCCTCAGCTGAGACCGTAGGCTCCCGAGCGATGGCCTCCCTCGTCACCCCGTCCATCGAGTCCCTGGTACCCTACGAAGCGGGTAAGCCCATTGAAGAAGTGGCGCGCGAGCTCGGCATTACCCATGCGGTCAAGCTTGCCTCGAACGAAAACCCCTTGGGCCCCAGCCCGCTGGCGGTCGAAGCCGCTGTGCGCGCGCTCACCGACGCCCACCGCTACCCAGATGCGGCGGCCTATGGGTTGAGGCAACGCCTGAGCGCGCAGCACGACACCCCCATGGACCAGATCATCCATGGCAATGGTTCCAACGAACTGATCGAACTTTTGATCCGAACCTTTGCGACTCCGGCCGATCACGTCGTCTTCGCCGAGCCTTCTTTCGTGGTCTACAAACTCGCGAGTTTGGCCCACGGCGTGCAGTTCAGCGCGGTACCGCTCCGCGACTACACTCACGACTTGGACGCGATGCTCGAAGCTGTCACGGCCAAAACCAAGCTGCTCTTTGTGGCAAATCCAAACAACCCGACGGGCACCCACGTAGGGAAGGCGGCCGTCGAGAAGTTCCTGAAGGCCGTGCCCGCCCAGGTGGTGGTCGTGATGGATGAAGCCTATTTGCAGTATGCGGATGCGCCGGACTACCCGGATAGCTTGAGCCTACGCGGGACGCGCGAGCGCCTAGTGGTGCTGCGGACGTTTTCGAAGATCTACGGATTGGCCTCGTTGCGTGTGGGTTACGCCATTGGGCCAACCGACATCGTGGGCTACATGAACCGCGTGCGCGCACCATTTAACGTCGGTGCCGTGGGCCAAGCCGCGGCGGTTGCCGCATTGGACGACGTCGCCCACGTGGACAAGAGCCGCGAACAAAACCGCGCCCAACGCGACCGGCTTCTGCGGGAGATCCCACGGCTGGGTGTGAAGGTTGCGCCGACCCAGGCGAATTTTGTTTTCGTGGATGCGGGGCGGCCCGGTCGGGAAGTCTACGCAGCTGTGTTGCGCAAGGGCGTCATCATTCGGCCCCTCGGTCCGTCCAACTTCCTGCGCATCACGGTGGGCACGCAACAAGAGAACGATCGACTTCTGGCTGCTCTAAATGAGGTCCTGTCGTGATCAAAAGCCGCTTGTTGTGGATGCTGTGCGCTGCGTCCCTCGTCATGGGCTGCCCAAAGAAGGAGGACGTGATTGTCGAGTCCGGCGCAGGCAAGTCCCTGTCCAACGATGCGATCGACCAAGATCCGCTGGCGCTACTGCCTGGGGGCGCTGTCGGCGTCATCTCCGGAGATGCCAAAGCGCTATTCGCTTCGCGCTTTGGGCAACGGCTCGCCATCATGGCGAGTGCGCCGATCCCCCCCGCGGCTGGCTTCGAGCCCACTCGGGATCTGGATCGCATCGCAGTGGGGTTGTACTCGATGCAAGGCGCTGACTTTGCCGTCGTGGCGACGGGGCGCTTCAACAAGGCAAACATCGAGGCGGCAGCGGATGGCACGCAGACCACGCCGCTGGGCGCGCCCTTGGTCAAGTCTAGCTATGCGGATCGCGCCGTGTACACCTCCAAAAACATCGGATTCGCCGTGCTCACGGAACGCACCGTGCTTCTCGGAAACGAAACTGGGATCCGACGAGCACTCGATCGCATCAAAGAAGGACGCGTCAAGCGATCGCTGCCGGACGGGTTTGAGGAACTTGCCAAGACGCCGAACGCGCCCGTGGTGGCTGCATTCGACTTGCGCGCTCAGGTCATGTCGGACGCGGTGCGCGGGCAATTGCCCTTCGTCGTGGGCCTGGAGACGGCCCGCATGTTGGCGAACTTCGAAGAGCCCGGCTTGAACATTGCCGGCACGTTGACCTATCCAGACAACGCACAGGCCGAAGCCGGGACACAGTCGCTGCGCTCCCTGGCGAGCAACGCGCAGTCCTTTGGCTGGTTGATCAACCTGGTGGGCATTCCCCAGCCGATCAAGAAGTTGGAAGCGGAAACCAATGATCGTGAGAGCAAGTTTGTCGCCGCGCTCGACGGTGACGCCGTGGCCGAGTTGCTCGATCGCGGCGCGCGCTTGATCGGTTTGCCGGTGCAGCCGAAAGTGATTCCGGCGACGGTGTCCCCCGGTGTTTCCGGTCCCGATCCGAAATGACGCGGTTTGTCGTTAGGCCTGCGGCGCGGCCTCTTTCGGGCAGCGTCCCGGTTGTCAGTGACAAGAGCATTGGCCACCGCGCGCTGATGCTGGCCGCATTGGCCGGGGGCCCTTCGACGCTGAGTGGGTTTTCCTACGGCCACGACAACCTTTCGACGCTGGCGGCATTTCGTGCGCTCGGCATCGAGATCCTCGACGACGGGGCGGGGCACCTGAAGGTCGCGGGTCGCGGCCTGTACGGACTGACACCCCCCGCTGCGCCCCTGGACTGTGGCAACAGCGGAACGACGATGCGGCTGCTCGCTGGCGTGCTCGCGGGACAACCTTTCGCTAGTACTTTGGTTGGCGACGCCAGCTTGTCACGCCGTCCCATGCGTCGCATCGCTGAGCCCCTCCAGCTGCGCGGGGCGCGGGTCGAAGGAAGGCAGGTCGGGGGCATCGCAGCGGGCGGAAGCAAGGCGGATCTGACCGCGCCGCTGTCGATTGGCCCGCTGGCTCCGGGTGAGCGCTTGCGACCCTTAGAATATGTATCCGAGGTGGCGAGCGCACAGGTCAAGAGCGCGGTGCTGCTCTCGGGACTGTACGCATCCGGGCCGACTCGTTTTCGTGAGCCCTTGGTCAGCCGTGATCATACCGAGCGTATGCTGAGCGCCCTGGGCGTCCAGGTGAACACAGCGGGGCCGTTGATCGAGTTGGTACCCACTGGCGATCCCATGGCGCTTCCGGGTTTCGATCTTGAGTTGCCGGGAGATCTCTCCGCAGCGACGTTCTTGCTCAGCGCTGGCGCCATCGTGGACGGGAGTACGGTAACCGTGCGCGGCACCGGACTGAACCCAACGCGCTCCGGAGCCATCGATGCCATGCGCGCATTTGGGCTCGAGGTGGGTCTCACGCCAGGGGGAGACGCTCTCGGGGAACCCGTGGGGGCCGTGACTCTGCTGGGTGGCCGTCGCCTGGGCGCGCAGGTTGGCGGAGAGCTCGCCTTGCGCGCCATCGACGAGATCCCGATCCTATGCGCCATCGCGGCGCGCGCCCGGGGGGAGACGGTCTTCGCCGATCTGGCCGAGTTGCGCGTCAAGGAGAGCGACCGCGTGCGCGCCATGGTCGAGCTACTGACGGCCTTTGGCGTGCCCGCCGAAGAACGGCCTGACGGCATGGTCGTGGAAGGAGTGCCCGATCGGCCCTTGAAGGCAATTCGGGTGCAGAGCCATGGGGACCACCGCATTGCGATGACCGCGGCAGTTTTGGCTCTGGTCAGCGAGGATGTGTGCGTCGTAGAAGACGTGGACTGCGTCGCCACCAGCTTCCCTCGCTTTGCGGGCACGTTGCGGGCACTGGGCGCAGAGATCGCGGTGGAGTCATGAAACGTGCGCGTCCTGTTGTTGCCATCGACGGTCCCGCCGGAGCAGGCAAGACCACGGTCACTCGCCGCGTCGCGGAAGCACTTGGCTTTACTTTGGTCGACACCGGCGCGTTGTATCGGGCGGTTGCCCTCGCAGCGCAGCGAGCGGGGGCCCGTTGGGAGGACTCGGTCGCCGTGGGTGAAGTCGCGGCGCAGCTTGCCCTGGCCAATCGGATCCGATTCGACGCCGCGGGCGTGCTCCTGCTCGACGACGAAGACATCTCGCAACTCATTCGCACGCAGAGCATTGCCGACGGCGCAAGCAAGGTCAGCGCCATCCCCGCAGTACGCGAAGCGTTGCTAGAGATGCAGCGGGCTCAGGGGCGCGCTGGCGGTGTTGTGCTGGAGGGGCGTGACATCGGAACGGTCGTTTTCCCGGACGCGGAGGCGAAGTTCTTCCTCACGGCGAGTGTCGCGGTACGCGCCGCGCGCCGCTATGCGGAGCTGTGCTCCAAGGGCGCTAAGACCACGCTCCAGGCGGTTCAAGACGAAGTGGTGGCGCGCGACGCGCGGGACACGACCCGTCCCGTTGCGCCCCTGAAACAAGCCGACGATGCGATTCTGGTGGACAGCTCCGACACGGACATCGACGGCGTGGTGGCGCAGATCGTGGAACGCGTGCGGCAGGTCGAGGCAGCGCTCGGCGCCAGTAGCCGGTGACGTTCGTGAAGGGTCTCGTCTGGCTTTTGGCGGCTGTTTTGGCCCTCGGCTGCGCCGCGCCGCGCATCCCGCCACCACCGCCCGGGCCGGTTGCCCTCGATCGGCCCGAAACCGCGATCCCCTCGGAACTCGATGTGGTGGTGCGCGTGGACCTGGGCAAAGTGCGCGCTGCCCTGGGTGAAAGCACGCTGCTGCGTTTGAGGCAGCGGGCGGCTGAGCGCATGGGTGGGCAGCCTGAACACGAACGCATGATCGGCGATCTGCTGCTCGCCAGCGACACGGTGTTGATCGCGTTCCGACCGTCCACTCAGGCGCGCCAGTTGGATAGCGTCTTGGTTTTTCGTGGCCGGATGCAAAGCTTTGCCCCGCAGAGCTACGCCATCCAGCCGGCATTTGGTGGTCCGATGGATCTGGGGCGCGACCTGCGGCGTCATGATCGCAAGAGCCAGGTACGTAGCCAGCCCGCGCGGGTCTACCTGGCAAGCGCAGACACCGTGGTGCTTGTCTCCGAGGCCGCATTAGATAGCGTGGAACGCCGACTCGAACGCGGCGAGCTTGATCCACACCTCGAAGCTCCCGCGAAAGGGCTCCTGGCCGTGGCGGCGCGGGGACCTGCGCTTTCCGCATGGGTCGAGGACCGCAGCGTGCGCGTCGCCGGTCTGTTGTCGCGGGCAGACGAGGTCTTGGGCCACGCGGACATAGACGCCCAGGAGGTTCGCGTGGAAATCAGCATGAAAATGGAGGATCCTGAGCGCGCTCGGCTGTTTGCGGACGCCCTGCGCGAGATCACCGACGCCATGACCCAGTTATCGGATCGGCTGGAGCCACTTCGACGCGGGCTGCAGGTTCGGGCCGTTGCCCAGCAGGTGGTTGTGACGTTGCGCATGCCCCTCGAGGAGCTTTCGGCGCTAGTGGAGGCTCGGTGAGTCCATCGAAGCGTCACGGGATTTCGTACAGGGCGGTGTTCGCCGTCTTCTTTGGCATGCTGCTGGTCGCGTTGACGGCAGGCGGCATGCTGTATTTCGGCAAGTTGCATTACGTGCCCAAGGCGACGCAACACGTACCGGCGAGTGCCGTCGTCGTCGCGCGACTGAGCGTCGAACGCGTGGGGCTATTCGACCCCGCTCGGACCCATTTGATGCCGCTGGTGGATTCAGTGGGGGATCGGCCTGGCCTGGAGCCAAGACGGGCGCGTCTGGAGCGCGTGGGGAAGTTGGAGTTCAACGTCGATCTACGCGAAGTCGCGGTGGGCTTGGGGCCGGCCCCCGAGGACTGGGTCTTGGTGTTTGGCGGCATGTTCCCTCGGGCAAACTGGCTGGGCCGGCTCGCCGAATTGTTTGAACAAGAGGGCCGCAATGGGGCGCTCAAGGACGGGGTGTGGGTGGACTCCGGCGGGTTCGTCCTTGCCCAGGCGAGCGACGGCTGCGTCCTGGTGGCCAGCTCTCAGGCGCTGCTGTCTGCGGCGCTGCCTGGAGCGAGCGCCCCTCCAGGGGCTAGGCCGCCGTCCGATATCGAGATCTGGCTGCGCCCAGGCGGAGCGCAGTGGTTGCGCGGAAAGGGGCTGGTGCTCCCGGACGGGTTCGAGTCGCTGCGCGGGGTCGCAGCTGGCACCGGTGCGGACCTGGAGGCCCAGGTGGGCCCCTCCAGCGCCAAGGCAGTCAGCGCCGAAATGAGCCGTCTCGGTGCGGAAAACCTAGCGTTGCAGGGGACCGCCCTTCGCGCGCGGCTCCCGCGCGAGGGCCTGGATCGCGCGGCGGCCGAGTTCGCCGCCTGGCTGAAACCCCGCCTGGGGGTGGCAAGCATCGACGTTGGGCGAGCCAACACACGCTAAGTAGCCGGTGCAGGTCCGGATTTTCGCATTTGACTCAACTCAGGCTGTGCGCTACCTCACGCGCCCCTGTCCTTGCGCGAGATGGGTTCGCAGAGCGCTTTGGTGCTCGTGTGCTGGTCTGTGATGCGAGGTAGGCACGGAGGCATTGTTCACTAAATGACTGAAACTCAATCAACCACAACATCCAACCCCTCTGGCTCCTTCGCCTCGATGTTCGAGGCCAGCGAAGCCAACACCGGCGGCATCGAAATCGCAGGTGAAGGGCAGATCGTCACCGGCATTGTCGTGGCGGTAAACAAAGACTTCGTCGTCATCGATATCGGTGGCAAGAGCGAGGGCGTCATCAAGGCCGACGAGTTCATCGACGCGACCGGTCAGGTCAACGTGAGCCCAAGCGACCGTGTGGACGTGTTCATCGAAAGTCGTGAAAGCGACGACGGGCTGATCTCCCTATCCAAGGAGAAGGCCGACAAGATGAAGGTGTGGGATGAGATTTCGGCAGCCTGTGAGCGCGACGAGATCATCGAGGGCACCATCAGCCAGCGCGTGAAGGGCGGCTTGGCCGTGACCATCCGCGGCGGTGTGAAAGCGTTCCTTCCGGGTTCCCAAGTGGATCTGCGACCCATTCGCAACCTAGAGAAGCTGATTGGGCAGACCTACGAATTCAAGGTCATCAAGTTCAACAAGAAGCGCGGCAACATCGTGCTTTCGCGCCGGGTGCTCCTAGAGAAGGAGCGCGACGCAATGAAGGCGGACACGCTGAAGAACTTGGAGGAGGGGCAGGTGCTCACCGGCACCATCAAGAACCTCACCGAGTACGGCGCATTCGTGGACTTGGGCGGCATCGACGGGCTGCTGCACATCACCGACATGTCCTGGGGGCGCGTCAATCACCCCAGCGAGGTGTTCAACGTCGGCGACGAAGTCACCGTCAAGGTGCTCAAATACAACCCCGAAACCGAGCGAGTCAGCTTGGGCCTCAAGCAGACCCAGGAAGATCCCTGGAGTCACGCCGAAGAGGTGTACATCATCGGTAAACGCGTTGGCGGCAAGGTCATGAGCCTCACGGACTACGGCGCTTTCGTCGAGCTCGAGCCCGGTGTGGAAGGCCTCATTCACGTCAGTGAAATGAGCTGGACCAAGAAGATCAAGCACCCCTCCAAGATGCTCGATGTGGGCACCGAAGTGGAATGCCAGGTGCTCGAGGTTGACGCCAAGAGCAAGCGCATCAGCCTGGGCATGAAGCAGCTGGAGCCGGATCCCTGGTCCCTGTTCACAGACAAGTACAAGCCCGGCGACAAGGTCGGCGGCAAGGTCCGCTCCATCACCGACTACGGCGTATTCGTCGGCATCGAAGAGGGCGTGGACGGCATGGTGCACAAGACGGACCTGTCTTGGACCGTCAAGATCAACAACCCGGCGGACGTCTACAAGAAGGGCGACGACGTCGAGGCGATCATCTTGAGCATCAACCACGACGAGAAGAAGGTCAGCTTGGGCGTCAAGCAGCTCTGGGATGATCCCTGGGGCACCTTGATGGACGAGTTCAAGACCGGCACTGTGATCGAGAACGTCGAAGTGCTCAGCGTTGCCGACTACGGCGCGTTCGTTCGCCTGCGGGAAGGCATCGAAGCCATCATTCCCAGCGGCGAAATGGACGCCGGCGTGGTCCTGACGGCGGGCGAGAAGGTCAAGGCTGAGGTCAACAACATCGATACGATGGACCGACGCATCACCCTGTCGATGCGCAATCCCGGCGCAAGCCCAGCGGCTGAACAGCTGCAGGTCCTCGCCCGGGAAAAGCACGGCAAGGGCGCCACTTTGGGCGATCTGCTCAAAGAGAAGCTCGGCGACAAGCTCTCGACCATGACCAGCACGCCTCCGGAAGCGGACGCAGCCGCGGACGCCCCGGCAGAAGCAGCCGACGCCGCTCCGGCCGAGGCCGACGCCGAGCAGCCCACGGAGTAAGCAGCACGGAGCTGAAGGGCTCACAGCGGCCCGGCGCAAACAAGCGTCGGGCCGTTTTCGTTTGCGGCGCAGGTGTCAACGGCGCGATTTGGGTGTAGCTTCTGCCGCCCGCTGCCGAGTGCCGGTGTCGGACACGGAGGAATCGTTGGAGGAGCCGGTCATTATCGACGATCGCCCAGGGGGCGGATGGAACCGCCGGCGCATCGTGTTTCTGGCCGTCTCCACGACGCTGGTACTGCTGTTGCTACTCGCGACGCGCGAGGTCTTGCTGCCGTTCGTGCTCGCGCTGATCATCGCCTATGTGCTCACACCGCTGGTCGCGTTGTGCGAGCGGGCGCGCATCCCGAGATCCCTGTCCATCGTGGTTGTGTACGTGGTGACCCTGGGCACGATCTATTTGGGTGCCGCGGCAATTGCGCCGCGACTCTATGAAGAGACCGCGAAGCTTGCTCGGGACGCGCCGGCACTCGCCAAAGACTTGAACCACAAGTGGGCACCCCGGGCGGAAACCTGGATCCGAGGATTGATCAGCCGCGCCGAGCAGGACGAAAAGCCGCCGACGGAAAAGCTTCCAGCCTTCGAAGTAATCAAGAAGGGGGATGACTCCTTCGCAATCGAATTGCGCGCGGGCGTGGACGTTGTCCAAGACGGGCCCAAGCGCTGGCGGATCATCCCGCAGCCGGAGGAAAGCCCGAAGTTCAGCGTGGCGGAGTTGGCTGATGAAAGCATGGCCGGCTTCGTGAGCTACGTGAAACGCAACGCAGTAGAGCTGATCAAAGTCGGTCAAGCTATCGTGAGCCGAGTGGCGCGGGGCGTCTTTCTCTTCTTCTTGACCTTGATGGTAGCGGCGTACCTGATGCACACCCGGGAAAGCATCATTGACTTCTTTCGTTCGCTACCGCCCAAGCATGCTCAGACCAGCTTTGACCGCCTCCTATTTCGCATCGACCGTGGTTTGGCCGGGGTGGTTCGCGGTCAGCTATTGATTTGCTTGGTCAACGGCGTGCTCTCCGCCATCGGGTTTTGGATGTTCGGGCTGAAGTACTGGCCGATCTTGGCCATCGTCGCGGCCGTCATGAGCATCATCCCCATCTTCGGGTCGATTCTTTCAACGATCCCGGCGGTGTTGATTGGACTGACTCAGGACTTCTGGATCGCGCTTTGGGTGCTGCTGTGGATCATCGGGATCCACCAGGTGGAGGCCAACTTGCTCAATCCGAAGATCATCGGCACGGCGGCCAAGATCCATCCGGTCTTGGTGGTATTCGCTTTGATCGTCGGCGAGCACTTTTTCGGTCTTTGGGGAGCGCTGTTGGCCGTGCCCGCGCTGTCACTGGCGCAGAGCTTTTTCCAACACTACCGCTTCGAGCTGTTGCCTGAGTCCGGACCAGATAGCTTGCCGCCACCCCCCGTGCACGGCCCCTCCAAGGCCTAGGGACGCGCAGGGCAGCGCGGACGCGGCCGGATGTGATATAGCCCCGCCGTGGCGAAAGAAGCCCGAAAACTCAAGCGCTCGGTGCAGAACCGCGAAAGCGGTGGCAAAGCCAAGAAGAAGCAGCTCGCTGCGCCCCTGGTGGTCAAGCCCAAGGACGCGCCGGACCCCCTTGGCCGGGACGCTATCAAGAAGCTGTTGCTGCGCCTATCCATTCCGTTGGTCGGCGTGTGGCTGCTCGGCGGCTTGATTGCCGGAGTGAGTACGGGCCGGACCGCCATTACGGTCGCCATCGCCGTGCCCGCGGTGATCACACTGGTCCTCCTTGGCATCGTGATTTGGGCGCTGCGCCAAGCAAAGCGTGCGCGGGGCGTTGCGAGCATTCTGAGCGGTGTCGAGACTGCAGAAGATCGCAAGGCCGCTTTGGAACGGCTCGGCAAGGACTACAAGAAGAAGGACCCTGCAGCGATCTTTGCCAAAGCGCAGCTCGAGCTACAGGAAGACCCCAAAGCAGCCCTTGCCACTTTAGAACAGATCGATCTTGCCAAAGTCATGGCGCCCGTCGCGGATGAGGCGCGCGCCCAACGCGGTATGATCCACTTGATGCTGGGAGAAGTCGACCCGGCGCGCCGTCTGGTAGATGGAATCGATCTAAAGCGGCACAACGAACCCAAAGCGCGCGCGATGATGGTCGCGGTGATCGCTGAAGCCTGGTCTCGCACCGGACAAGCGAAGAAGGGCCTGGAAACCTTGGAGGTATTCGACCCGGAAGATCCCGAGTACGTGGCGCTGCGTCCGCAGCTTTGGCGGGCGTTCGCATTTGCGTACGCTTACTCCAGCAATACCAAGGGCATGCGCCGCGCCCTGCGTAAGCTGCTCGAACAAGACGCTCGGCTTTTGGCTGGTTTTCTCGGGAAGCGCAGCCATCCGCTGCTCAAACGCGAGGCAAAGAAGATGCTTGAGCAGAGTGGCCAGATGCCGCGCAAGATGGTCGTGCAGCGCAGGATCTGAGCGCCCGAGATCTACAAGTCGCGCAAGGTGGCTTTGGCGATGGGCTGGATGCGCACTTCCGGCAGCAGCTCGGCGTAGGAGATCACTTTGGTGTCCGGCAGGTCGAGTTCGACGAGTTTGCGAATGAACCGTCGCACGTCCGGCTGCGTCAAGATGACGGGCGCGGCTCCGGACTCGGCGAGGGCGCGCTGCACAGAACGTACGATGTCACGACCGGCCGCAGGCGCGAGGGTGAGGAAGCTGCCTGCAGCCGTGCGAGAGATAGAGCCGCGGACCGCGTCTTCGATAGACGGTTCCAACAGCACGACGTCGAGGTTCGCTTCACCGTGAGTCAGATTGTGAGTGAGGGTGCGGCGCATCTGCGAGCGCACGAATTCCGCAAGATTGAGTGGGTCTTTGTCGGCGCTAGCGACCTGGGAGAGCGCTTCGAGGATGCCCTTCATATCCCGCACGCTGACCTGCTCTTCGACGAGGCGACGCAGCACGTCAGCGAGCAGAGGCACAGAAACCGGCTTCGGCACGACCTGGCGCACCGTGGCGGGGGCGAGTAGCTCCAGTTGATCCAGCAGGTTTTGCGTTTCGGCGATGCCGATGAAGTCGCTGGCGCGTGGACGCAGTACCCCTAGGGATTCCGCGACAACGACGGCAGCGACGTCGGCGTCCGCGATGCCCTCAGGCATAGTGATGACGCGCGCGGGCACTTCGTGCACCGATAGCACCACCGAGCCTTCGGGAAGCTCTGGGTCGACTTGCACGTTGCATTTGGGCAGCGGTACCCCGAGCTCTCGGAAGAGCAACTCTTGTACGGCAGCGCCGGCGGCGCGGATGCCCGCGCGGCGCAGTTCCCCGCCGCGTACGTCGTCGTCGATCAAGCGTAGCAGGTCGTCGCTTACCGAGAGGCCCCAGGGCGTGACGACGGGAACGAAGCGCGGTCCGCCCGGGTCGCCTTCGCGGCGTTCTACGGGCTCCGGGCCGGAGGTCTGGTGCATCGCGGCCGGGCGGGTGGGGGCACGGGAAGCGAGCAACAAGAGCACGCCGATCACGACAAATGGCAGGGCCGGCAGACCGGGCACGGCAGCCAGTAACAGCACAAAGATACCGGAGACTTTCAACGCTCGGGGCGCGCCGAAGATCTGAGAGGAAAGCTCTTGTCCGAGGGGTGTGTCGGGCTCTTCGCTGGCAACGCGAGTCACCAGCACGCCGGCCGCGGTCGCGATCACCAGGGCCGGGATTTGGCTGACGAGTCCATCGCCGATGGTGAGCAGGCCATAGCGCTTGAGCGCGGCGACCATCTCCATGTCTTTTTGGCCCACACCGATGGCGAGTCCGCCCAAAATATTGATCAGAGTGATCAAGAAGGATGCGATGACGTCACCCTTCACGAACTTCATTGCGCCATCCATAGCGCCGTAAAATTGGCTTTCCCGAGAGAGAGCGCGGCGCCTGCGCTTCGCTTCGGCACCGTCGATGCTTCCGCTGCGTAGCTCGGCGTCGATGGCCATCTGTTTTCCGGGCATTGCGTCGAGGGTGAAGCGTGCCCCCACTTCGGCGACGCGTTCGCTGCCTTTGGCGATCACGACGAACTGAATGATCGTCAGAATCAGGAAGATCACACCGCCGACGACGTAATTGCCCCGGACGACGAACTGACCGAAGGCCTTGATCACGTCGCCAGCGTCGGCCTGGAGCAAGATCAGTCGCGTGCTCGAAACATTCAGGGCGAGGCGCACCAGGGTCGTGAGCAGGAGCAGGGTGGGGAAGGCAGCAATGCGCAGCGCGTCGCTGACGTACAGTGTGACCAAGAGCACGGTCACCGAGACCGCAAGATTGGACGCAATGAGCAGATCTAACAGCCACGTCGGCAGCGGAACGATCATCAGGCCAACGACGCCGATGACGATCGCGGCCAAGACCGCGTCGGAGCTTCCGGCGGGTTTCTTGCGTCGGCCCAGAGTCAAAGCGGAAGGAGCAGGCATGGGTCGGGGTCGCCGTCAGCTGGGGGTAGCAAACATCGCTGTGACAGCGGTATAGAGCGCGAGTGTAGGCCCCTCTGGCCCGGGGGGAAGCTCAAAGGCGCTCATCATTCCGGCCAAGGGCACGCCGGGAAAAGCCCGGCGCATCACGCCGATCTCCACGTCCGGGTTGCCATACAGGCCGACGCCGCGACCGGCGCAGGTGAGGTGGAGCCCGAATAGAGGCATGGCACCGGCCAGTTCTCGTTTCAGCGAGAAGGCGCTGCGCGTGAGTTCGTCTCGCGCCATGGCGGCATCGCGCACCGCGAAACCTAGCGCCGCGCCGTCCGCGAGGGCCTCCGGGAGCACGACAGCGCCGCGGCTGGGGTCCACGCCGCGAATCGGTTTCACCGTGAACTTCCCACTCTGGATGTGGTCGCTCTCAAAAACCGCCGCGAGAACCAAGGAGGCGTCCGCGATGCTCTCGGCAACCCGCCCCAAGTAGTCCAAGGCGGGCTCGCCGCCGAGTTCCAGGATCAGCGGGCCCCGGGAAAGGGTGACCGGCTGTGGCGCATCTAGCACGCGACATGCGGGAGCGGCGTGCACCTTGGGCGAGTGCACGCCGCTCAGGACCATTGCCGCTGCAGAGCCAACCCGGACGCGGCCATCGCCGTCGACGGTCGCTACTCCAGGCGAGTGGACCGCGCCCGCACCGAAGATATTCCGACCACGACCATCCCGGTGCAGCCGCTGGGTTGCTTCGGAAAGTTGCGGGCCGACGAAAACCAACGACGGGTGGTCCGCGCGAGCGGCGTGATCGAAGACTTGTCCGGCAAGAGCGTCGATGCATGCCTCGGCGTCTTCGTCGTCGACGCAGAAGACCGGACTGGGCTTGCCGCGCCAGACCACGCCGCTGGCGCCGGACTGTGCCTCCAGCTCTCCGGCGTCGCTGAGCACACCGGCTCCAGTTGCAAAAAGCGTGGGGATGCCTTGGAGGCTGGGCGCGACCTCGCGCGCGACCTCAGGCAACTGCTCGGCAAAGTCACCGCTCAGGAACACCACGGCGCCGCCAGGGCGCTCGACGCTTCTTGCCAGCTTTGAGAGTTCTCGTGCGAGTCGCGAGCTGGCGTTGCCGGAAACGAGGAAGGATTGAGCCGGCGCCGCCATGGGCCAAAGATATTTTTGATGGGCCCTGCTCGCAAGCCGTGGAAAATGATGTTTCACATCTTAAGATTTGACGTGGAAAGTCAGTAGTTTTTCGGCGATGCTGCTGGACTCATGACCCTTTTGGCTCCGACCCAACTCCAAGTGCGCTCCTACGGCGGCACGGATCTCGGTCGACGGCGCAAGGCGAACGAGGATGCTTTCCTCTGCGACGATAGTCTCGGACTCTGGGTGGTTGCCGACGGCATGGGGGGTCACGCAGCGGGGGAGGTTGCCAGTCAAGAGTCCATCGACACCATCTACGGCATGGTGAAGCGCGGTCTCTCCAGCATGGATCTGGGTGGAGAATTCCAAGAAGACAAGGCGCGCGCCGCCTGTCGACTGCTCGAGGGCGCCGTGCAAGCGGCAACCTACATGGTGTTCGCAATTGCTGAGCTGGATGCGAACAAGGCGGGCATGGGAACAACCATCAGCGCCATGATGCGATTCTCGAATCACGTAGCCCTCGCTCAGGTTGGTGACAGCCGGATCTACCGCGTGCGTGCCGGCGAAGCGGAGCAACTGACCGAAGACCACACACTCATCGCGTGGCAGATCAAGCAGGGGCTCTTGACCGCCGAAGAGGCACGGCACGCCAAGCACAAGAACGTCATCACCCGTGCGGTGGGCAATCGCGACTACGTGCAAGTCGACACGCTGGTGGTAGAGCTGCAAGTCGGCGACCTGTTCCTGCTGTGTAGCGATGGGTTACACGGCTACCTGCGTGTGGAGGAGATCCCGCACCTAGCCGCCGCCGGGGGCAGCTCCGGCGTGGAGCGGTTCATCGAGCTCGCCAACAGCCGCGGCGGGCGTGACAACATCACGGCCATTTTGGTCGAAGTCTGCTGACCGGGTCCGTAGCGGGCGGATCACCACCGTCAGACCTTCGATTGGGATGAGTCCTTCTGACTCACCGCACTCGGCCCAGTAATTTGGCCGGCGGGCCCAAAGTCGGATAGCTCCTTGCCAAGGTCAAGGAGCAGCACATGACATACGCGCGCGTAGGGGTGTTGATGGGTGGCAGCAGTGCCGAACGGGAAATCTCCCTCAAGACAGGCACAGCCGTCGCCGCCGCCCTCGCGCGTGAGGGACGCGAAGTGGTCGCACTGGATCTGTTGCCGGGCGAGGACGTTGCCAAGCTGATTCTTGACGCCAAGATCGACGCGGCGTTTCTGGCACTCCACGGTCGACACGGCGAAGACGGCTGCGTTCAGGGCATGCTGGAGCTGCTGCAAATCCCCTACACGGGCTCAAGTGTGCTTTCGAGCGCGCTGTGCATGGACAAGCTCAAAAGCAAAGAGCTGTTCCGCCTGCACAATGTGCCCACTCCTCCCTACTACGAGATCCAAGGTGCGGACGGCCACGTGGACGTCGAAGAGACCCACGGCAGCTTCGGGTTCCCGGTCATCGTCAAGCCCCGACGGGAGGGATCGAGCGTGGGCGTGGCTCGGGCGAACAACCTAGCGGAGCTGGCGCGCGGCGCGGAGCTCGCGCTTGAACACGACGACTCGCTCTTGGTCGAGCGTTTCATCAGCGGCAAGGAGATCGCCGTCGGTATTCTCGACGGAAGAGTGCTGGGCGCTGTGGAAATCGCGCCGAAGAAGGGGATCTACGACTACGAGGCGAAGTATACGCCCGGAATGACCGACTACTTCTTGCCTGCCCGTTTGCCGCCCGTGCGCTACCGCGGCGTGCTCAATCTCGCCGAACAGGCTGCACGCGCGGTGGACGCGAGTGGAGCCGTCCGGGTGGATCTGTTGGTTACCGAAGGCCAAAATGAGTACGTGCTGGAGGTCAACACGCTGCCGGGCATGACGCCGACGAGCCTGCTCCCCAAGATCGCCCAGGCGGCTGGCTATTCCTTTGAGGATCTTTGCGAAGCCATCTTGAGTACCGCACGGCTCTTCGTCAGCTCGAAACGGGAGCGATCAGGCGTGCAGCCCGCAGTCGTTGCCGCCCCGACGAGTTCGGATCTAAAACTCGCGGTGTGACGCTTAGCGTCGCGTTGCTGCGCAGCGTTCGCGGGCCCGTGCGTTTGCGTTGCGCACCCGCGTTGACAGTTCGGCCATGTCGTCTTCGGGGGGACGGAATACGTAGCGCGCCGCGTCGGCGTTGGCTCGATCTGTGGCCGTCGGAGCGACGAGGATCCCGCCAATGCCGAGCCCGAAGCCAGCGCCAATGACGATGCCACCGGCAGCGGCCTGACCGCCGGAGATCACTTGTTTCTCGTCCCGGCTGCCGTCGGCCTTGGTGGTCGTTTCGGTGTCAAATGCGCCGACCAAGAGGACGGTGCCGACGGCCAATGCCGTGACGGCTCCGGCCCCAAGGCCCGCGGCGATCCAGCGGTCACGATCGTGTTTCGCGTAGGCTGCCTTGTGCCGGTCGAAGGCCGGAGACCGACCTAAGCGCTCTTCGAGGGTCGACACACTCGTTGGGCTGGACTCGCCGACGGGATAGACGCTCGTGCCGTCATCCCGGGGCGCCAGCGTGCGGGCGCCTGGCGCGTCTGGAGCTTGATAGCGCGTCTTGGCCAGGGTCAAGAATTGCTCTGACTCGCAGGCTCCGTTTGCGGCGCCTCCTGGGGTTTCGACCGCGCCAGGGAGCCGGTGGACCGTGCTGGCGCAACTGCACAAGATCGGAAGCAATAGGAGCGTGGACACCCGCATCGAGGACCTCAAGCAGTATCACGCCGGAATTAGCCCGTCACGGCGGGATTTTGTCAGTCCTTCAGCAGAGCAGCGATGGGCCCGGGTTCCCGAAAGCGCGTGAGGTCTTGGACCAATGCCTCCCGAGTGCTCCAGGGCAAGACATTGCCCCGGGGCGTGCGGTACTCCAAGAAGAGGTTGTCGTCGTTGGAGATGAGTCGGCTTGCGGCTAGCGGGTGTTTCCGTGCGACGTCGTCGAGGAAGTCATCGAGGCCCGAGTCCATGACGAGCACGTCATTGATCAGTTCGTCCAAGGCGCGTCCGTCGGGAAGCACGCCGGCGAAACCAGCGCGCTGGCTCAGGCTGACCAACTTCGCTTTGGACGCCTGTAGCGGCTTCGGAGACGCCACCAGGATGCCTTGCCCGCCACCAAGAAACAGCGCGACGTGTTCGAATTCACTGCGCAGGGTGCGCAAGATGACTGCGAAGTCCTCAGGGTAGATGTGATGCAGTTGTACCCACTGCTGGAATATGCCGTCTGGAGCCAAGCGACGCCGCACCAGTTTGTAAAACTCTTGGCTGTACAGGCTTGAGGCTCCCGCGAACCAGATGCTCGACAGCTCCATGCTGATCATGTCGAACTGCGTCGTCGTCACTAGCAGGTGGTTGCGACCGTCGCCGAGCGCCACTTCCACCCGCGGATCCGACAGCGCGCTGCGGTTTGGGCCCGTAAAGTACTTGCCGGCGGCTTCGACGATAGCCGGGCTGATCTCCACCACGCGGATTTGCTTCCAGGGATAGGCCGTCAATGTTCCGAGAGTCGTCCCTGTGCCCAAGCCAATGACGAGGGCGTGATCGAAGCGCGGGACGAAGAGGCTAGGATAGTGGGCGAAAAAGCGCTGGGCGTGCATTTCCCAGCCGTCGTTGCCCTGGAACTTCCCGTTGGTGTAGAGCGTGTGCACGCCCTTCGCTTCGGTCACCGTTGTCACGCCGCCGTGCACGTCTTCGCGCAGCATGAGCACCTTGTCCGCAGGATTGGGGCCGTCGAAGTAGACGTTCGAGCCGCCCGTCAGGCGGGCCAGATCCCAACGCGGGGTGATCAGCAGGACGGCACAAGCGCCACCCGCCGCCAGCCACGGGATGCGGCGCTTCTGCTCCAGCACGTGTGCCGCCCACAGCGACAACAGGGCGAAGGTAGCCGCGGCCCCGGCCAGCGTATGTTGGGCGCCCAGCGCCGGCAGCACAACGTATCCCGTTGCCAGGGAGCCCAAGACCGCGCCGATGGTATTGATACTCGTCAGCCGTCCGACCCAGCGACCCAGGTCGCTTCCGCCAGCAACCCGCGCCAGGATCAGCGGGAATGTCAGGCCCATCAAGGTGACCGGCACAAACAAGATCAACAGCGCCACCACTGCCCGTAGCGCTTCGCGCCCGGCGAAGGACGTGACGTACCGACCGGTGCCCGCGAAGAACAACGGCAAGCGGTCCCAGAGTGGCAGCGTGAGGGCGAGCGACAGCGCGCTGAGTGCCAAAGCCGTGGGGAGCGCGCCGCGGCCAAGGCGCTCACTGGCGCGGGCAGCGCCGGCCGCCCCCAAGGCCAGGCAAGCCAGAAATACCGCCAAGATCAGGCCGAAAGCGTAGGCGCTGTTGCCGATGATCAGCGCGAGCATGTGCGTGAACACCACCTCACACGCGAACACAACCCAGCCGGAAAAAGCCGCCAAGCACCAGAGCAGCACGAGCTCGCGATCCGGCAGGGGCTGCACCCGGACCTCGGTTTCTTGGACTTCTTCTGCGACGCCCGTCGACGCCGCACGTTTGGCATTGCGCTCCAAGACGAGGGCAAGGGCACCAACGGCGGCGCTGAGCGCGGCGGCGGCGTGGAGGGTTCCGGACAGGCCGAGCCATGGAAGGATCAGGTACGCGGCGCCCAGGGCGCCTAAGGCGCCGCCGATGGTGTTCGCTGTGTACAGGCGGGTGAGCTTCTGTTCCCGTGCTCGCAGTTCGCTTTCGTCTTGGGGTTGTTCGTTGCCCAAGAGTCGAGACAATAGAGGCAGCGTGGCGCCCATGGCCGTAGTCGGCACGATCACCACGAGCATTGCCAGAGACCAACGCGCCGCGGACAGTGCGAACAATGAATCCGGCACGCTGCGGGCGATGCCCACGTACAGCGGCGTGAGCGCGTGGAAAGCGTACGGGCTGAGGGCGACACACGCTGCGACGACCAGCTCCAGGATCCCGTAGACGAGTAGCGGCCGCGCCGTCCGGAAAAAGCGCCCGCCCAGGTGCGCGCCCAATGCCAAGCCCGCCATGAACGACGCGAGCACTGCGCTCACGGCGTAGGCCGTGGAGCCGACGATGTGGGTCAGGTACTTGGAGAAACAAAGCTGGTCGATGAGCCCCGCCGCGCCGCTCATCACAAACAGCGCGTACAGCGCGACAAAGCGCCGATCGCCGCGGACGGGTACTTCAGTGATCAGCGCGACGCTCTGGGTGGTCATGGCCGGCGTGCACCTTAGTCACGACATCGGCACAGACAATACCCGAGTGTTGGAGCATAACGCGCTGCGTTATGCGTTGGCGCCGGCGCGGGACTGCTGCAAGCTGCCCAGGATGGCGGACGCAAACGCAGCTGCCCGGGCCGCGCTAGAAAGCGCGATCGCGGGGCACCCAGCACCGGATCTCGCGGGGCTGCTTTCCCGGCGCGGTCTCGGAGCCTACGGCGACTACGCTGCCACACTGCGCCGCATTTTGGCTCTGGCCGACGGCGGCGCTGGCATGGAGTTGCTGGGCAAGAGCGTGCGCGGGGAACCGCTGGTCTGCGTGCGCATCGGGCCGCCGGATGCGCCCGTCAGCGCTCTGCTCGCCGGTCTACACCCGACGGAGTGGATCGGCGTCGAAACTGGGCTGCGGATCTTGGAGAACTGGCTGGGGGAACCGGCGAGCGACCGACAGGTGGTTGCGTTCCCACTGGCGAACCCGGACGGCGTCCTGCAAGTGCAGGACAATCTTTTGGGCGGCGTGCGTCGATTCGTGCGTCACAACGCCCGGGGTGTGGACCTCAATCGAAACTTCCCTTCGTTCTGGGGCGCCAACACGTTTGCACAGCGCGTACTGCGTAGGACGTTTGCCGGCGGCAGCGGCCCCGCCAGCGAACCCGAGGTGCGGGCGATCGTACAGCGCTTGTCGTCGCTTCCGGTTGATCGCGCGCTGTCCCTACACAGCTTCGGAGGCGTTGTGCTTTTCCCTTACGGCGCCATGCGCACGCGTCCCGTCGAACACGCCGCACTCGAGGCTTGGGCCCGTCGCGTTGCAGCAGCCGCGCGTCCCAAGCGGGGCTACCGAGCCGTGCAGTCCGCGCGCTGGGTGCCCGGTTTCACCGCGCGGGGCATGGAACTCGACTATTTCTACGAGCGATTCGGCGCGCTGTCGCTGCTCATCGAGTGCTCCAAAGGTGGCGTCCTTGCGGATCCGTGGCGTCCTTCGGTTTGGAGGGAGCCGTTCGCGTGGTTCAATCCAACGGATCTGGAAGCCACCGTCGCCCCCGTGGCGAGCGCCGCGCTACCCTTTTTGGCCGGAGATCCGCTCTAACCTCGCACAAAACCAGCCATTGCCTGGCGGCAGCGTTTTGGCTATCTTCCCGGCCCCTTTCAGTCCCCATCGTCTAGCCAGGCCCAGGACACGGCCCTTTCAAGGCTGTAACACGGGTTCGAATCCCGTTGGGGACGCCGAGTTACTGAACTCAGAAATCAACATCTTCCCGACGGACGCGGTGCCTTCCACTTGGAAGCGCCGCCCGTCGGGGGTGTCGATGGGGTGAGCGACGAGCTTGCCGTCAAAAATTCCTTCGAGAACTGCCCGCGCCTCGGCCGGGTTTCGCTCCAGGGCGCCCCGAAGATCCAGTAGCCGCTTCTTGGCTTCTGACTCCATGCGGCGCAGCTCTAGGCTGATGGCCTCTGGGGCAGCCTTGGAGGCTCGTATGCGGGCCTCCAGCGCGTCGAGCTGAGTCTGGCGGTCAGAGATGGCCTGAACGATTGGAGCGGGCGGATCTGTCGCCGTGGCGATGGCGACGACCAGCCGCTCGATCTCCAGCCGCAGCTCCTTCGCTTCGCGCTCAAGGTCGGGCGTGTCTGTGGTCGTCACTCTTGCGCGCTCGATCAGTCGGTGTCGAATCACCTTTAAGGTCTCGACCACAAGGTCTTCGCTCAACACGGCGTCCCTGATCCAGTCCACCACGGCCGAGTTCAACGAGTCCACCGGGCGCCGGATCGTGCTTTCGCAGACCGCATTGCCACGCTCACGGTGGTACCCACAGGTGTAGACCTTCAGGCTGTCCTTCCCATTGCGGTGGTTGGCGACGGTCAGGGGGCCGCCACATACTCCGCAGCGTGCAAGGCCCGAAAGAAGGTACTTTGTGGGCCGGCCGCCTTTTGAGGTCGACCCGCGCTTTGTGCGTCCGATCCGAGTCTGCACCGCAGCCCACAGCTCGTCCGACACGATCTTTAGTTCCGGGCGTTCGGCGACCACCCAGCTCTCTCGACCGGTCTGGCGCCGGACTTTTGTTCCGCCCGAGTACCCTTTTTGCGTGCGACCCCAAACGAGGACACCGCGGTACCGCTCGTTGCGCACCATCTCCCAGACCACAGACGGGGACCACGAACCGGTCCCGCGTTTTCCGGCGCGGGGTGAGGGGACGGCCCTGGCGTTCAGGTCCTTGGCGATACGCTTCACTCCCCAGCCGTCTGAGTACTGCTGAAAGATCCAACGGACCACCTCTGCCTGCTTCGGATCGACGTCCTGTTCGACATGAATGCGCTGGTCACCGTCGTGTACGGCTCGGTTTGCGTAGCCGAAGCACTTGCCACCCGCGACAAGGCCGCGACGCGCTTTGCTTTGGAGGTGCTCGCGTGTGCGACCGGAAACCTTCTCACGTTCCATCTCTGCCGAGTAGCCACGCACAACCTGGATCATCTTCTCTGTCGGACCATTGAGACTGACCTCGGTGTCGCTCTCGTAGTAGAAAACCCGCACGCCCAGATCGTTCAGTTCGGATAGGACCATCAGCGTGCGCACCATATCCCCACCCAACCGAGACTCGTCTCGGACAACGAGTACGTTGATCTGCTTGGCGCGGGCTGCGGCGAGAATCGCATGCAAGCCCGGCCGCTTGACGAATTCCGCCCGGCTAACGGCGTCGTCGAGAAAGACCTTGGGGGCTGACATCGTCCAGCCCCGTTTCTGCAAGAAAATGCGCGCCTCTTCCACTTGAACTTCAAGTGAAGCGGCTTGGTGTTCTTCTGTGGAGCGGCGGGCGTAGATCGCGAACTTCATGACATCCCCAGTATCCATCATTTTTTGCGTTCCGCGAGATCGCGAAGAATGAGGGCTGCGAGTAGCTCGGCGAGGACCGGGTCGACCGACTTCGTCTCCTGGGCCAGGGCGTGCGAAGGTTCGTGAGCATCCCCGTCGGTTCGTGCGCAAGGAGGGGGTAGGGCGTCGGTTTCTCCTTTTGCGCTGGCGTTGGCGCCGCTCACAGCCCACCCCCAAGTCCGCCCCCAAACCCAAGCCCAAACTCAAACCCTGGTGGTGGGGGGTCGGTTGCCCCCAGTGCCGTGCTGCGGGTCGTGCGGCGGCGGGCGCGATGAGCTGAGCGACGGCGGCCCCCCGGGCGTCCAGTCGCGCGTGATTGGCGGCGCTGAGCGTGGCTCGTGTTCCGGACGTAGGTGCTGAATTGCCTGAGAAATAGCGCGACCCCGAAACGCTTCCTTGTCTTCTTGGGTCGGCTCGAAACTAGCTGGGCCAGTAGCCCCTGAGGTTGTTGGTTTTTCATGCGCAAAAGAGCTTTCGATCCCAAGAGTTCAATGAATATTCGGACGGAGAATTAACCAACGAAAACGGCGCGCCGTAATTCTTGGAAAAGAAATGGCAGACGGGGAATTACGAACGATAAATGGCGCCAGTGGCATACTCGGGTGACCTATTGTTTCTTAAAGACTTGAGTGTCGCTACATTGAGAGGTTTGTCGCCGGGGTATGCCACTGCCGTCGCCATCGCCGCGTTCGGTGTGACTGAGAAGTCCGGTGTGGGGCAGTTCACTGGGGGACCCCAAAGCGGAACATCGCGCTTGCAACCATCGTCGGTCGAACCAGCTTGAGCCGGTAGAAGTTGCCCTCGGAATCCTCACCTGACCCATGTCCAGCGGCCGCTAGGCGAGCACCGAAGTTGTTCCTGGCGAACGGGAAATGACCAGCTTCGCGCGCCCAAGTCTTGTAGGCCTCGTAGAGCGGAGTGGCCCTGGTCCACTCCGTGCGTGGTGCACTCGGGTCCAGTTCAACGCAGCACTCATCGAGGAACGCTCGAACCTGGTCGGCACTCTTGCGCCATTCGGCCACTGCCCTGTCCGAGGACGCGGGAACTGTGAAGTGACCCTGTCGGAGTGCAAGCTGACCACAACGGACCAGCAGCGACACGACGGCCGGCAGTTCGGTCTCGATGATCTTTTTCGCCAGATCCAAGTCTTGCTCGTCGGGCGCGAAAATCCTCTCAAACAAGAGAATCAAAGGTCGACGCCAAAAGCCGTGAGTTGGGTCCTTCGTGGCTGGCAGTCGGTTTGCCGCGCAGATGTGCCCAGCGACCGGGACCATGTCGAACGGTTGCTGGTACAGCTTTTTGGCGACGAGTTTGTCGCCGGCAACCACTGCCTTGAATGTCTCCGAGCACAAAATATCGCTCTCCGGTAGTTCGGGGACCAGGTTCAGGAGCTTGCCCACAAGCCTGGCTCGGTGGCAGTCGACGTCCCACTTTTGCGGCGGAAGCGCGCATGTCGATCCCTCCGGCATCGCTGCATCAACCACCTGCGTGAAAACACCCTTGCCGTTCGCGCCATCACCTTTGGCGATGAGGATCTTTTGGAAAGCCGTCGCTCGTCCGAGCAAAGACACCCCTGGGTATTGCGTCGCGAGCATCATCTTGTCGACAGCGTCCCCATCGCCAGCAAAACAACTACGCAGAAACTCAAGGAACAAATTCGGCACCGCGTCTGGGTCGTAGTCGAATGCGTAGCCACAGCGCGCTCGGTGCTCTGGACTGTGGGCAAACAGCTGGATCCCGTCGCGCGTGGCGCAAACGAACGCATTTCGGAACACGATGCCGCTTCGTGCTGAACCGAAGAAGTCGGGCTTGCTCAAGAGATTACTCGCGCACTCGATCGTCCCCTTCACTTTGCTTGCGGTAATCTTGAGCGCCCCTTTGGGATTTCCCTCTTTGTCGAACCCGAGCGGAGCACCTGCGAAGCTCATCACGACGCGGCTCAGCTTGTCGGGTGGCAACCGCACCCAGTAGTGAAGTTCCTCGCTGTACTGATACATGTCACCCTCGGTGAAGACGAGCTGACCGTCGGACGAAAGCTCATCAATCAGCGCCTCGGCCAGCTCGACTTCGTCAGCACGCGGAAACACACGGGAAGTGCAAAGCGCTCCTCTGTTGGTGATCAGCGCCACTGGAACCCCCGGATTCCAGCAGCGTTGCGTGCGGCGCCGAGTTCCTCGTGGGAGAAGTGTGCGAGCCACTGTCCAACGGTCTTGCCGGTGCAGTGACCGTGAAGGCAGTGCAGGGCGCCCACTTCACCCCCGGGACGTGGCAGATAGAGCAGCGTACTTCCGTCAGCTGGAGATCCGGTCGTGTGCTCTGCGTCATTGGGGCACTTCACCGCATACGAACTGCTGTCGTGCTGACCGAAGACGTGCCCGCGGGCATTCAGCGCGTGAAAGAGAACGCCGAGGTGCCTGTCCCGATTCTGATCGGAGGGACGCAACTGGCACGCAATGCGTGGTGCGCGAAAGGCCGAGGGTACTAGCGCGCGGGTCGCGTCGAGGTCACCTTGTTCGGCGTTGACCTCCAGCGTCCCAATCTGACAAGGGTCCCCGTGTACACGCCACTGTTGCCTAACGCCGTCGCGCACAACATGTGGCAGGCGAAAGAGGCGCGTCCAGTCAGCGCAGGCAGGGTCTGCTAGGATACCGAAGCGTCGCGCGAGATACGAGCACACAATCGCGTAGTTTTGGCGCCAGCGCTGCGCGTCGGCGCGTGAGCGAAGAGTGGTGGGTTCCGCCAACGCATAGGTCAACCTTGCGCCGCCCCTCGTTTCGTACGTAAACGGGTTTGCGTGGACACAGGTGAGGTCCTCAATTTGTCCGCGCCATTTGATGCGCCACGCTTCCGACGCGGGCTCTGGAGTGCCGTGCGTGCCAGCACAATCGAAGTCAAAGACGATGTGCGTCATTTCGACTGCCACTCCTGCGTCCAGCGCACCAACACTGAGGCGGCGCATCAGGTTGTCCGGCACGGCATACGCGGCGAAATGCGCGTCGAACTCGAACTGAAAGCCGAGTGCCTGTGCGACAGGAACGCACCAGACCTGGTCCAATGGACCGGGCTGCGGGTGCTTGGGAAAGCTGCGGGCGAACCGTTGCATGACGGTGACTTGGTCAGAGCGAGTCACGCCGCGTCCCCAACGCGGAGGTCCGTGACCAGGTAGACGGCAACGTGCCGTTGGCCGGGGTCGATTTCCGTCGCCCATGAGGCGCCGGTTGGCAGTTCGCCGCGGAGGGCCCTCGCGCAGTTTGGCGCCAACTGCTCCAGTCTGGTCGCGAGTGCCCGGGCATGAGCATGTAGAACCTCAACGCTCCGGCGCGGGTCCTGGATGATCACAGCTGCGTGGGGGAGCCACGACGGCGCCGGGTCGCGGTCCACCAGCATGACGGTGATGAAGCGAAACCCTGTCAGTGGTTGCTGCACGTGCGGCCGGCGGCGAGCGGCCTCAAACGCCTGCTCGAACGCCTGCTGCAGCTCAGGTTGGAGCGCTGGATCGACGACGACGGCTTGGTTGCGTTTTGGGTAGCTCGATGGGATACTTGGCATGGATTCGTCCTCTCTTCGGGCGCGTCGCCTACCTCCCCGCGAAGGAACACAGGCTACGCGCTCGATGCGATTTAGGTGGTTGTTAGCCAGCGGCTACCGTTGTGTTGGTGGCGCGCGGCCCCGCCAGCAAGTCCGCCATGCCGTGGCGTTCCAGCGTGGCGCGGATGCGACTCATGGGCATCGGCGTGACGTGCTCTCCGCGAACAGCCTTCGCGAAAGTAGAAGGGTGGACGCTCGCTTCGACGGCGAGCGCACGGAGTTGATGGCCTGGCAGCTTGGTCGTTGACATCTGGGTCTCCTCTTGTTGGGTAGGGCCAGGATGCCCGAACCAAAACGACGTAACCGTCGCGAGCCAAACCCAGGAATCCCCTGCAATCACCGACTGTTACCCCTTGCCTAGATCGCGGCAACCAACGCCAAGGGTTCGCTTTTCGACCGATCAACCGTTGCCTAGCACCTATTCGCTGGTCACGTTCCGTGCATGGCACGACAGACTGCGCGCCGCTCAACAACCAGCCTACGCAAGGAAGCTAGCTGGTTACTCATTCAGCTCGGGCTGCTTGACCTCGGCGAAGACCTGCAACGTGCGCGACGATTCGGACCGGATCTGACGCCCGATGAAATCGACCGCGTCCGCAGCCGATTGACGCTGGTGCCCGAACCCGGTGGGCCCGCGGTGTGCTTCTGGCACCACCCGCTGGCTCCACGAAACATGTTGCAAACCAACGAAGTCCCAGCGGGCTCCTTGCAGCTCACAACTCCTGTTGACGCGCCGGAGACAGGCTCAATAGGATTCTGGCTGGATGTATTGTGCGGAGCCCAGCTCTTCGGCGGCGTTCGGGTGGCGTCTCGCGCCGGCGGCCGACCCTCCCTCACCGACACGCGTGCAAGCCTCCGCCAACTCGTGAACGCAATTGAGCGAACCGCACCACCCAGCAACCGCACAAAGTGTCCGCACCGCTGTGCTGCAGTGTTGCTACTCGTGTACGGACACCACGTTTCCTTCTATCGAGGCTTACTCCAAGCTCGTGACCCCAGGAGGTTTGGGCCGCCACAATTCTGCCCGCCAGCCATCGTAAGCGTGCCTGGAACGATTCAGGATGGCGCGGCCCTGTCAAAACTCATGCGGGAGCATGGGAGGGTCCTGCGCGGGCAAGAAAAGGCGCAAAATGCGCTCAATAAGGCGCTACGCAAGGTCGAGTTCTCGGG
This sequence comes from uncultured Myxococcales bacterium, assembly GCA_937872925.1. GTDB lineage: Bacteria > Myxococcota_A > Polyangia > Polyangiales > Polyangiaceae > JACKEA01. The sequence continues at coordinate 11,407 of CALMUT010000183.1, read as the reverse complement.
GGGCGAACTGCGATTGAGAGTGGTTACAACGCTGACGGTAGAGATTCGGTCGCTTGCCCGCCTCCGATAGGCGTCGGCTAGGGCGCTGTTGAATCCAACCCAGTCCGCTGTCGAACGAGAAGTCCCGTTGGCTCTAACTCACTGAAGCGCGGCCCCGCCCGACGTCGGACACGCCCACCACGAATATTCCACAGCTACACGGATTACGCCAATCGAAGCGCGCCGCCTAGTAGCGAGCACGCCCTTGGACGAACTCGGACGGAGCTGCGCACCGAAGGCGAGACGTGTGCAACCTATGCAGCAAAGTTGCGCATGAACCGCATCAGGCTGACATCAAGGAGACGTACGGATGTGCAATGAGAGGTCTCCATCAAGGTATTTTTCAGTCCGTTGCTCTTTCCATGACGAGAGCGGCTGCTAGACTCTGGAAATGACCAGCTGCGCACGTAGGACTTCACGCCAGACCGCGGCTAGTGCAGCGCTTGTCTATGCTTGGCAGTCATCACACTCCCAAGTGCTCACACTAATTGGGGGTCAAGATGGCCACTAGTCAGGCAGTGGCCAGGTTCAAGCTCCGCCCCACGACGGCTGCTCGGCTTTGTGCCGCTGCGATGCGGTGCTCCACCGACCGCATGTTCACGCTCGACGACTTCGCGCAAGCCGCGTGGGGACGCGGTTCAGGTAAGATCTTGAGCGGCGCCGGGCGGGCACTTGGTGCTCTTGAGCAGCTAGGTCTTGTTCGCAAACTAGGCAAAAACGCCTACGGAACGACCGTTTACGATCTAACGGAAGCTGGCGCTTTGATGGGAAGTGCGAACCGTCACGAGGTCGTCGAGACGTTCGTGCCGCCGACCAAATCCACAGATCACAGTCCGGTACAACCTGTCGCGCCTGCTACGACAGAGTGGATCGACGCACACGGTGTTCGTTGGGTGACGACCGCTTCCGGAACCTTCTGGTTTGATCAACAGACCGGCGTTTGGGTGCCCGCACCAGCGAACCATGGATGGACACCGCGGTGACCGATGATTACCTAGGTCGTGGAGGTTTCGATGAATAGAAACGCACAAGTCCAGGCCGAGAACTACGATCACCCGTTCGTGTCCATTCCGCTTGAGGAAGAGGAAGAAGCGGAGGGCTTTCACGATGATGATGACGTCGAGGAAGACAACTACCAGGACGACGATTCACTCGACGATGACGAGGGCGGCGACGGCGAGGACGGCGACGACGACACACTCGACGACGATGACGATGACGACGAACTCGATGACGACGACGATGCGGAGTTCGACGATGAAGAAGAGGAGTAGGGGATCAGGTGCGCTCTCGTGACAACTTTCCTGCCCGCCCGAGCGGTAATGCCACGCCACGGCTTGTCCCCGTCCGGGCGGGCGGGTCCTTCTTTGAGAAAGAGCCCCAAAAGTGCGGTCGGTAAAGGACACTAACGCGCACATCAACACGGAGGTGCCCACGGACATCGTGGTCGCGTCGGAGACGGCGCTGGCGGAGCTGGGAGCGCTCGCAGAGCGCGCCGGGACCTACGCTGAGGCATCCCAGTCGAAGAACACGAGGAAGGCCTACGGCAAGGCACTACGCGGTTTCGCCCGGTGGTGCCTGGCGCTCGGCGTGCCCACGCAGTCTGACAGCTTGCCTGCGCTGCCAGCGGCACCCGAAGCCCTCGCCGCCTACATCGTTGCTCGTGCCGATCAAGGCGGGGCTGTATCCAGCATCGCGCTTTTCCTCTCCGCCATGGCGGACGCACACAAGCAAGCTCGCCTGCCGTCACCTCTGTCAGACCCGGCACTTCAGAAGGTCTGGGCGGGTATCAAAAGGTCGCAGGGTAAGCCGCCACGGAAGGCGTACCCCCTGAGCGTGCCGGAGCTGCGCATGATGATCCTGTCGCAGCGATGGGGTGCCAAAGCGATTCGTGACAGATGCGCCATGCTGCTCGGCTTCGCCGGCGCGCCGCGGCCTGAAGAACTCGTCGCCGTTGAGCTTGAGCATATGGAGGTGCTTGAAAATGGCCGGTTGCTATTAACGATCCCCCACAGCAAGGGCGATCAAGAATCGCAGGGGCAGAGCGTCATCGTTGCTCGCGGCTCGGATCGAGTCACATGCCCGATCGCAGCGCTTGAAGACTGGCTCGCCGCGAGCGAAATTGTTAGCGGCCCGATTTTCCGCGGCTTGCCATACGGTCGACTCAGCGAAGCCAAGCTCTGGCCCGGCGACATCAGTAAGTTGCTGAAGAGCGCCGCACGCCGCGCCGGGTTTCCCAAAGCGACGGTAGAAAAAATCAGCGGGTACAGCCTGCGCCGGGGACTTGCCACCACGGCACGGAAACAGGGCAGGTCACTTGACAGTATCCAGCGCCAATGCCGTCACCGGAACAGCGGCACGACCATGGGTTACATTGCGGCCGAAGAACTCGCCCGCAGCGAGTGCGCCGCCGAGGGCATCGGGCTCTAGTGCGGCGTTAATAGCTGGTGCGCCGTCTTCAGATTTCGGCATTGTCGAAGCGCAATGCTCGGGAGCGAAATAGAGCGCACCGAATGGGCCGCGCGAATGCCACGGCGCGCAGTGCAGAGTTTCCAGCGTCTGGCTTCTTGGCATGGGAAAAGAGCATGATCAAAGAGTCGGTTCTCGGGGTGCTCGACGGCGGTGAAGCCGCCCTTCTGGCCCGGCAGAAGAAGTACGGGCATTTGATGTGCGTAACCAAGCGCTCGCCGTGGAATTCACTGGCTGAGAAATCTCCGTTTGGGCGTCACTATTGGCAACTTGGCTCGCGAGTAGCTTCGCTACTCACGAGCTGAAGCCACTCCGGTTGACTACGCAGCGTTTTGGTAAAGACTCGCCCCATGAGCACCGACTCAGCCAATAAGACTTTGGTCGCTTACCACGAGGCAGCACACGCCTGCCTTGCCGTGCTGCAAGGCCGACCGGTAGTGAGCGTCTCGATTGCGCCGGCCGACGCTAGCCGGGGGCACTCGGACCACGGCAAGCTACCGGAGGACTTGGACCTCGCCTACCTAGACGAAGAAGAGACGGAAATGCTTGTCCAAGAGATCCGCTCGCTAGTCGGGGGCGAACTCGCCGTCCACATGTTCTGCGAGAAGCATCAGCACCCGCTGCCCACCGACGCGGGAGGCGCCGCTGACTGGAACACGGCGATCGTCTGGGCAGACGCGATTGCCGAGGGCGATATGGATGTTCGCCAAACTGTGCTCGACGAAGCACAGGCGTGGACAAGGCAAGCCTTGTCGGGCAACTGGGCGGGGATCACGGCGGTCGCAGAAGCTCTTCTTGCGGAGGAGACGCTCCCTGGGCACCGAGTTGAAGTGGTGTTCCGCGACGCGATGGCGCACACGAACACCTGAGTTCTACGGGCAGCTTCAGAGAGCTTCGTGTTGGGGTACAGGTTGCAGGAAGGAGCCGGCTTCAAGCACGCTTCCGGGCACTCGCAGCAGGAGAAGTTCCCGTCAGGATCAGCCTGGCAGTGGCTGTTGAGATCGGGGCACGGAGCCCGCGGTTTATCGCACACGCACTGATCACAAGGGTCCGGGGGGCCATCGGTGAATGCCCGCGTCCCCCGGCCCCGCATGCACACGACAAATCCATACCCATGGTGAACGATTCAAGGGGGCACTGGCGTTGGCGCGCGCCGCTGTTACGCGCTCTCCTTCGATTGTTTGATCGCCGACTCCAAAACATCGTCATCCGGGTCGAGGTCCCTGGCAACCAATTCAGGCTGCGATAGTGGGTCCAGACTTCCGGCATACTTTCGAGCGACTTCGAGCCAGGCCCGCACGACATCCGTGTGGCTGCCCTGCGGTATGGCTGCCTCGTACGCATCAAGGAACTCTTGAATCTGCCTCGCATGGTTCCAATCCGCAGCCATCGCTTCGAGGTCGTCGGCGAGCAGCTGCCGGTACTTTTTGAGCTTCCGCTGCCGCTCTGCCTGAGCGTGCTCCTCGTGTTCTCTTCGTCGTCGCTCGTCTTCCCGGACACGCTGCTTTTCCTCTTCCGCAAGTTCCTCTTTTCGCTGAGCGGCCCCAGCTTCTACCGCCAGTATCACATGGCCGAGCGACCGCTCAAGGCTACAACCTCCGCGGTCCGACCAAGAGCTTCGCGCGAGGTGGCCTTGGTGAACGTCAACGCGCAGCTGACCGCTCGGTATGTGGTCGTACTTTCGAATGCCGCGACTGTCGCCACGGTCTAGTCGGAGCTTCTCTTCGGGCGAGAGATCGTGCGGGACTCGCGAGAGCGCCTCCGAAATGGAAAAGCTGATGCGGTGGTCGCCTACCGCTACCTGCAGCGCGGCCTGAGGGCCGTCTCCTTCGAGCGCGACAGTGTGCCCTCGTCGCTCCAGGGCCTTGCACAGGCCGTCGAGGATAAGCAGCGCCCTTCGGTGTAGCTCAGGTGTCACGAATAGCGCCCGTCCGACGACCAGTCGCTCCTGCTCATCGAGGGGGGCGCGTTGAAGCAACTTGGCAAGTCTTCGAACAACCTCGTGGCTACCTGCCAGCGTTTCGGGAACCGGAACCTCGGGGGGCTTCCCTTGCAGCTTGGTGCCTCCAGGCCTCGTGACTTTGCGCGACAGGTCCCTCGTCATCGTGACCGACTGGCTTTGGCCCCGCTGGGCTTTCGGCAAAGCTGGACGTTTAAGCTTCTGGCCCGCCTTGCGCCGCGCCCAGTCACCTCGACCCGGCGTCGGAATGCCCATCCGACGACAGAGCTTGCCGAGCGCAACGTTTGAGATGCCGTACTGAATCGCCAGTTGACTCACCGGCGTCGTCCAGACTTGTTTGTAGAGTTCTTCGCGCGTCAGGGAGATCGTCTCGGCCATGCACGCGATGATTCCATCCATCGTGCATCGCGCAAGGGATGATACGGTCGTTCCATGGCTGCGCCGAAGAGACAGGCCTTGAAGAAAGCGAAGCCGACACGAGCCTCCGCGCAACGAGGCAAGTCGGACACGTCGCTATACCTCGGCAGCTTCGACTTCGTCGAGCCTGGCGAACCGCAGCGCATGGGCACCTTCCAAATCTTGGTGGAGGCGTCGGACCCGGAACGGGCGGTAAGCCGATTTCGGACTCGGCTTCGCGAGCTTCGAACAACGACCTCGCTCTTCGACTCCCCGACGACGATCTACGCGTGGGGCTTCATTGAACTTGGTGGCTCGTTCAAAAACGGACTCCTGATTAACTATGAGTCACGACCGGCCCCCGAGTTCGATCAGGTGCTGCACTGCTTGATACCGGAGCAAAAGCATGACTGCCAGGAATACGGCATCGGTAGCGGTGAAGACGGCGACAGCGAGCCCTTCATCGATTTCGGCGGCGTTGAGTTTGGCAAGGCGCTCGCTAGGGCGAAAAGGAAACCGGGACTGGAGTCAGCAAGCGCGTCGCCGACGCTGGAGCCGAGACAGTCAAGGCGTTCGCCACAGGAAAACGCGCAAGCGCGAGAGGAAGCTCGGCAGCAGAAGGAGCAACGCGCGGCCGAAAAGCAGGCGAGGCGTCAAAGTCGTGCAGCTGCCCAAGAGCGGAAGAAGAAGCGGACGCTCGCGATCAGCGAGACGCTCGAAGAGCTTGGCGCATCGTCACGCAAGAGGAAGCAGGGCTAGGCCCACCGCCGAAACGGTGGTGTCTTTCTCGTCGTGCCGGCTCTGACTCATTTACGGCCAACTCGCGCAGTGCCCTGAACCGATCCCGGGATTCTGCGTGCCGCCTACGATCCACCAGTCACTTCCCTGGGAGTAGATTTCAAGGCTATCGCCGCTACCTCCAAGCAGGCCACCCACGTGCGCGAACAAGCACGCGGAGTTTGGAACTGACGTGAGCTTCTGCGGCCCTTGGGCTTCTTTCCAGGTGGTGGGTGGAGACACGGTAAGCGAGCTGGAGATCAGGCAGTGGGCGCTCGCGCTGACATTCCCGTTGCCGTCGAGGAACCACTCAGTGGAGTTCTGCACATACGCGCGTACCGCATCGCTTGGCGTGGCAAAGGCGCCGCTGATGCCCGTAATTCCGCACGCACGACCCGGAAACGCGCCGAGAGCCGTCGACGCCGCCCCCGATGCCCAACTGAAGAAACTGCTCGTCTGAAGTCCGTCACCCGCATTCCCAGAAACACATCTTGCCCGCGCGTTCACGTCTGACGACGACGTGCCGGACAGCTTCCACGCGCCACCGCCTGATGTGACACCCACATCGGACGACGACGTGAAAGAGCCACCGATCGCGGTCAGGAAGCAGAACCTGTTCGTGGTGGAGCCAAGGTCCATTGCCGCGTCGCCTTTCTTCCAGGTGTGCTCTGGACCAAGAGTGATCCCACCCGTACCTGCTGTGCCGCCGGCTTCGGACCCCGCAGTCCCCCCGGCGTCAACGCCGCTCGCCCCGCCAGTCGAGCTGTCGCCAACGACGGCTCCGCCACCAGAGACTCCGCCGATCCCGCCAGCGTCGGAATCGAGTCGAAGGTTCCTGTCCGCCCCGCTGCAGGCCCACGCCGCGGCCAGAGCCACGAGAAGCCAAAGCGCTCGACGCTTCACCATCGCCCCGTCACGCGCACTGATGCGCCGCCCGGAGTCACGACCGAACCCACTTGAAGAGCTTCCTCGCGCTTGCTTGATAGCCACAACAGGGTGGCGCCCGCGCCCACACCAATTACGCCCAGGCCGAGGCTAATCGCCGCCCGGGCACCTGAAGCATCAGCGTCCTCGCGCAGTCGGTTGTCCTCCGCGATCTCTGCCGAGGAGCATCGGACCGTCGTCGGGCAGATCGACTCGCGGTCATTCTCGATGGACCGGAAGTCCAGATAGGAAACCGTTCCCCACACCAGCCCGAGGACACCCGCACCTCCGACGACGTAGCCCACCGTGGCTAGCGAGCCATCTCCAGCCCCCGGAGGCCGCCGATCTGGACGCTCGATCGCATTGCTCGGGTCTCCTGCTTCGATCAGGATTTCCTTGGACTCGGACTCGGCGAGCTTGACCGTGAGTTTGCGGTCCGCACGGCCCGTGGCAGAAGCCACGACGGAGTGCGTGCCCGGGTTTACGGACAGCGCAGTGCCCTTTTGCGGCTGGTCAAGAGTTGTGCCGTCGAGAGCCACGCGCAGATCCGTTGGTGCGTTCGCGGGCAACCGCAGCAGCAGCTTTGGAACGCGTCCTTCCAGTCGCTTGATTTGCTCGGTGATTGGTTCGTGTCGCGAGTCGCCCGGCTCCAGTGAGGCAAGCGCGTCGCGGGCAGCTTGGAGCGCTTCGACAAGTCGCCCAGTCCCGGCGTAGCAGTCCGAGAGATTGATCGCCGTGCCGGGCGCGGGGTCAAGCCGTTGGCTCTCGACGAGCTTCGGGCAAGCCTCGGCGAAACGGTGTGCCGCCATCAGAGCGCGGGCCTCCCGAAAGAGGGTGTCAGCGGTGGCAGCGTCCCGCTCTTGGGCAAGACCCGGGGCCGTGCAGAACAAGACGGCCAGCGGGAGCAGCAATCGCTGCGCGGTCACTTGCGCTGGTCCTTCCAATTTGTTGGCGCGGGCGCACTTGTTGGTGTTTTGGTTGGTGGGGGCGCACGCGGTTTCGGTGCGGCCGCTGCCGGTGTGATTTTGCGTGGACCATCAACCGCAACACCTGACGCGCCAGCGTCCGGTTCCCCAACGTTTACGTCCGAGATAGGCGCTCCGGTGGTCGCGGCATGGGGAGCGCTGGCAGTCGCACTTCGCGGCGCCGATGGCCCAACTGCAGGTGTAGCGTGTCCGCGGAGTCCGACGTTCGCGAGGCTCGCGGCAATGATCACGGTCGCAACGACGAAGCCGAAGAGGACAAGCCCGCCTGCGATCCACGCGCCGAGTGGCGTCTTCGATTCAGCGGACGACCGAAGCGGGATCCCACTCTTGCCCGAGGACACCGCTGCCTCAGTACCCTGCGTTGGCGCGATAGGGTCAACGCCCACGGATGGTAGTGTCCGATCCGGCACGTCGGCTGGAACGGTCAATCGCGGATGCGTCGAGAGCGGCACGCCCTGGAGGTTGTGATACGCGCGACGCAGCTCTTGTTGCATCGAAGCGGCATCCGGCCATCGCGCACTTTTGTCGAAGGCCAGTGCTCGATCCACGAGGGCGGCAACGGGCTCAGCCAAGTCCGGAACAGCACTGCGGAGGGGCTGTGCGGGAGCGGTGGCCGCAGCGATGAGGACCTCGTTGGTTGTCCTGCCTGCGTGAACCGGGCTCCCGGAAAGCAGGGTGAACATGGTGGCGCCCACCGCCCAGAGATCCGTGCGACCATCAACTTCATCCCAGAGTCCCCGAGCCTGCTCGGGCGCCATGAAAGCGGGTGTGCCCATGGTTGAGCCGTCACGAGTCGCGGTGCTCGCCGTCGAAAGCTCGCGTAGGCGCGCGATCCCGAAGTCCAGCAACTTCACCTCGCCCGTCCGCGTGAGGAAGAGGTTCTCAGGTTTGAGGTCGCGATGAACAACACCCTTGTCATGCGCGGCGACCAGCCCATCGAGCCCCTGATCCACCAACGCCAGCACTTCATCGATCGGCAGCAGACCTCCACACCGTGCAGCGCGGCCCTCGATCATCTCGCCGTCCAGGAGTTCCATGACGAGGAATACGGCGCCGTCGTCCTCATCCTCGTCGAGCACGGAGACGGCGCCGGGATGCTGCACCGTGTTGGCCACTCGCCCCTCGCGGAAGAACCGAGAGCGCACATCCGCATGCAACCCAAGCTCCGTGTGCAGGAGCTTGATCGCTGCCCGGGTCCCGTTCCGGTGGGTAGCGGCGTACACGGCCGCCATGCCTCCCACGCCGAGCAGCACGTCCAGGTGCCACTTGCCCCTAAGCGTGCGCCCGACGCGCGCTTTGGCGCGCATGAGCATCGGATCGATGGCTTCGGTGGCGGAATCGACCACCCCGCAAGTGTGGCTCCGTTTTACGGTATTGCGCAACTCTCTAACACGGTATCGTGAATTCCATCCCGGCGTAAGGCGTCGTCACGCTACGGGGTATGAGTTTCGGTGCTGAAGTGCGGCGGCGTCGGCTGGCGTTGGGAATGACGCTTGACGACTTGGCGGAGCGTTCGGGCCTCTCAGCGCACTACCTGTCCACAGTTGAGAATGACCATCGCGACCCAAGGCTCTCCACAGTGATTGCGCTCTCTCAGGCCGTTCGCGCTGCTCCGGCGGAACTTCTCGTCGAAGGTGCTGCACCATCCAATCCGGGGCTGCTCGCGCTCTTTGAGACTGCACCTAAGGATGCGCAAAAGGCAGTTATGACGGTGCTGAAGTACGCGGTGGCGGCGGGGGCACGCAAACGGCAAATAAAGCGGCGTGCCCGTAGGTCGAAGCGTTGACGCCAAACTCGGCATGCGCGAGCCCGCAACTGGCACGCACTTGTACGCGAGGGCCCTCAGTGCGGTCGCTAAAAACGACGCCACGGTACGGTCCCGCGATGGCGCACAATGAGCCTTCACCGGACGACAATGCATTCCTCCGAAATGTGTTGAACCTCCAAGGCTTCGAATCGAAGGAAATCTGGCCCGGTCACACCATCCGCTCTGCGACGGACTTGGAAGCAGCTGAAATCAGGCACTGCCTCGCGCGCGTCGGGGGCCCACGGACTGTGTCGGAGTTCTCTGGCAGTGTTTGTGGCCCACCACCGGGCGGGAGAGTTGAGCGTCTGCCCGATGGTGAGTACCGGTACTTTGTAATGGCGTTTCGCGGGAGCAACGCGACCATGAACGCGCTTGCACGCACGCTGGAGCCCACTGGTGTCGTCACACTGCAGGCGCATTGTTCGTCTCATCCTTTCGGATATTGGCGTGTGTGTCGCGCCTTGTTTGGTTCCGCCAAACCTAAATGCACCGCGTACGCGCGCACCGCACGCCGCACGACATCTGACCGCTTCAGACGCTCGAATGCCTCGCATGTTTCAAGCAGCGCCAAATCCTCAGGCGGAAACTTCACGCAAACCGTGGTCAAGTCGGCCATGGAAAACATTATAATACCCAGTTTTCCATCGAGCAAGACACAAGACCATGCGCGACACACTGTCGGTTCTCGCCGGCTTTGGGAGGCATGTGGGGCCCGGCGCGGGTTGAGCAGATTCTGCACTACCTGTGGCAAAGAGACGTACGCTGACTGAAACCTGACTTGCTTCAGCGTCGACCGCGTTATGCTACGGCCAGACAAGGAGGGGAATCCCAATGACTCGTTTCACAATCGTTGGCTCGCTCGCACTTCTAGGCATCGCAGTAGCGTGCACCCCCGCGGCCGCACCACAAGAGCCAGCGGCCAGCGCGTTAGGCGAAAGTTCGGCCGCACCACAAGAGCCGGCGGCCAGCGCGTACGACGAGACTTCGACCCCCAGTCGAACAGGTTGCGGCAGTTGCCCTCAAGGCCAGGCGTGCGTCTGCGATGACAAACTAGGGGACGGCGTTTGCTGGTGTCAGTGACCTGAAGCGCTACCCAAAGTCCAAGTGGGGTCGTTCTATCTTCTTGCGCCCCCCGCCGCCCCGCCAGGCCGACAAGCCGGAATGAAAACGGAACTGGTCTTGGAGACTCTATCCGTGGACGAATGGCGGATCGCCACCGCCCGCATAGACTGCCGCGGGCATTCCGAGCCGGAAGGCGATCTGTCCGCGCCGCTCAAGACTTCTCACTAGGCGCAGGTGCCCGAAGTGCTCTTGCTCATCGAGCTACGCGGTCCTCCGAACCGGGCATATGGTGGGTTTTCTCCGGAAGGCCGAGTGCACGCGGATCGCGGTCTTGCCGCCGCTTCGAGTTGTTTCGGCCGAAGTTAGCCAGACAGGTCGGCCAAGGTGGTGACCCCCGGTCGTTCCGGCGCTTCGTGACGGAGCGTGGCGAAGCCCCCTGGTCACGTCGAGACGACTTATCGCACGTAAGTGGTCGACTCGTACGGCGCGGGCCGAGGTACTAGCGGCCCGGCCCTGTTGCAGATCCGCACCGTGAAGGACACGCACGAACGCTCGAACCATAACGCCGCGGGCGGCTACGTTTTCGGCGCGGACGATCCGTTGTGGGACCGGGCCTATCCCCCGCTTGGACTCCCTTGCCGGTGCCGCGTCACGACGTTGAGCGCGAAGCGAGTTCGAACCGGCGCGGAGATTTCGAGTCTACCGGACCAGGGATTCACGCGGTGATTGTAGGCCGAGGAAGGCGCTCCGACGATCCGTCGAAATCTGTCGCCCAGGTTGCCGTAACCACCCGGACGTGGTCGGGATCTCGGAAGTTGGCGATCAGCGTTTGGTATCGCCGTCGCGCTGGAAGCCGAAGTCGGCGCGTGGTAGTCGCGACTCATGGCGGTCTTTCGTCGCAGGGGGGGGAAACAGGGAAAAGCCGGGCGCGCCCGGGCGGGTTTTTTCGCGTCTCGCCATGCCCTACCGGAAGTCCTTTGGGGCCCA
>CALMUT010000182.1 GCA_937872925.1 uncultured Myxococcales bacterium | reverse complement strand
GATGTTCATCGCCTTCACGATGAATCGGGCGTCGTCCGGCAGGGAGTAGGAAAGCGCGATGTTGCCGGTGAGTTCGATCAAGTTCGCAAGCGCCACGGCGTGCACCGAAGCCAGGTGGTTGCGCACAGCGCGCCGGTCCTGCAGCGTGACCACGGAGTGCCCCAGGCCCAACTCGGTGACCTGCGCGCCGATGGTGCCGGTGTACGGCGCTGCGAGACCGACCATGCGCGAGAACAGCGCGCGTCCGCCGGGTAGCCCCGAGAGCGCGTCCCAGGCCTTGGAGATGACGTTGAACCCAGCGGAGTTGATGTCGCGCAGCAGCGACGGCAGTGCCATGACCATGGTGGCGGGCTTTATGGCGCCCTTTACCGGTCAGGGCAAGGCGTAGGTCCGCGGCGGCCGGGCGGCCGTGATGGCCGCTGCGGTGCCTGAAAATACGGCTTCGAAATGGCGGGCAGCGCGGCGGCGCTTTTTCCACTAAGTTGTGCCCGATGGAACGACGCTCATTCTTGACCGGAGGCGTGTCCCTACTGCTGCTGCCCAGCTGCGTCTCCAAACCGACGATGCAGCTCCACCACGCGGAGATTCGATCCGCCGGCCCGGCTGGCATCGGGATGCAAGTCTTCCTGAGCGTGCACAACGACAATAGCTTCGACGTTCAGGTCCGAAACGTACGCGTGCAAACGACCATGGCAGGCAAATGGGCGCTACCGCCCGTTTCGTACAGCCCCAACCAATGGTTGCCCGCCGACGGCACGGTTGTGGTCCAAGCCCCGGTGATCATCCCGTGGGGACTCGTCGTGCCATTGATGGCGGAGACGGCCATGCGAGACCGCATCGAATACCGCGTGCGCGGCGAAGCGGATGTGACTGCCATGCGGTCCTTGGGCATCCGCGTGAACAAACACCCCGTTGACGAGACGGGCAGCGTCCCACGGATCGCCATCCTTCAGGCGGGCCGCACCATGTTTCCGTTCCTCCAGTGAGCGCGGCGGCCACTCGGCTCCAGGCCCAGGCGCGCCAGAGCAGCCAAGCAGCCGCAGCATGGCGTCTGCCCGGCGGGCGGGGCGACAACGGGCGCTGGGATGGCGCATTCCCTACGGTGCCGGTGATCTGAGCCAAGGCATTTTCCGCCGCTGAGATCTTCGGCCGCCCCCGCGCGTACTGGCTGATGGAGCCGAACGCCGCCGCAGAATCCGGACCTCCTAAGGGGGTCCCGGCGCCGCTTTGCCTTGAGGAGTGAATGCCATGTCATGGATCCGTCAATTGTTGAGTTCTCCCCGAGCCCGGCGCGGCTTGGCCGCTAGCGCCGTCGCTCTTTCTGTCGGGGGCTTGGTCTTGATGCAGGCGCCTGCGGTGGGCAGTGCGTTTCAGTTTGGTGCGCTCGACGGCGATAGAGGCGCAACCTTCCAAGGCCCCGGCGCCAAGGGCACGTTGCAGTTGAGTCAGAGTCGCGTGCAGTCTGGGCAGGGCAATTCGGTCTACGCGGAACTGACCCTCGAAGCAGAGGATTTGCCTGCGGGAACCGAGCGGGCGCCGCTGGCTCTGGCCATCGTATTTGACACCTCCGGTTCGATGTCTGGCGAAAAGATTGAACGCTCGAAGCGGAGCGTCGCAGATCTGATCGAACGCATGCGGGACGAAGACGAAGTGGCCTTCGTCCGCTACGACTCGAATCACGAAGTCGTCCAGCGCTTGGCGCGGGTGGGGGAAGTGCGTCGACAGCTGCTGCAACGTGTATTTTCCATTTCCGCAGGCGGCGGCACGAATATCCCGCCGGCTTTGGACCGCGGCATGGAGGAAGTCGCCCACGCGGCTCCCGGCCGGGTCCGGCGGGTGATCTTGGTCAGCGACGGTCTGGATAGTTCCAAAGAACGATCCGAGCAGCTGGCCCGAGCGGGGGCTGCCACGTCCACTACAGTATCCGCCCTAGGCATCGGGCTCGACTTCGACGAGAGCTATATGTCCGGCGTAGCAAACGCGGGCCGCGGCAACTTCGGCTTTGTGGAAAACCCCAGTGCCCTCGCGCGGTTCCTCACCCAAGAACTCGACGAAACCGCCAACACCGTCGTGGACGACGCGCGCGTGCAGCTGAGCCTGGCGCCCGGGCTTCGTTTCCTACGGGCCGTCGGCGCCGAAGTCGTCGATCAGAGCGCCGGCGAAGTGACCCTGGCCCTTGGCTCGCTCTTCGCGCGGGATCAGCGGCGCGTGATCGTCGAGCTTCGAGCCGACGCAGAGCACGGCGAGACCCTCGACCTGAAGAGCCACCTCTCCTGGCGGCGTGTCGGCGGAAAGCAGGCGCAAGTCCAAGTTCCGGCTCTGACGCTCCAGGGCGAGCGGAGCCAGCAGCTGGTGCTCGCAAGTCGTGACCCGAGAGTCGTCGCGAGCGCAACGAGCGCCCTGGCATCCCTACGGCAGCTCGCGGCGACCCACGCCTATGCGGAAGGCGATACGGACAAAGCAGAAGCCCTCATGGACCAAAGCCTAGCAGCGCTGGAGACCGCGGCCGCAGCGGCCCCGGCAGCAGAAAGAGAGTCGTTGGACAAGCAGCGTGCAGAACTGGGCGAGGCCAAGCGTGCCTTCCGAGCCGCACCACCAAAGTCAGCGGCAGCCAAGAGTGCGGGCAAAGCCTCAGCCGCTGCCAACGCCAAGAACATCGGTCGCAAAGCCTTCTGAGGAGACTGAGCTCATGCGAAGCATTTCATTACTTGTCGCGGCAGGCGCCGCTTTTGGCATCCTGCCCCTGAGCGGGCGACTCGGAGTTGTGTTCGGTGCGGGAGCAGCGGTCTTGCTCGGGGTATTGCTGGCGCTGGCCGCGAGTTTCACTCCCAACGCGCTGGCGGTGACCGGGGGTGCCCTGGGCGCGCTCGCCAGCGGTGTGCTTGCGAATAATGGTCCGGCGATTGCCGGCGCCGCGCTGATGCTGGGCGCATTCGCAGAGCGCACCTGGCGCGTGCAAGGCAGGGATCCTCGACTGGTGCACGCGCTGTCCGCTGCATGCGCGGGTGCGCTTGCCGGCTACCTGAGCACGCGATTCGCCGCGGCGGATCCCCTCGTGCGCGGCGTGGTGGTCATGCTGTGCGCGGTATTGGCCTTGGCGCCACTCTTGGTTCCTGCAGACGACCCAACGGCATTTGCCCTGGACCACTTGGCCGACGAAGTCAGCGAGCCGGCCAAGTCCACGCTACGCGCCGGGGCGGAGCTGCGGCGCGAAGTGGATGAAAGTGTGCTGGATTCAGACACCGCCGGCGATTCACGACGCGCGTGGAAGAACCTAGTGCGGTTGGCCCGGGCCCGCGCGCGCCTCAGCGACACCTCCAAATCCGAATCGGCAAAGCGCGTCGCTCGGCGGGTCGACCAACGACTCGCCGATCATGTGGAAAGCCTGACGCGGATGTACACCGCCGTGGAAACCCGGTCCGCGGCGGAACTTTCCCTGGACGATGGCAGTCTGGAAAACGTCCAGGTCAAAGGTGCTACGCTGGACGATGTAAGCGACGCGATCGTGCAAGAAGTCGCCTAAACGCTATGGCATTCCGACGCTTTGCTCGAAAGAAACTGGGAAGCTGGCTGTGGCCCAGCCTGGCCGGGCCCTTCGTCGGCATGTGGTGCGCGCTCTTGCTTCGCGCGATCTTCTTCGGCGGCAGCAAGCTCGGGCTGATCGCCTGGTTGCCCCTTGGCACGGGCATCGCGGGATGCCTCGCCCTCACCCTGCTGCTGACCGATCTGTGCCTGGTCCTGCTCCGAGCACGCGTGCCTCCGACAGGCGCGCGCGCGTGGTTCGTGGCGGTGATGGCTCCCGTCCCGCTGCTTTTGGTGTGGGAATTCCTGCGCCCACCCCTGCTCTCCACGCCGATGCACCACGCGGGCATGCTGGCCGTTTCTCTGTTGCTGACGACAGTTCCGCTGCGCCTATTGACGAGCGCACGCCCCGGATCCGGCTTCCGCTTCGGAGGCTGAGGGGTTCCCAGAGGCAAGCCGTCCCCTACCTTTTCGCTGCGGGCGCTACAGCGAGTGCACGAGGCCCTGGTCGATCACCGCGCGCAGCTTGGTCAGCAGCAGTTCCACAGCGACTAGATTCTGGCCACCCTCCGGCACGATAATGTCCGCCCAGCGCTTGCTTGGCTCAACAAACTGCAGATGCATCGGGCGAACGGACGAATAGTACTGCTCGCGGACCGACGCGAAGGTCCGACCGCGTTGTTCAATGTCGCGGCGGATGCGCCTGAACACACGAATGTCCGCGTCCGTGTCCACGAACACTTTCAGGTCGAACTGCGAGCGCAATCGCTCATCGGCGAATACTAAGATGCCCTCGACCACGATGACCGGTTGGGGCTCCACTCGACGACGGGTTTCGCTGCGCCGATGTGTCGCAAAGTCGTACTCGGGCAATTCCACACCTTCGCCCTCACGCAGCGCGCCGATGTGGTCGATGAGCAACTGCGTCTCGAGGGCGTCGGGATGATCGAAGTTGAGCTCGCTGCGTTGCTCGTAGCTGAGGTCAGGGCGATCCCGGTAGTACGCGTCGTGTTCGATGAGCGTAGCGGTGCCGTCAGGCAACCCTCCGGCGATTGCCCGAGCCACCGTTGTCTTGCCGGAACCCGTGCCACCGGCGACTCCTACGAAATAAGGGCGAACCACGGCGGAGGCGCGGATCGGATTCGAACCGACGTATGACGGTTTTGCAAACCGTTGCCTAACCACTTGGCTACCGCGCCGAAGGAGCGAGAAGCTTTCATTTTCTCAGCAGGTGTCAAGCCCGCTTCCGCTGTTTGCCCCGGCGGCCCGAAGGAATCCCACGCCTCGGGCCCCAGGGCCGGGGCAAGCTCGGTAGAGTTTGCGGCTCAGGTCGGCAAATGCGACAGACCCGCCTGGGGGGTCGCGTCCACCACGCGGGCGTTGAACATGTATGCTCCCGGGCCGCATGGGAGCAACCACCGCTAGGACCACGGGCGTGGCCATCGAGCACTCCGCCGCGTTTCGACGCCGGCGCTTCTTCAACTGGTTCCCCTTGGGCGTCACCTACGCCCTGCTCTACATGGGGCGCTACAACCTCACCGTCGCCAAGAACAGTCTTGGCGAGCTGATGACCAAAGAGGACTTCGGCATCATCTTCGGCGCCGGAACCTTCGTCTACGCGTTTGCGTTCCTGTTGAACGGTCCCCTCGTCGACCGAATGGGCGGGCGCAAGGGCATGCTCATCGGGGCCTTTGGCGCCATGGTCGCGAACCTCGCTATGGGGGCGTACCTGTACCACGTGGTCCAAAGCGGCCAGGCCGCCGACGCACCGCTGCGCCTGGTGTTTAGCGCGCTCTACGCCCTGAACATGTACTTCCAGAGCTACGGCGCCGTGTCGATCGTAAAAGTGAACGCGCACTGGTTCCACGTCACGGAGCGCGGGGGCTTTTCCGGGATCTTCGGCACGATGATCTCGAGCGGCATCTTCCTGGCTTTTACAGTAAACGACGTGCTGCTGCGCATCGCTCAACGCATGACCGGGCTGAGCGCGCCGCGCGTTGCTTGGGTGGTCTTCGCCCTACCAGGAGTGTTTCTGGGCATCTTTTTTGCGGTCGAGTACTTCTTGCTGCGAGACCGACCGGGTTTGGCCGGGCACAAAGACTTCGACACCGGCGACGCTTCGAGCGGAGATACCAGCGACACGCCCGTCCCAGCGCTGGTCCTGATCAAACGCATTCTATCGAATCCAATCATTCTCACTGTCGCGTTCATCGAGTTCTGCACGGGCGTCCTACGCAACGGCGTGATGCACTGGTTTCCGATCTACGCCAAAGAGATTTGGGCGCTGCCCCTGTCCCACCCCCTGCGCGGCGGTGAAATGCTCACGGCCATCGACAGCTGGTCCGCAAAGCCGCTGTGGCCCGCCCTGCCCTGTTTCCTCGTCGCCGCCGTCTCGGGCTTCATCGCATCGAAGGCTCGCGGCGCCCGGCGCGGCTACCTGATCATCCTCTCGGTGTTGGCGTTCCTCGCTCCCTTTCTCGTGCAAGGCGGTTGGGGAGGTGTGCTGATGGTGGCCGGCGTGATCGGCGGCAACGTCGCAGGCTGGGTGAGCGATTTGTTCTTTCAAAGCCGCCGGGGCCCCGCAGCTGCTGGGCTCTACGGCTTCCTCGCCATCTGCACACTTGGCATGGGCTTTGTCTTAGCGCCGGCGCAGAACGTCGTCTCGAGCGCGAGCGACAAGAGCGGTCTTCTCGCTGGCGACCAGATCCTCAGCATCGCGGAAAAGGATGGCGTCAAGAACTGGAAGGACGTGCGCGACGCCGTCGCGTGCTGGCAGCCGGTGTGCAAGGCGGCGGGCTGGAACGCTTCCAAGTGCGCTTGCGCGTCGAACCTTCAGGGTGCCGAAGCGAACCCGGTGCAGGAGGGGCGAGGCATCCCTGCCCGGGTGCTGCGGGGCGGCGAGCAGCTAGAGCTGCAGCTGCAAGACCCCAAACCGGTGCAACGCGCCGGGGACATGCGACTGCTCCAAGCCCAACCCGTCACCCCCATGAGTCCGTATTTTCTCGGCGTGTTCGTGTTCTTGATGAGCCTGTGCGTGATCGGCACCCACGGCCTGTTGTCAGGCACTGCGACCATGGACTTCGGGGGCCGCAAAGGCGCCGCAACGGCCGTCGGAGTGATCGACGGCTTCGTCTACCTGGGCACCGCAATTCAGAGCGTCAGCCTAGGCTATTTGACCAGCCGCGACTGGGCGTATTGGCCGTGGTTCTTGATGCCCTTCGCCGTGCTCGGCTTCTTGCTGTGCTTGCGTATTTGGGGCGCGAAGCCAAAATCCAGTGGCGGTCACTGACGCCTACTTGCGGGGCGGCTGCTCAAGATCTTCCGCAAGGTAGCTAAGAATCACTTCGTCCAAAGACTTCTCGCCGACCATTTCGTCGTCGCCGAAAATGCTCCGCGCCGGCTTCGCGTCGCCGAAGATGGCAGCAGGACGCGACACCGCGTAGCGCTCCGCGGGTTCGGCTTCGGGTACGACGGAATAGCGTCCAGCGTTAGGATCTGACGGCGGGCGACTGATCGGCACGGGTGGCTTCGAGTCCGACGGGTGCGCAACAAAGGGAGTGCCCGCTGCGGGTGTTCCGATACGCGGTGGGGCCGATGCCGGGCGACGCGTCGCCGCTACCGGCTGGACGCTGGGTTTCGGAACGGCAACCGGGCGCCGAGTCTCAGAGCCCGTCGGCACCCGCTCCAAGGGCAGGGTCTGGCTCGAATCCAAAGCGGGGCCAGCAGGCGCAACCCGGGGTTGGCTCGGCGTCCCCCTCGGCGCTGCCGAAGGAGCGAGGGCGGCCGGACTGCTCTCAGGACGCGACGAGACACTGCGCGGGGCCCCCGGGGGCGCTGCTGCACTCGCAGAAGGCGGCGCGCCCCGGGACTGCGTGGCTGCGGCGACCGCTGGCATGGCGCCGGGGCCGGGTACCGCGAGGGGAGGAATGGTGTGTTCCGGCGGCGGGGACGCTTCGGTTGCCGAACCCGCAGCCGCGGCGGGGCGCCCTGCGTCGGGGCTCGTGAGCGGTGGCCCACTGGTGGGCGCTGAATCTAGCTCGGGCGCCGGAGCGGGCGCGACCATGAGGGGTGGCCCAAACGCTTCCTCGATGATCGAATTGAGCTCGCCTTTGCGCAAAGCGACGAACATCGCCTTGTGCTGATCCTTCATCATTTGCCGGACGACCTGCGCGATGTCCGACCGCCCAACGTGTTCCGAGTAGTTGGTGCGGGCAGTCTTCAGGATCCGTCCGCCGTCGCCAAATAGATGCGTGATCACGTGCGGTCGTTTGACGCCCGAGTCTTCCGTCTGAATATGAAAAATACGCCCCTGGTGCCGGACGTTATTGTTGAAACCAAGCACCGGAGGCGGCGTTTTTGGCACGTAACGCTCCTCTAATCCCGACTCAAAAGGTTAACACGCCCACGCAGATCTCGGCACGTCGCATTTTGGGAACACCGACAAACCGCAGACATTGCCCCTTGGAGCGCCGAATGGTTCACGAAGCCCGTCACAGCCCTTCATCCAGTCGACGCATGCCTTCCAGCAGCAACCCGTCCGGAGAATCGTTGATCACGCGCTGGTCCGACAGGAAATTCGGGTCGAGCACGAAGTCCCCTTCCCGGAGCGTGAGCATGGCG
Organism: uncultured Myxococcales bacterium; assembly: GCA_937872925.1. Classification (GTDB taxonomy): domain Bacteria; phylum Myxococcota_A; class Polyangia; order Polyangiales; family Polyangiaceae; genus JACKEA01. The sequence continues at coordinate 33,983 of CALMUT010000182.1, read as the reverse complement.
TAGAACGCGTCGGACCCGCGCACTTCCTCCCACAATGCGTTGTAGATGTCGCCGCCGACGAAGTGGATCTCGCCAGATCGGCCCGCAGAGCGGATCTTGAGGGCGCCAGTCTTCTTGCCGTGAAACAAGACCTGCACCATATCGGGCAGGCTCATTTCTGTGAGGGATCCACTGACGCCGCGCCCGCCGCCGGCGCCGGCCTCGCGCTCCAAGATCTGTTTGAGCTTGGTCACCAGGAGGTCCGCACTGCAAGGCTTGGTCACGTAGTCCGCTGCCCCTGCGGCAAACGCGCGTTGGGCGTCCCCGCCGCCGGCGCGCCCCGTCAAAAATACCCACGGCAAGGTCTTTCCCCACTCGGCTTGACGCGCCCGTTTCAGAAACGCGATGCCATCCTCGACCTCGAGTTCCATCTCGCTGACCACCAGCTCTACGTCGCCGGACTCGAGTAACGCCTGAGCCTGTTCGGGGTCCCGGGCTGCGTGCACTTGGAAGCCCTGCTCCATCATGCGCAGCTCCAGAACGGTCGTCTCTTCCGGGTCCGGGTCAAGCAGGAGCACGCGATGTCGAGTGGCCAAGAGGCGCGCTTTTAGATCATCCCCCGTGACCATCATGCGGAATACGTCCACCAGGTTCGGGTCGAACACGCCGCCGCGATATCGCTCCAAGACCTGACAGGCCTGCACAGGTTCCAACACTCGGCGGTATGGGTTCCTCGGATTCTGGGTGAGATCTGCATAGGTATCGGTGATCGCCAGCAAGCGCGCGATGATTGGGATTTCTTTGCCGGCTTGCTCCTCAGGAAAGCCCTTCCCGTCATGACGTTCGTACATGTGTTCGATGGAGCGCGCGACTTCGACCGGGAGCCCCACGGACTCCATCATGCGCAGCGGGGCCGTGTGCATCTTGGCAGCAGCGGTTCGGTGCGCCTCGTATTCAGCGACGTTGAGTGCGGTCAGGTGGTACGCGCCCATCTTGCCAAGATCGTGCAAGTATCCGGCGACGATCGCCGCAGCCTTGTCGCGCTCGGAGAGACCGACGCGTTCCGCTGTCTGGCGCATGAGGCGCGCCACTTGAGCAGAATGCCCGCGCAGCTCGGCGCGGGTGCTTTCGACCATGGTAATGAGGACGTTCAGAGTTTCTCGAAACGGCTCTCCAAGCACATCCGGCAGCGGCTGTTTTACCGGCGACGCCGTGGCTGTGTCTGCCGGCTGTGGAGTCGGCTCTGTACCTTGACGCTCGAGAACAAAGCCTCCCGTCTCCATCAAGGAACGGTCAAATACGTCGAGCATGTCCGGCGCGCCTGCGCGATCCAAAAGCGCAAACGCGCGCATGTCGCCGGCGTAGTTCTTGGCAATCGCAGCACGCACCGCCTTGGGCCGACCGACGAAGACACGCACATCTTTTGCCTCAGATGCCATCTGCACGTCTTGCACGGCCGGAGCGTCGTCCGGATCCGCGGTGACGATCGAGATGACACCCGTCTTGGGTTCCCAAAGCACCGGGAACACGCCGTGCATCTCGGCCAGCTTGTGCGGGATCTTGCTCAGAGTGAATTTGTCGATCTTGGCTTTGCCGAGTTTCTCCGTGGATACGAAGCGAGTCTGGTGGTGCGCCGCGAGGTACTTCAAGAGCGCGGCTTCATCGAGCGCGCCGGTTTCCAATAGCGCTTCTTCGATCCGTTCTCCGTTGTGTTGTGCAAAAGTCGCAGCCGCGTCGCATTGCTGCTGGCTGATTTGCCCTTCGGCGGCGAGGCGCTCGGCAAGGCGGACGTTGGGAGGAACACGTTTCAAGGCGGAGAGCTTCTCAGTATAGCCAACCCACAGCCGGACGGGCCTAATGCAACATTGCCAAAACCCGCGGCTAAGATACCGAAACAATGAAGAAAATTCGAGCCGCTGGGTTGGGACGACTCAGAATGGCTGTTGGCCGCAGGGCCGAGCTTGACGAAGGGGACCCAGAAAGCTAAAAACCGCGGCCCCTGAAGCCTGAGCGCTGTCGGGGCCCCCGCGGCCAGATTGCCCGGGTCAGACACCGAGGACTAGTGACAATGCGGACGTTCAGCGAAAAACCCGCCAGCGCGCGGGAGGCTCGCAGGTGGTGGGTCATTGATGCCAAGGACCAACCCCTGGGCCGGCTCGCCAGCAGAGTAGCCACCCTGCTTTCCGGCAAGCACAAACCCACGTACACCCCGCACGTGGACACTGGGGATTTCGTCATCGTCGTCAATGCCAGCGAAGTGAAGCTGACTGGCAACAAGGCGCAGACGAAGACCTACTACAAGCACAGCGGCTACATGGGTGGCTTGCACGCCAAGACCTTCGCTCACCTAGTCGCAAACAAACCTCAGATGCCTATCGAGAAGGCCGTCAAAGGCATGCTGCCCAAAAGCGTTCTCGGTCGTAACATGCTCGAGAAACTGAAGGTGTACGGCGGTGCGGATCATCCTCACTCTGCTCAAAAGCCGGAGCCGCTCGCCCTATAGGGCGCGGAGTTTAGTTCATGACTGATACTGCATTCACGTACGCCACTGGCAAACGCAAGACCGCGGTCGCGCGAGTTTGGGTTGCTCCGGGTTCCGGAGCCATTACCGTCAACGGCGTCGATGCTGACGCTTACTTCGAACGGATGACGACGCGCATGATCGCCCGTCAGTCCCTTGAGTTGCTGGAGCTGACCGACAAATACGACGTGCGCTGCACCGTCGCCGGCGGTGGCCACAGTGCTCAGGCGGAAGCGCTACGCAACGGCGTAGCCAAAGCCCTCACCACCGAAGATCCAGAACGCCGCCGTGCCCTGAAACGCGCCGGGTTCCTGACCCGCGACGCGCGCAAGAAGGAGCGCAAGAAGTACGGGCAGCCTGGAGCTCGCAAGCGCTTCCAGTACAGCAAGCGTTAAACCACGGGCCGGCAGCCGCCGGAAAGAGCGCGCGATGCCGGCCGGCGTCGCGCGCTTTCGTTTTTTGTGCTGCCTTGCTACGCAAGGGCACCATGAAAAGCGAAACCTCCGTGAAGCAGCGCGTCGGTATTGTCGGCGTCACCGGGTACACGGGAGCGGAATTGGTTCGAATCGTCCACGCGCACCCACAGCTCGAATTGGTGTACGTGGCGGCGCGCGAAACGGCAGGCCAAACTCTCGGGCAAGCGCTGCCCTCCACCCGCGGAGTTCCGAGCATTGCAGATCTCGTAATCGAGACGTTCGAGCCAGAGCAAGCGGCCCAGCTCCCGCCGCGCATGGACGTTGTCTTCACCGCGCTCCCCCACGGCGCCAGTGCGCGCGCCGGGGCGGCGCTTTACGACGCCGGGCTCATCGTCGTTGACTTGTCCGCGGACTATCGACTGCGGGACGTGGCCACGTACGAGAAATGGTACGGGGCGCATCCCAAACCAGAGCATATTTCTGCCGCGGTCTACGGCCAGCCCGAATGGCACGCGGAAGAACTGCGTGGCGCGCGGTTGATCGCCGCGCCGGGTTGCTACCCCACGAGCGCCATTGTCGCTCTAGCGCCCCTGCTAGAAGCGTCGCTGGTCGAGGTCGCCCCCATCATCATCGACGCAAAAAGTGGCGTGTCCGGAGCGGGCAAGGCCCTCAGCCAAAGCTCCCATTTCCCCGAGGCCGCGGAAGGACTGCGCCCCTACAAGGTAGCCGGAACGCATCGACACATCCCAGAGATCGAACAAGAGCTATCCCGCGCCGCCAAACAGGACGTACAGGTGACTTTCACGCCCCACCTCGTTCCCATGAGCCGCGGCATCCTCACCACGGCGTACGCGCGCCTACGCAAAAACGTGAGCGCCGAGGACTGTCGCGCGGCAGCAAGCGCCAAATACGCTGCAGGTCTGGTGACCGTGTTGCCGGCAGACACTTGGCCGGACACACTATTCGTGCGCGGCTCAGCCCGCGCACAAGTCGGATATGCCATGGACGCGCGCACGCACATGGTCGTCGCGGTCGCTGCGATCGACAATCTTGCCCGGGGCGCTTCGGCCCAGGCGGTGCAGGCCCTCAATCTCTCGCTGGGCTGGCCGGGCGCCGCCGGCTTGCCGCAGATTGCGCTCTACCCTTGAGCTTGCCCGAGTGAAAGCATGAGAGCTGCGCGCGCGTATCTCGCAGGTTTGCTGCTGCTCTCCCCGGCGCTGGTTGGCGCGGCATGCGAAGACAGTCAACGCGACGAAAACTGCAACGACAACGACTGCGTTTGCTCTGGAGGCGGGTGCCAGTGCCGACCGGAAATCCAAGCTTGCACCCTGGAGTGCGAGAAAGACTGCGGGCTGGTATGCGAACGGGACCACGTCTGCGACTTCGCTTGCGGCGCGGATTGCAGTGTTCAGTGCGGCAGCTCGGGAACTTGCCGTGCCGAAGTGGGTCGGCGCAGCAGCATTCGCTGTGATGGCGCGAAGGGCTGCACCGTCACATGCCAGGAGACGTGTAGCGTTCAGTGCCAAAGCAAAGAACCGTGCGCGGTGCAGTGCAAGTTGCATGCTGCGCAATCCTGCCCGGGCAATGTGATCGCCTGCGGAGACTGTCCGTAACGGCCAGCTTGCCAAACTCCGTCGCCACACTAGGCTGCCTTTGTTGTGGCTGACCGAAAATCGGCGGATACGGCGGAATTCTCCGCTGATGCGGAAATCGCGGACGCGAAGTCAGCTGATGGCTTCGCGCCTGGTGTCCTGGTGGACGGGAAGTATGCGCTTTCACGCGAGATCGGTCGGGGCGCGATGGGCCAAGTGTGGCTCGCTCTCGACAAGGCGCTCGATCGCGATGTGGCCATCAAGCTTCTAGGCGCACAGGTCACCGCAGATCCCAGTTTCCGCGGACGTTTTGTGACCGAGGCCCGCGCCATGGCGAAGGTGCGGCACGAAAATGTCGTGAGCATCCACGCGTTCGGGGAGCTCGATGGGCAGCCCTATTTCGTCATGGAGTTTGTGCCGGGGCGGAGTCTGAGTGACTGGCTCGCCACCGCTGGCGTTCTCGCTCCCGATGAAGCCTTGGGCATCCTTCGACAAATTTGCTCGGGCGTACATGCCATCCACAGGGCGGGCGCCGTGCATCGGGATCTCAAACCCGCGAATATTCTGATCGGCCCTGGATTCCGCGTAGCAGTGGCAGACCTGGGCCTCGCGCGCATGTTGCAGGGTAAGGCCAGCGGCGCCTTTGGCACAGCAGGCACTCCGGACTACATGGCGCCAGAGCAGATCCTAGGCCAGCAGCTCGCTCCAGCCCTCGCGCCACGCACGGACGTGTACCAGTTGGGCGTGCTCGCATTCGAGCTATTCACAGGCCAACTGCCATTTACCGGCAGCTCCGTGATGGAAGTGCTTGCGCAACACACCAGTGCGACGCCTCCGTCGCCAAGTAGCCTACGCGACGACCTGAGCACGGCGTTCGACGGTGTCATTCTAGCGGCACTTTCCAAGGCCCCCATGGATCGCCCAGCCAGCGCTATGGAGTTTTTGCAGGCACTGCAAAATGCGCGCACGTCCGTGGCCGCGCCCATGCGAGCACAACGCATCGTCATTGCAGACGACGACGCGGAGTTTTTGGAGTTCGCGCGCTGCGCGGTCGCCGATGCGCTGCCTCAAGCCACACTTATCCTCGCGCGGGACGGCGCAGAAGCGTATCGCGCCATTCAGGATCCGGGCTGCGATCTGGCGCTGCTGGACCTGGACATGCCCGAAATGAGCGCGATGGAAATCGTCGCCGCATTGGCGTCCGAACCGGCTGCTCCGCGAGTTGTCGTGATGACCGCGGTCGGCGGCGCCGCAGACTGGAAAGTGCTCGCGGGCCTGGGCGCGGACGCCTTCTTGCTGAAACCGCTGACCGCAGAGACGCTGGCAACGGCCGCACGCCGCTCTTTGGGTCTGTCTGTCGATCCCTAACCGCCGGGCACAGTCACGGACAGCGCGCGCCGCCCCCGTATAGCGTCACACTACTCAATCCAAGGGCGGCGTCCAAGCTCTGATAGTGCGCCTTGAGGGCCGCGAAGAAGTCGATGTGCGCGCCGTTGATCCCGCCGCCAACGTCGTCAGCCGTTACGCAACCGTCGTGCACAAACGCTCCGTAGCTCGCGTCGCCGGGCATGGCCACGCCGTCCAACTCCGCGACGTAGATGGGCGTTCCGATCGCGATGACGCTCTTGTCCACCGCGATGGACCGAAATGGCGCAAGCGCTCGGTTCTGCACGCCATAGCCCCAAGGGTGCTGCGCGTCCGCCTCGAAGTAGCAGGGCGTCAGCGGACAAGCGCAGGGGCCGTCGTAGTTCAGAAGGCGGCCATCAGCGAGGCGCCCGGTTCCCTCCAGCTTCAGGGCACTGGCAAAGCCGGCGCTCACTGTCGCAAGCACTTTGCACGCCGGGTCGTACAGCTTGGTGCTCTTCGTCCCGGTGTGTTCGGCTTCTGTGGTCACCCAATAATACGTGAGCTTGAAGCTTCCGAGGGACGGACCTGGCAGAGGCAGACTTGCGTCCCCGCCACCAGCGCCTCCCACGCCGCCCGCGCCGCCGGCTCCCGAAGAACCACCCACCCCACCGACGCCAGCGGTCCCGCCCGTCGCGGCGTCCGACGAAGAGGCGCCGAACCCCGCGCCACCGTCCTCTGTGCCGGGTCCGGACACGGCCGAAGAACCGCACCCCAGTAGCAAGACCACGGCAGCAACAGAGATTTGGCGCATGGCTCCAGTGTAACCGCACTGGCCCCATCTGGCCTCCAAGTAGCGGTTTTTGCAGGCATCCCGAGCTACGCCGGGCTGCGGAGGCAAGCCCTTGCCGGCACGCTTGAAATGGGACCGGCTTTCCCAAAAGATGTGCGGTCCATGTCCCGGCCGTTCCGATTGCGCAGTGACTTCCAACCGAAGGGGGACCAACCCCAAGCGATTGAAGCGCTCCTGCGGGGACTCGAGCAAGGCGAACGACATCAAACACTGCTCGGCATCACCGGCAGTGGCAAGACCTTCACCATTGCCAACGTCATTCAGAAGATGCAGGTGCCGACGTTGATCATGGCCCCCAACAAGACGTTGGCGGCCCAGCTCTACGGCGAGATGCGTGACTTGTTTCCAGACAACGCCTGCCACTACTTCGTCAGTTACTACGACTACTACCAACCGGAAGCGTACATTCCGAATACCGATACGTTCATCGAAAAGGACGCGATCATCAACGACCAGATCGACCGGATGCGCCATGCGGCCACACAGGCGCTGCTGTCGCGGTCAGATGTGATCATCGTTGCCAGCGTCAGTTGCATCTACGGCATTGGTTCTGCGGAGACCTACGAGGGGCTCCTGATCGAGATCAACAAGGGCGAAGAACTACGCCGAGATCACTTATTGCGCCGCCTCGTCGACATCCAGTACGAGCGCAACGATACCGACTTTCATCGGGGCACCTTCCGAGTGCGCGGCGACGTAGTCGAGATCTTTCCGGTCTACGAGGACAAGACAGCAATCCGCATCGAGTTCTTCGGCGACGAAGTTGATACCATTTCCGAAGTCGACCCGATTCGCGGGCGCGTGCTCTCAGAGCTCGACAAATACGCCGTCTACCCCGGCTCGCACTACGTCACGCCGCGCCAGCAGCTCAACAAAGCCGTCGAAGCGATTCGCATCGAACTCAAAGAGCGCCTCGAATACTTCGACAAGGAAGTCCGCTTCCTGGAGAAGCAGCGCATTGAGCAGCGCACGTCCTACGATTTGGAAATGATGGAGCAGATGGGCTTCGTCCAGGGGATCGAGAACTACTCGAGGCATTTGTCCGGGCGGCAGGAGGGCGAGCCGCCCCCCACGCTGATCGACTACTTCCCGGACGACTTCTTGCTGATCATGGACGAATCTCATCAGAGCGTGCCGCAGGTAGGCGCCATGTATCGCGGAGACCGTTCACGCAAGCAGAATCTCGTCGACTTTGGATTCCGCTTGCCCAGCGCGTTGGACAATCGCCCCTTGAAGTTCGACGAATTCGAGAAGTACATGCGGCGGACGATCTTCGTTTCCGCGACGCCGGGCGACTACGAAACTCAAAAATGCGACGGCGTCGTCGTGGAACAGCTGATCCGGCCAACCGGCCTCCTGGATCCGGAAATTGAGGTACGGCCCGTCGCGGGACAGGTCGATGATCTTCTCGGCGAGATCCGCAAGCGCGTCGAAAAGGACGAGCGCGTGTTGGTCACCACTCTGACCAAACGCATGGCCGAAGACCTGACGGAGTACTATTCCGAGCTTGGGGTGCGCGTCCGCTACCTGCATTCGGATGTGGAAACCCTGGACCGCATGGACCTGCTCCGCGACCTACGCGCGGGCGAATACGATGTCCTGGTCGGCATCAACCTGCTGCGGGAAGGCTTGGACCTCCCGGAAGTCAGCTTGGTCGCAATCTTGGATGCCGACAAAGAAGGCTTCCTGCGTAGCCCTCGCTCGCTGATCCAAACGATTGGCCGCGCCGCCCGAAACGTCGAGGGCCGGGTCTTCATGTACGCAGACCGCGTCACGGACGCCATGGAGTACGCCATCGCCGAAACCAACCGCCGGCGCAGCTTGCAGGCAGCCTACAACGAGAAACACGGCATCACGCCGCAGACCGTTCGTCGCGCGATCCTAGATTTCAACCCGGCGAGTGGCACGACCGACTACTACGCGGTGCCACGGGCTTCCAAGGCGGCGAAGGACAAGAGCGCCGCGGGCAGGGACCCAGCGACTGAGCTCGCAGAGCGCATCGAAACGATGCGCCAGGAGATGTTCGCGGCAGCCGAAAACCTTGAGTTTGAGACCGCGGCGCGACTCCGCGACGAGCTGCGCAAACTCAAAGAGGGAGCGGATTCCTTGCCGGCGAAAGGGACCGAGAAGCGCAAACCGGGGCGCAGGTCTTCACGGCCAAAAGCACGTCGCTAGTCCGGGCACGACGCCATGCCAGCGAGGCTTCGCTAGTCCTCAGGGCGCCTGACAGTAGGTGTTGATCTTGCCAACTAGCTCATCCTCTTGCTTGACGATGGTGTCGAATTCCTTTTGGGCCTTATCCGCTTTCTCGGGATTCTTGGTTTCGATGGCGTCCGCCACCTGCCGCGCAGCCGCGGCGGCCTTGGTGGCCATGCCCTGATACTCGGTCACGTGGGTTTTCAAGTCGACGGTGGTGATTTCGATTCCGCCGACATCACTCGAAAGCGTCTCGTACAGCTCGCCGAGCTTCTTCATGTCCGCCACGGCTTTTGCGTCATCCTTGCCAGCCGTGTTCGTATGTTGCTCGATGACTTTCAGCGAAGCGTTCACCTTGTCGATGAACGCAGCGCACTCCTTGGTCTTCTTGATCTTGCCGCAACCACTGAGGGCCAGGGCAGCGATGGGAATGAGCAGGACAATAGCGCAGCGCATCGGGCACTCCTTTTCAGAGAGCTGAACTACTACCTCTGGAGCGCGAGAAAAACCAGAACCAAGCGACACCACTGACGTCCCGGGAGACCTCCAGGTGCCGTAAGGGAGCGACTCACAGCAGCGGCTCGCGACCGGACGCTTTGAGCGCGTCGACCACCGCACGCACATCCTGCGAGCGCTCACGTGGCATCACCAGCAGGGCGTCTCCCGTGTCGACCACGGCCAAACCCTCGACGCCTACGAGCGCCACCAGCTTTCCAGCGGCCCCCGCAAGCGTACGCACGATGTTGCCTCGAGCGTCCACCAAGATGCTGCCTTCTGGCGCCGCGTTTTGGCTCGCATCCTTGGGCGAAAGCTCCCAGGCACTTTGCCAACTGCCCAAATCGCTCCAGCCGAAACTTGCCGACACGACGTGCAAGGTCTCGGCGCGCTCCATCACTGCATAGTCGATGCTAATGGACGGAAACGCCGCGAAGGCGCGTTCGGTGGCATCCGCCTCAGCCTCGGGCCCTTTTTTCGCGGCGGCATCGATGTCATCCAGCCCCTTCGCGATCTCTGGCGCGTGGGCGCGAACTGCGTCCAACATGTCTTTGGCGCGAAAGAAGAACATTCCGCTATTCCAAGCGTAGCGGCCACTGGCCACGTACTCTTCCGCCGTCTCCGCATCGGGCTTTTCCACGAAGCGAACGACCCGCGACACGGCTTCGGTGACAGCATCCCCGACTTCGATGTAGCCATAGCCCGTTTCCGCTCGCGTCGGCTTGACGCCGATTGTGGTGATGACGCCGGCGCGCGCAGATGCCACCGCATGACGGACGGCAGCCAGGAATGCGGCTTCGTCGCCAATGTGCTGATCGCTGGGCAGCACCATCACCACGGCTTCCGGGTCGCGCCGAAACGCCACCGCAGACGCCCAGCCAATGCACGGCGCCGTATTCTTTGCCTGGGGCTCGCCCAAAAAGGCACTCGGCGGCAGCTCGGGCAGTGCTTCGCGGGTTCCCTGCAACAAGCGCTTGCCCGTGGCGATTAGCACGCGGTCCGGCGGACTGAGCGAGGCGACCCGGCGCACCGTCTCGCGGATCAGACTGTCCCCACTTGGTCCGAGGGCGAGCAACTGCTTCGGGCGCAAGCTGCGGGACGCGGGCCAAAACCTCGTGCCACTGCCTCCTGCCAAAATCACCGCAAAAACGCCACCTTGCTCAGTCATGCCCCCGCTGTGCCACGGCGGCGCCTGGCGCTCAACTGGCGATCGCCGCAACGTGGCTCACCGCGCCCACGTGACTCTCGGGCGCCGGCCAGGACTTGCTCATGGCCAGGGTGGCCAACGCCAAGGGAAACACCCAAAGCGCGAACAATGAAAAGTGTCCGCGCACCACCACCCGCCGCAGAACCGCCAACGCAAAGAGCCCCACGACAAATGCCACAAAGGCGCCCACGGCGGCAGCGGTCACGCCTCCAGAAGCGGCATTCAGGTGGCGCGCTTCGAGCAGCACCGCTCCGAGGACGACGGGCAAAGACATCAACATCGACAAGTCGAATGCGCGGTCCGGCCGCACCTTCATCCACAGAGCCAGCGCGATGGTGGACCCACTCCGCGACACGCCAGGCAGCACCGCAATTCCTTGTACAAATCCGAGCAGGAGCGCAGCACGCATGCTGGGGACTTCGAGGTCCCCGGGCCGGACCCAGCGAGTCGAGATCAGCAAGACGGTGGTCACCAAGAAGCCCAGGCCCACAACGAAAGGAGCGCCCGTGAAACGCTCCACTGCGTCACGTGCCAGAAGTCCAATTGCGGCGGTCGGAAGCGACGCCAGGATCACGACCAAGGCGTCACGCCCTCCTTCGGTCTCTTTGAAGCGCCTCGGCTGAGCCAAGGCTTGAACGCCATCCACCAGTGCGGGAGCGATGCGTCGCCACAACACCACGAGCGTTGCCAGCAGCGTGCCGGCGTGCAGCATGACGTTCAGGGTCAGGCCACCCTCGCCCACGTCGAAGACCATGCCGGCAACGGCCAGGTGTCCGGAACTGGACACTGGCAAGAACTCCGTGAGTCCCTGAAGAAACCCGAGGAGTGCTGCGTGGCCGAGCCCGGAATCCATACGTGTGTCGGCGTTTTAGTGAAGAATTCCAGCGAAACCCAAAAAGAAGCGCTTCAAAACCAAAAAAAGACGATCAAAAGCACAACTCCGGCGGGCGCGAAGCGAAAGGGCATGGAACACTCCCCCGCCTTCAGGAGCCTCTATGACCCGATTGTCTATTCTCGTTGGTTCGTCTCTACTTTCCATTGCCACCGTCGCGTTCGCGGGTTGTGGCAGTGACGATACGGGGGGCAACACCGGTGGCTCCGGAGCGTTCGGCGCCACGGGCGGCATCGGTGCATCCGGCGGCGCTGACAGCGGCCTGGGCGGCGCCGGGCAGGGTGGCCAAGGCGCCGTGGGCGGCACGGGCGGCACGGGCGGCACCGCCGGCACGGGTGGACTGGGCGGACAGGGTGGCCAAGGCCCCGGAACCGCGCTGGAGGTCGTCGACTGCCAGAAGACGCTCACGCCGCCGGCAACCGGAGTCTGCAGCGTTACCACTCCAGGGACCCAAGGCGTGCGACTGATTGGGACCGTGCTGGCTCCGACGAAGATTTATCGGGGCGGCGAAGTGACCGTGGACGCCGGCGGCAACATTACTTGTGTAGCCTGTGACTGCTCGGCAAGCGCCGCAGGCGCCACGACCGTGACCTGCGCCGACGGCGTCATCTCACCCGGCTTGATCAACGCGCACGACCACATCACCTACGCACACAACAAGCCCATCGATGGCGCGGTGCGCTACGCCCACCGCCATGAGTGGCGCACCGGCGCCAACGGCAAACCGGAAATCAAGTACGCCTCAAGCGCGCCAAAAAACGCAGTATTGGGCGCAGAACTGCGCTTCTTGATGGGCGGCGTGACCAGTTCGATCAGCGCAGGAAGCGTCGCGGGCTTTGTCCGCAACCTGGATACCGCAAGCAAAGAGGGCTTGCCGGTGCAAACCGTCGACTCGGATGTCTTCCCCCTCGATGACGCCAACGGCAAGCTGCTCGACTCGGGCTGCAACTACGGCAGCAAAGCGACCACCCCTGCGAGCATTGCTGGGCTCGACGGCTACTCTCCACACATTTCCGAGGGCATCAGTCAGGCAGCGCGCAACGAAATGACATGCACAACGGCCGGAAGCCTCGATCTAGTCGAACCGCAGACCGCCATCGTGCATGCCATCGCCGTTTCGCCCAAAGAGATCGCAGAGATCGCCGCCGAGCACGCCTGGGTCGTCTGGTCGCCACGCTCGAACATCTCACTCTATGGCAACACGGCCCCGGTCACGAACCTGGCCACCCAGGGTGTTGGCATTGCGCTCGGCACGGACTGGCTGCTTTCAGGCTCCATGAACCTATCCCGCGAACTCGCCTGCGCCGACTACCTGAACAAGACCCACTACGACAACTACTTCTCCGACTACCGCCTGTGGGAAATGGTCACCACCAACGGCGCCCTGGCCGCGGGCATGGAAAACGGCCTGGGCATGCTCAAGCCAGGTTACGTTGCAGATATCGCCATCTTTGATGGCAGCACGAACAAGGACCACCGGGCGGTGATCGCCGCGGAAGCCAAAGACGTCGCGTTGGTCATGCGCGGGGGCAAGGTGCTGTATGGCGACAGCACGCTGCTCGCCGCGCCCGAACTTGGCGCAGCGACATGCGAGGCCCTGGACGTGTGCGGAGTTCAGAAGAGTGTCTGCGCGCAATCAGACACGGGCGTCGCTCTCGCAGCGATCAAGTCCAGCGCCGAGGCGGTCGCTCCGCTGGCCACTTGTGGCGCCCCGCCGGCCATCGAGCCCACGTGCATTCCCTCTCGCCCAGGCGAGTACACCGGCGTGCCGAGCGGCACCGACGCGGACGGCGACGGCATCGACGACGCTTCGGACAACTGCCCCAACGTGTTCAATCCGATCCGACCTATGGACGGTGGCAAGCAAGGCGACGCGGATTCCGACAACAAGGGCGATGCCTGCGACCCGTGCCCCCTCGACGCAACGGACACTTGCCCGGCTCTGGACGGTGCTGACACAGACGGCGACGGCTGGGCGAACGGCATCGACAACTGCCCAGAGATCCGCAACGGCACCCAGGTCGATACGGACCAAGACGGCAAGGGCGACCACTGCGACAGCTGCGCGGAAAAAAACTCCGGTTTTGCCGCCTGCGCGCTATCCGTCGAAGCAGTACGCAATCCCGCGCATCCGGCGCACCCCGCTTCTGGCAGCAAGGTGACCCTGGCGGGCCTCTACGTAACCGCCGTCCGCCCCAACACCGGCGGCCTACGCGGATTCTACGTGCAGGATACGTCGCTCAAGCCCTTCAGCGGCATCTTCGTCTTCACAAAGGGTACCGCCCCGGGCGTGAGTGTGGGCAACCAGATCACCGTCACCGGAACTTACGAAGAGTTCTTCGATTTCTCGGAGATCAGCTCTCCGACGATCACCGTAACCAACCCTGGCACGACGCTACCCTTTGGCCCCGTCGCCATTACCAACCCAGCGGACCTGGCGACAGGCAGTGCTCAGGCGGAGCAGTGGGAGTCCATGCTGCTGAGCATCGCGGGCGTGCAGGTGACGAATATGAATCCCGACGCTCCCAAGGACTTCGACGAGTTCAGCGTTACCGGCAATCTGCGCATCGACGACGAGATCTACGAAGCGCTCGACAATACCTACAGCGTGGGCACAGCGTTTTCGAAAATCACCGGTGTGCTCGCCTACAGCTTCAGCGAACGCAAGCTCCTGCCCCGCAGCGCTGCGGACCTCACGCCCTAGGATCGGATTCTGACGGATCTACAGGAAGACGGAAGGACGGGAAGGATGGCGTTCCGTTCAATCCCAGCATCCGAATCTTCCGGCCCTTCCGTCTTCCTGTGAAACTCATGGGCCAGCGCCACTGCGCCCATGCGTGCGTCGGGCGGTCTCAGTTCAGCGTGCCGTCTGTGGCCATGTTGGGGCGGATTTCGGGCTCCGCGTCCCTCGGCACGTCCCCTTCGACGATCTTTAGGATCTGTTCGACCTCAGCATCCATTGTGCCGGCGAGCATCTTGCCCCACATGACGAAGTCCGCCATCAAGCTCCACTTCGGGTAGGTGAAGGTGGCGGGGCGGTTCTTTTCGATGAAGAAATGGCTGAACCAAGCTGGCCCGTATCCGACCACGGGCGCAACCGCGAGTAGCCACTTGTGGCGCGTCGCAAGTCCGCCGGCCAACGCCGAAAGCGCCAGCGTAGTGCCAACGAAGTGAAACTGGCGTGTCAGCTTGTTCCGGTGTTCACATACATAGAATGGCCAGAACTCGTCAAAGCTTTCGATGCGTCGCTCCATGACCACTGTTCATAGCATGAGGCGCAGGCTCGAGCGAGCCACGGCTCATGGCCCCGCAGAAGCGACCAGTTGTTCGATCTCTTCGCGTGGAACTACCCGACTACGCACTGCCACGATTTGGCCCTGAGCGCTGACCAACACCATGGTGGGTAGTCCGCGCACGCCGTAGGCAGTGGCCACCTTGGAAGCTTCATCGAATACAGCCGGGTATGACAGACCGTTTGACTTCGCATAGTTGACCGCGTCTTCACGTCGGTCATCCGTGTTGACTCCCACGACGTGAATGTCCGGACGGTCTTTGGCGAGTTGGTCCAGAATCGGTATCTGCTTTTTGCAGGGGCCACACCAGCTTGCCCAAAAGTCCACCACCACCGGCTTGCCCTGCAGATCCGAGAGCCGAATGCGATTGCCCGCGTCACCCCCATGAATGACCTCCAGGGCGAAGTCCGGGGCGGCGAGCCCCTCAAGCTTGCTGGTCTTGCCGCCGATGCGTGGCAGTACGATCAAGCCAAACAGCCCGCTGACCACGAGGACCATGGCTAGGGTGATCCACGCCTGACGCGGGTTTTGCGTCGGTTTCTTCTTCTCGGGCATGGCGGCTGGCACTCTAGTTTCACGGAGCGTCGGGCGCCACTTGAGATTCGCTATGCAAGGCGTCGGGAGGATGGCGGCGCGGGAAGGGCGCGTGCCTCGAGCAATTGCCGGCCCTCAGCGCTGTTGGCAGCAGGCAAACGCACACGCATGCGGGCACCTCCCAAACTACTTTCTTGGGCGACGATGCTGCCACCGTGCTCGACTACGATTTTCTTGACGATCGCCAGTCCCAGACCCGTGCCCTCGGTCTTCGTGGTGACGTAGGGATCGAAGACCGTGACGCGCATTTCCTCGGGGATGCCCGGCCCGCTGTCCTCGACGTCCATCAAGAAGGCCTCCCCGTCTCGACTCAGGCGTACGATCACTCTTCCCGTCTCCGCGCTTCCGCCGCTTACCGCTTGCCCTGCGTTGCGCACCAGGTTGAGGACAGCGCGGCGAAACATTTGGCGGTCCAGGAAGACCCGCGCCGCTTGGGCGGGCAACTCGAAAGACAACTCGACCCCCCGTGGGATCTCGGCTGCCTCGCCGGATTCGTCCGCAACTTCGAGATGCGTGCTCCAATCTTCCAGCAACTCCCGCAAGTCGAGTTCCTCCAGCTCCGCCTGAGGCAGACGCGCAAAACTCGAAAACTCGCCAACCAGTCGGCGCAAGGTGCCCACTTCGTCTTCCACGATCTCCAAGGTCGTATCGATCAGCTTCTGGAAGTGGTCATCGGAGCCGTCGTAGCGACGGTGCACCTCTTGCACCGCCAATTGGATGGGAGTGAGCGGATTCTTGATCTCGTGGGCGAGGCGCCGCGCCATCTCTTGCCATGCCCCGATCCGTTGCAGGTATTCGATGCGTGCTCGACTCGTCTCTACTTCGCCCAACATGCGGTTGAAGGCCCGTGCCAGGTCCGAGATCTCGTCGTTGCCGTCCTCCGCGACGCGGATGGCCAGGTCGCCTGCCCCAACCTTCTTGGTGGCTTCGGACAGCCCGCCCAAGCGCGATGACACGCCGCGCGCCAACAGGGTCCCGACACCAACCGCCATGATGATGGTGATGCCAAGCAATGCGGCGAAGGCGTAGACGTAGGACTGCTCGTCCATGGTCTTGCGCCGCTCGACCTGCTTGTAGGTGTCCACGAACTGACTCATCTCTGTCAACTCTTCGAAGCGGGCTTTGTCGGCTGCGAAAACAGCCACCAAGCGCGGCACGGGCCCCATCTGCGGGATTTCGTCGCCAAGCTCTTCATCCGGGTCTTCGTCGTCGACAAGTTTTTCCGCGGGCGCCTCCGCGAGCGGACGAACCACCTCGAGCTTGTTTTCCTTGGAAGGGTCCACGGGGCGTCCGCGGTCCGCAAAGGCCAGTCGCTTGCCTTCGGCGTCCAGAACTTCGAGGGATACCAGACTCGGATACTTGGGAAACGCGCGCTCGAGTTGTCGTTTCGCCGTGGCCCCGTCCTTTTCGACCGCCGCCGTGCGTAGTGCATGGTCAGCCGCGACGGCGTCGGTTGCGTTGCGCATCGCCGTTTTCATCGTGCGCGCAAGCTCCTGGTACAGCCCAAGCGACTGGTCGAGGCGCGCGCCTACCTCCGGCACAAAGAACTTCGCGGCCGCCTGACGCACCATGCTGTCCGCCAAGAAGACGGCCACCAACACCGGAATCAACGCAGTGATGACGATCGCGAGCGCCAAGCGCCGCCGGATGCGACCGGACGCAGCCATGGGCGGCAGTCTACCTTGCTTCATCCGCGCGAGTTTCGTCTTCGTTCTTGCGAAACAGGCGCGAAAGCAGCTGCATCGGGTCGAATCCAAGTAGCGAAGTCACGTCCCGATCCACTCCGGATAGATCCCGCACGCTCTGAAACAAGGGGAACAGCGGGCTTTCCTCGCCAAACCAACCCGCGGCGCCCGCGCGTGTAGCCAATTCGCGGACCGCCACGAAGGCAAAACGCCCGACGTCCAGCCCTAGGGGCAAGGCTACCGCGGCAGGCGCCGGGGAGACAACGACGTCCCGGGCGGCCACGGCGGCCGCCCACGCGCCCGGCGCCGGCCGATGCAGCAACTTCTGAAGGGTCGCCACTTCGCCGAAACAGCCAAGGGCAAGCGGGGCCGCGCGCACTTCGATGGCTCGCACTAGATAGCGGTAGTCCCGATGCCAATCCCCGGACAGGAGGCCCATCTCACGCCTGAGTTGGTCGGGACCCAGTACCAAGTCGAAGCCGTGACCGCTGCGGCGCACCACGATCGCGGTGAAAAGTTCCCCGCGATCGAAGACGCCGACGGCGATGCTCTTCCCGTCGGGACAGATGGAATCCAAAACGCGCATCACGACCTTGTGATTCGGCACGGGCCAGCTCGCCATGCGCCACGGATGGACCTGCAACCGTCCTTCTTGCTCTAGCTCCCGCAGGATCCCCATGAAGATCAGGCTCTGCTCCAGACCGTCCAGATCTCGACGCAGACGGTCGGCGAAGCGCTCCATGAGCTCTTCGAGCGCGCCCGTCTCGATCCGTACTGCCCAGCGGGCGTTGTGCCGCGCCGTGAGCGCGGGAAGTTCCTCGGGCCAGCTGCCCGCGGCGTGTATGTCCAGCCGGCCAGTCTCCGTGCTGACCAGCTTTCGCAGGCGGCCATCCGTCGTCACCGCTAGCAGGCCACCGCTGGGCTGCTGGCGTGATTCGAGGCCCGCGGTGGCCACATCGGGAGCTGGCCGTCCTGCGCGAGAAGGATCGTCGTGTTCGGCGGCGAAGCTGGGCGCGCGAAATACCGCCGCCAACCGAACCCAGTCTTCCGTTGTGAAACCTTCGAGACGCACGTCGCGAGTCAGCACGGGCGGAGTATAGTCGTGCCCATGAGCGAAGCGAGCAAGCTGTCCAGTGCCCAGGATCTGCTGGAATTCATCGATGCCTGTCCGACCCCGTACCACGCGGTGGCGCACGTGGCGGCGCGCCTGACCGCGGCGGGGTTCAGCGAGCTGGACGAGCGGGACGCCTGGTCCATCGAGCCCGGCGCAAAGCACTATGGGGTCAAAGGCGGCGGCACCATCGTGGCGTTCATTGCCGGCACCGGCGCCCCGGAGGAAACCGGATTCTTGCTGCTCGGAGCCCACACGGATTCCCCGAACCTGCGGGTGAAGCCCGTAGCTGACGTGACAGCGTCCGGACACCGACAGCTCGCGGTGGAGGTATACGGCGGTGTGCTCTGGAGCACTTGGCTCGACCGAGATCTGTCCCTGGCAGGACGCGTAACCGGTCGCGACGGTCAAACGCGGCTACTGCGCTTCGACCGCCCTATGCTACGCATTCCCAACGTGGCGATTCATCTCAACAGGGAGGTGAACAGCGCGGGGCTGCAGCTCAACGCGCAGAACCACCTCATGCCGCTGAGTGCGTTGGACGGCAAAGCCGACAATACGAAGCTCTCCGTGTTGGTCGCCGAACATTTGTGCGCAAACGGCGATCAACTGAAATCCGAAGACATCACGGGCTACGACCTATGTTTGCATGACACACAACCCGCAGCCATCGGCGGCGCTCGCGATGAGCTCATTTTTGCCCCACGCCTCGACAACCTCGCCTCATGTCATGCTGCCATTCAGGCGCTGCTGGCTGCGGGCGATTCAAGCCCTGTTACCCGGGTGGTCGCCCTCTACGACCACGAGGAAGTGGGCAGTCAAAGCGCTGCAGGAGCGCGCTCTCGCTTCCTGAGCTCGGTGCTGGAGCGCCTGAGCGTGGCGCCCAAGAGCGCGAGTCGCGAGGCGCCAGCCCGCGCCCGCGCGCGGTCGCTATTGGTCAGCGCCGACATGGCGCACGCGCTACACCCCAATTACTCTGAAAAACACGACAAAGTGAATGCTCCGAAGCTCGGTCGCGGCCCGGTGATCAAGGTAAACGCCAATCAGAGCTACGCCACGGACGGGCCGAGCGAGGCATGGTTCGAAGGCTTGTGCCGAGAGCTCGACATCAAGACTCAGCGCTTCGTGTCACGCAACGACCAGCCCTGCGGCAGCACCATCGGACCGATTTCTGCCGCGATGCTCGGACTGCGCAGCATCGACATCGGTAACCCCATGCACAGCATGCACTCCTGCCGCGAAGGAGCGGCTGTCGCGGATGTGCAGCCGATGATTGCCGCCATGGCGGCGCTGCTCATGTCCAAGAATGTGCCTGCTCCGCGAGACTGAGTTCCGGCACGGCGGACTAGCGACGGCGGAAGTCGTAGACGAAAGTCCGATAGGGCAGCACAAAGCGTTCGGGCAGCCCAGACGAAAGCGCATCAACGGCGGCGAGGATTGGCGCCTGCGCCGCGGGGCTCAACGCCGCGATGTAGCTGATAGAGAGCACGCGAGCACGTAGTCCCGCCGCGTCGATTTCGTGATTGAAACCGAACTCGTGGTTGCCCAGGTGCGTGAACTCGCCCCCGGCTGTCACTCGCTGCACCCAAGGCTCATCGCCGACGTCATAGGTCGGGATGGCTCCCGCATTCCAACGCACGATCCGAGACAACTCGGCGACCCAAGGTTCGCGGGCGTCACGACTATTCCAAATCAGCGTAAGTCCGCCGCGCGGGCGCAATACTCGCGCAAACTCGGCACATGCGCGAGGGGCGTCAAACCAATGAAATGCTTGCGCCACGACGATCAGGTCGGCGGAGCCAGCCAATAGTCCGGTCGCTTCGGCGCTGCCGTCACCTATCGCCACTCCTTTACAGTTCGCCTCCAGGTGCGCGCGCATGGCAACGACGGGTTCCACTGCCGTGACCCGGGCGCCTGTCTGCGCCAATAGGGCACTCATCTTGCCGGTGCCCGCGCCGACATCGACGACGTGGGACTCCGCATCGAGCGCGAAGACCCGCACCCAATGCGCCAGGGCAGCGCTTGGATACGCCGGACGCCCCTGCTCGTAGGCGGCGACCCCAGCCGTGAATCCGCTCTGTGCGGTCTTGTGCACCATGTCGGCCCAGAGGATACATGTCTCGAAGGAACGCGTGGGCCGACCCTGAAGTGCCCCAGCCGACCGCCGGTTCCTGGTGGCACCAACCGCCCTCGCCGGGGCTTTCGCTCAGCGCCCTGGGGGCGGGGGCGCAAACCCGGAGTTGGGAAAGGGCTGCGGCGCGCTGACGGGGCGGATCGGCCGCCAGCGTCGCGGGAACACATCGATGCCGCGCGCCTGCAAGCCCGCGGCGTCGTCGTAGCGCAGCGAGATGATTTGGGTCGGGGAGTTGCTTTGGCGCTCAAAGCGCGTCTGGCTCACACGACTGGTGCGGTCTTCGCCCCACTGGGTTCCCAGGCGCCCCGCAGAGTCCTCGCCGGCGGAAGGAGCGACTCGTCGTGACTGAGAACGACCCGGGGCCGACTTGGCTCGCGGCGCCGCCGCACTGTCCGAGCGCTCCCGGGCGATGGCCCGGGAAACCCGTTCCGTAAAGACCGCGACGCCGATCACACCCACGTTCTCGGGCGTACCCATCTGCGCGGAATAGCTCTCGCCCGGATCCCCGAAGCGAAATGCGGCCACGTGATCCAAGCTCTGGCGAAAGCCATCGATCCGCGTGGTCCCAAAGGCCGGAACCACGTAGCCGCGATTGCGCACGAAGTCGCCCCGCCGGCCGTTGATCACATCGCGGCCATCCACACTGACCACGGCCTCGACGCGCTGGGCCGTTGGGTTGCGCACGACGATGACGTAGCGGTCGCCGTGGTCACCGAGCACGAAGGTCTGCCCTCGGTGCTGGAAGGTCTGCAGCGAGCCCCCGTTTGCGGACTCAATCTGTGCCGAAACTCGGGGGATCGGGCGTGGCTGCCAAGGCTTCGGCCGATGCCGGGGGCCATGGGCCGAGGCCTGACTCACCGCCAAGCCCACCGCGCCCACGGCAACTAACCCTCCGATAATCTTCAGGAAACGCCTACGAACCGGATCATGTGTGTTGCCCGCCATGCCACTTGTACGGACAACGCACGAAAAGGCGTTTGGCTTACGCGGAAAATACCACTGCCGCCACTGGCTGCCCTAGCGCACCGCCCACAGGCTGAGGCGCCCATCTCGGTCCGCGGCCGCCAGCTTCTTGAAGCCCTCGTCGGCCGCAACGTCTTCGATCTTGCCGCTGGCGTCGAGGACGACCCGCTTCGGTCCGCCGATCTCCGACAGGTGTAGGCCGTCACTACCGCCGCGTACGAGCAATTTGTCATCAGCAGAGAACAGGATCTGCTTGACCCAATCTCCGCCCTGCAGCTTGGCACGCTGCTTCGCCGGCTCGGACAGTTCCCAAAGGGTCGTGGTGTGTCGAGCGCCCTCCTCTGCCAAGACCTGGCCGGAGTGATCGAAAGCCAGGGCGTCACTCTCCGCATCGTGCCGGATCAGTTCGTGGAACTGCGTGGGCGTCGCAAGCTCCCACCACCAAACGGAACCCTGCACCCAAGCAACGGCCAAACGTTTGCCATCCGCGGACAGCGCGAGGCTCTTCACGTCGATTGGCGGCCCAGGAACCACGACCTCGATCTTGGACCCCTTCTTCAGATCGTAGACACGCACGACTCCGTCGCGATGTCCGAGGGCCAACCGCTCCCCAACGAACGCCGCCGCGGTGACCTTTTGGGCCGCGATAGACGGTGCCTGCACCGCGATCAACTTGTCCGCGGCGTAGCTGACGAGCTGATCGTCGCACACCAAATGCAGCTTCGCTCCGACGAAGGAGAGCCCCGTATGCACAACTTCATTGCATGGCTCTGCCTTGGCGAGCAGTTTGCCACTGCGCAGGTCGTAGAGCGCAACATGCGTTTTGCTCGCATAGGCAACCCGCTCGTGCACACTGCTGACGGCGACAGCCCGACCATAGCCACCGGCAGCTGCTTCCCAGGCGAGTTTCACGCGTTCCGCGGTCGCAGCGCCGATGCTCGTGGCCGGGCGGGGCCGCGGCGCCGCCCGCGCCGGCTCTGCAACCGCGGGCTTCGGGCCAGCCCCGCTGCCACAAGCGATTGCGCAGACAATAGCCCCCCAGCTCGATGGAAACCCTCGCGTGCGCATGACGCCCGAACCCTATCAGATCCGCACCAAAGAGCGCGACGCGGGCGCCAAGCGCTGGAACGCCGACGCTCTGAGCCTACATGCCCTGGGCCAGGATCAAGAGCGCTAGCAGCGCGAAGCCCAAAAGCACGCTGGCTAATGCAATCAAGACGATGAATGGCCATAGGGACTTGGACGTCAGCTGCGCCAATTCTTCGTCCGACGCCCCAGCGGCGGCCAGATGGCGAAGCAAGTCGCGACTCGCGAGACGGCTGTCGAGAGCCATCAATCCGAGTGCCAATAAAGCCGCCGCAATGACAAAGGCGCCAGCAAAATAGCGCGCGCGAAGGCGCCGGCCCTTTTGGACCAAGTAACGGGCGGGAGCTCCGTCGAGCAACTCGACGTCCGGGACGGCAAAGGTGTCGGCCAACGCGGGCGCGCTCGGCACGTACATCGGCCAACCCACGGTTGCGGGTGCATTGAAGTCCGATTCGCTAGACACCATGCACCAGCTGCGCTGCTCTTTCGGTGGCTTGATTTTCCACAGCCCCACAGCGCCTCCTCGGCCGTCCGGTTCGAGGGTGATCGCTGCGTGATCCAGCCGCCCCGCCTGCGTGAGCAGGGCAACGTACGCCACGTCGCGCAAAATGGCAGATTCCAGTCGAATACCCGCTTCCGTCAGGCGCGCATCCAGGGCGCCTGGCACGACCGGCAGCGCGCCCCAAAACCAGCCGCTGCGTCCCTCCTCGGCCGTTGCCACCACTTTCACGCTCAAGGCATGCTCCAACGCCAAGTAGGGCAACTGCGCGCGTCCGTGCGCGTCGGTCGTTACGGGTTTCTGGGATCCTCCGTCTTCCTTGGAGAGGGTGACCCGGGCTCCAGCCACGGCCCGGCTAGCCTCGCTGACCTGGACGACCAAGTGGTCCGGGAACGGCACGGCTAGCACTCCCCGTGCGGGCGAAACGTCTACGCGCAACGTGCCGGCACGTTTTCCTTTCAAGAAACCACCCCTGCCGCGCGCCTTCGCCAACCATGCTGAGCGGCTCAAGTCGACGCGCGCGCTGCCGATGTCCCGACCGCCGTCCTGCACGCTGACCTTTAGGGCCCCCGCATGCTTTGGCAACGCGAAGGTCGGCCAGGCGTGGCCGCGTGCATCGGTAGTCACACGCTTGTGCAACACCTTGTCCGCGCCGACGCGCAGACTGACATCCACTTCGTGCCCCGCAACGCCGACCTCCACTTCGCCGATGCGGTCGACGACCACCACGTGCATTGGCAACGACTCCACGCCTTGGGTCGGGCCGGCGTAGACGCGCGCCGCGCGATACGGCCGGTCGGCGCCTGGCCCCAGTACCGCGATGCCCACGACGGCCACGGCCAACACGGGCAATGCGTACAGAAGCGCCTGCAAGCGCCGGCGGCGAGACGACATGGGATGTTTTACCGCGTATCCCGCGAACAGGCGCGCCGGCCGCTTCCAGCCGTCGTCCCGGGGCGGCCCGCGGCTGCAACTTCACTGCTTTTTGCGGATATTGCCCCGGTCCGAGGGTCATCCGCAGGCTTCTCTGCCACGCGGGTCGGTTTTTCGCTAACGTCCACGCCCTTCTCATGGCCGAAACCAGCACCAAGAAACGTAAGAAGAAAAGCCCCGCGAAGAAGAAGCGCTACGAGCGCCGCTTCGTCGCAGACGCCATGCAGAGCTCGAAGGGTTCGACCCTGCTTGGAGCAGCGGGCGCGCTCGCGCTGGGAGCCGGGGTCTACGCCCAATGGCTCCGTGATCCGGCGCTATCTTATGGGACCTATCTGGTCGCCGGCGGAGCTGTCGTACTTGGCGCCGCGATGTGGTTCGGCGATGTCAGCGGCGCTCCCGTGAGGATCGGCGATGGTGGCGTGGCCATCGAGCGCGGCTCGGACCTCGTCCGTTTGCTGTGGTGCGACGTGGAGAGCATCCAGATGGTCGGCTCCAATATCGTCATCAGCGGAGACGGCACGAAGCTGGAGCTGCCCGTCGCGGCCCACAAGCTGGCGATCGCGTGGGTGCTGAAGGAAGCGGCTGAACGCGTCCCCGAGGTGCTCGACCTCAAGCGCAGCGCTGTCGACGGCTTGCCCGAGGCACGGGAGAGCGACGGCGAGCGTCTGGTCGTAAAAGACCTGCAGATTGCCGGCCGCCGTTGCGCCAAGAGCGACGAAATGATCACTCTCGAGCGCGACGCGCGTGTATGCGGAAGCTGCGGCCAAGTGTACCACCACCATCACGTGCCCCGAACGTGCGTGACCTGTGACGGAGCGCTGGGCAAGAATGCTCTGCGCGTGTAGATCGCGCTGGTAGCCGAGAACAGACAAGGGGCCATCACATGTCGCAAGTCACTCGCATCAGCGTCTTGGGCGCGGGCACCATGGGCCGAGGCATTGCGCAGCTTGCCGCGCAAAACGGCATCAGCGTCGGCCTCTTCGATGTGGCGCCGAAGGTTCTGGCGGAAGCGGAGCAGGCAATCCGCGCGCAGCTGACGCGCATGGTGGAGAAAGGCAAGCTGAGCGCGGCTGAAGGCGAAGCGGCGGGCGGCCGCGTGGAGCCAGGGACGGATCTGGAGAGCGCGTGCAGCGACGCGCAGATCGTCATCGAAGCAGCCCCGGAGCAAATGGCGCTCAAGATCGATCTGATGACACGCGCGAAGGGCTGTGTGTCCCCAGAAGCGCTGTTGGCATCCAACACTTCGAGCCTGTCGCTGACGGAGCTCGGCAACAGCATCGCCGCGCCTGAGCGAACCGTCGGGCTGCACTTCTTCAACCCGCCCCCGGTGATGCCACTACTGGAGATCGTGCGCGGGCTCGGCACCAGCGAGGACACGATCCAGCGCGCCCTGGCTTTTGCAAGGCAAATCCAGAAGGAGCCGATCGTCGTCAATGACTTCCCCGGCTTCGCCAGCAGTCGATTGGGCGTGGCGCTCGGCGCCGAAGCAATCCGCATGCTGGAGTCGGGAGTCGCACTCGCGCAGGACATCGATCGCGCCATGGAGCTCGGCTACCGCCACCCAATGGGGCCGCTCAAACTGACAGATCTCGTGGGTTTGGACGTGCGATTGGCGATACTGGAGCACTTGCACCGAGAAGTTGGAGACCAGTTCCGGCCGCCAACGCTGCTTCGCCAGATGGTCCGAGCGGGCCGCATCGGCAAGAAGGTTGGGCTTGGGTTCTATCGCTGGACGCCCGAAGGCCCCGTTGCCGTAGATTGACGCTGAGGCGAAATGGCAAGCGAGGCGGCAAAAGTGAAGGGATACGCCATCCTTTCCTATGTGACTCCGTTGCAAAGAGAACGCAGTGCTCTCTGGGCTCGCGTGGAGGACCATATGAGCCCGGATGGCCGGCATTTCTACGGCCAGCCGATCTACGCAAACAGTTGGTACGAGCGGGCGCACTTGCACGAACTGATGCAAGCGTTCGGCGAAGCCGTGAACGACGACGCAACCGAATTGCGGGAACTGGGGGCCATGGCGGCCCGCTACCAGGTGCATCTCATCTATCGCATCTTTTTGAAGTTTGCGACGCCCGCGCTTGTCTTCAACCGCGCCGCTAGCGTGTGGAGTCGACAGAGCACGGCTGGGTCCTTTGTCGTAGTTGAAGAGGGCAACGACTACCTAGTAGGACAGCTTGACGACCCGGACCTGCCTAAAGGCATCCCGGAAGTGATGGCGGGCTGGAGCGACACGATCATCTCCATGTTGGGGCGGACCCCCTACCCCACCACCTTCGAGCTCGTTAGTCCCCGCCGCTGGCGTTTTCGGGTCAGTTGGGTCGCCCGCGACTGAGCGTCATTGGGCACGCCGTTCCGAGAGGCCCCTACATGAACGTGACTGAAGCTGCGTTGCTACCGGATATTTCCGTGACGTACACCAGCCACGCGCCCGCGATGATTTGCTTTTGATCCCCGGCGTACACGTTGATCGAGCCGTTGCCCGCCGCCGGGATTTTCAGCAGAGTACTTGTTGGTATCGTCGCCGCGCCTGCCGATGCCGGATAGGTGCAGGACACCGACACGCTATCCGTAGTGGCAGCGTTTTGTAGCGAGCGCGCCAAGCTGACGGTGGCGGTGCCGACGCTGGCCCCGGACCAGGTCAAAGAAAAGGGCTGGTTGCGGTTGAGGGTCAGGGGCGTGGCGGGGCCCATATTGGGCGTCAGCACCAGGAGCGGTCCCGCGCCGTCCAAGGTCGCAGAAAACCCTGGCACTTTGCCGCCGCTGGCAGTGAGCGTCAGCTGCGCTTTGTCCTTCCACATCAACTTGGAGCCCCCCAGAAATCCGTAGCTTCCGTCGGCCTTCGGCGTCAGCGTGAGTGCCTCAAGAGCGCCGGACAAACTAATGGTCCCCGCACTTGCCTGCGGCGGGAGCGCGCCGGCATCGGCGCTTGGGTTAGGCGACGAGCAGGTGTAGATGGTGCAGGAGCCGTCTTTTGCAGTCGTGCAACTACCGGCCCTGGGGGTGGAGATGCTGTCGGCAAGGCCGGCAGAAAAGCTGTAGCTCGGATGGCTGGTGCCGGAGATCCCGGCGACAGCCTGAGTCCCGGTCACGCTGCCACCTTTCATCAGCGCAGCTCCGCCGGTGCCGCCACTGGACGTGCCGCCACTGGACGTGCCGCCACTGGACGTGCCGCCACTGGACGTGCCGCCGCTGGGGGCTCCGCCCAGAGAAGCGTCCGTTGTCCCTGCATCGCTGCCCGCCGCTGCGACGCCGGCACTGCCTCCGCTGGGGCTCCCGCCCGACCCCGCAGCGCCCCCGGACGCCGGCCCCGAGGACCCGTCGCTCGAACACGCCGCGAGAGAAAGCATCGTTAGCAATAGTCCCGCACGCACCATGGTCCGCTCCTCTGATCGCAACTACTGCACGCAGTATGACTCACTTTGCGCTCGCGCAAGAACGTGTAGACTTCGCCCCATGATCCACCGCTTCACGTCCGTCACCGTGTGTGCCTTGGCCTGTGCTTGTGGCGGCGCGCCGCCCGAACCACAGGCACCCGAGGCCTCTCCAACTCCAGTGGAAGCCGCCCCGGAATCCCCCGAAAGCCCGGAGGCCGTTGAAGCGCCCGAAGCTCCGCCCCGCCACGTAGAATTGACCAAAGTCGAAATCGAAGGCGGTGGCGTGAGCGAAGACGCCCTCAAGAGCGCATTGACGGCACAGCAAGAGGCGTTCGAGACCTGCTATGCGGAGACCAAGAAGGAGATCGCCGACCTGGAAGGCCGAGTGCTGATCACCTATCTATTCGTCAAGGGAGAGCGCAAGAGCGTCTCCGCGTCGCATGCAGGCATGGGCGCCAAGACCATCAACCCTTGCTTCCACGGCGCAGCCAGCGCCGCGAAGCTCGAGGTGGATCCAAGCGCGGATCGCACGACCATCGTTGTGACGTTCCAAATGTCGCAACAGGCGTTGTGACCTCAGGCGATCGCGTCGGGTAGACCTTCGGTGTCCCGGAGCAGGTTGGCCGCAACCCGCCCAGTACGCGTGGCGGCCTCCATGCTGGCCGTGGGTTGGGATCCGTTCATCCAATCGCCAGCAAGGGTGAGATTCGCGTAGAAGCGGTCCGTCTGCACGGGCCGATACTTGAAGTGGCCGGGTTCCATCAACAAGTAGCGCATATGCTGGGCTGTGTTGCGCCGGAACTCCCATTTGTGCCCGTTGGTTTGATTGAGCACGTGGGAAACGTTCACTTTCGTACTGTCGACGAAGGGCAGGTCTTCGAACTTGGTGAGTAGTTCGGAAACGATCTCCAAATCCGAAAGTCGACCGTGCAACCCTTCCTGTCCCTCAAACTCGACAACGGAGCCCCATGCGGACTGTGTGATCTCGCTGACTCGATTCTTGTAGTCGATGAGGGTTGCCGCGGGCTGCGGAGCGCCCATCACCACGGTGGTGTAGTCCGACGGCATCACTGGCTGGGGGAACCACACGCGTAGCGAAAGCGAGGCGACGCTACGTAGCTTGGAAATCCGCCGCAGATTCGGAACGTCCAAGACCGCCTTCTCGAAGTCGGGCGTCGTGCGCAGTAGCGTCCACAGGCTGTCCAGGGGCAGTGTGCTGAGCACGTGGTCGAAGTCCGGTCCCAGGCTGCGCAGTTGTTCGGCGGCGCCTGCCCCGGGCGCGGGGTCGCCAACCGGGTATTCGGTCAGAGCGTAGCTACCACCGATGGGGGTGGGGCTGACATGGTCGGGTTCACCCGGGATGGGCGTGACAGTGGCCATCGCCCGAGTCCCCAACTCGGTTACCTGCTTGTTGGTCGGATCGAGACGGATGCGCGTCACCTTGGTACAGAACTCGATGCTGCCACCTAGCTGCGTATACAACTGCGTGATCGGTCGGATGATGATGTCCGAGAGCCCGCCGTTCAAGTAGTGCACGGTGCTGTTGTCGGGCCCCATCAGGCGCTGAAAACCGTACATGCCCACGTACGCGGAACCGGGCGCGGGATAGTTGAATGCCAGGTCCAGCACGTAGCGAAACCAGCTCTTCTTCGTCAGTTCGATGTCCAGGCCGCTGTCCACGCAGTACGCGGTGAACGAATGCTCGTCGACCTTCGGATCGACCTGGGTCAGCAGAAGCCGCGCGCCGATGGTCGCCATCCACTTCGCAGCCGCGAGCTTCTCCGTGAAGCTCATCCCTTGATAGCCAACAAAACCACTGTCGAATAGCGCGGGAACATCGAGGGGGCCCGACGGGATGTCCAGACGGTTTACCGCGCGGGCGCCCCCCTCGTACATCAGGTGCACTCCGTCGTTTGGGGTAAAGTACTGGGGGTTGTCCACGGGGCGACCGGCCCGCGCGAGCAACTGTTGGATCGCGCGGTAGTAGCCGAACACCGCGTGAAAACCGACCTCCATAAAGCGCCCGTCCGGGAGCCGCCAGCTTGCAGCTTTGCCCCCCAAGCGATGCTCCATGCACAGGATCTTCACTTCGAATTTTTGGTCCCCGCCTTCTTGCAACAGGTGAATGCCTGCAGAAAGCGCCGAGAGACCACCGCCCAGAATCAGTACCTTCTTCTTCGCCACGTCCGCATGCTTATCGGCGTAGTGCGTCAGGTCAATGCGAAGCGACGGGACCGCCTCTTTCGACCCGCACGGCGCTGGTGTATGCACGCGCATGAAACATGCGGACGGTGGCGGACATCCCCTGGGCTAGCTGGATCCCCAAAGACCACGCAACGCTGCTCTTCGTGATCCGCAACGAAGAAGTGCTCTTGATCCGTAAGAAGCGCGGCCTGGGAGCGGGCAAGATCAACGCTCCGGGCGGCCGGCTTTGCCCCGGCGAGAGCGAGCGAGCAGCCGCGATCCGAGAAGTGCAGGAAGAGCTGTGCGTGACACCGCGGGACGTCACTCGCCTGGGAGAGCTCTCTTTTCAGTTCACCGACGGGTATAGCCTGTTTTGCGGTGTCTTCCGCGCCGAAGACCTGGTCGGGGATCCCCGTGAAACCGATGAGGCGATTCCCCTTTGGACACCCATCAGTAGGATCCCTTTTGACGAAATGTGGGCGGACGACAGGCTTTGGATCCCACATCTGCTGCAGTGGAATCTGTTCCGTGGGCGTTTCATCTTCGACGGCGATGCCATGCTGGACCATGAGCTAGAGGTCGAAGTCCCCAAGCCCGCGCCGCCAGGGCTTTTGGAAGCGTTCAGTTAACGGGCGGCTGCGGCCGCAGCACCACGCTTGTACTCGAAGCGGGTCCAGACCAAGCTGCGCCCCCCATGGCGAGTCGACTGCGCGAGGTCATGCTGGACATGCCACCGGAGCACGCGTTTGCCCTAGCGCGGAGCGCTGGCTACGCCATTCCCAGCTATCGCTGCGTCCGGGACGACGCCACGACCCTGAATCTCAAGTTCTCCAAGGGCTTCGGCTGGACCAACCCGATGGAGCTAAGCATCACCGCCCTGCCCGCGGACGCCGGGCGGTCCGTGCTCCGCTATGAAGCCAGCATCTTGGCGCTGGCGGACCCCTTTGGCTTCATGAACAGCACCCTCGACCAGTTCATCGGCCACATGGAGAACCACCGCCGCGCATGGCTCGAAGGCGCGCAGCCCGGGCCACCGCCGAAGAACAACCGCCCCCTCATCGTCAACGTTGGCTGTCTATTGGTCGCGTTCGTCATGATCGGCGGCTTCTTCCTGCTGTGGCTGCTCAGCTTTCTGCTCGAATGAGTCGAGGCTAGCTGGCAGCGCCGCCGTCCTCCGGTCGATGACGGAAACGCGAGCGGTCTAGAGGGCGCAAAAGCGTGCGGGCGCAGTAGCGCTGCGGACCTATTTGTAGCAGTTCGGAACGTCGACGGGTGCGAGTTTGCACTTGCCTTGAATACAGTAGGCGGCGCCGTTGCCGCGATCACAGGGACGTGCTGAATCGCAGTCCTCACCTTCGCCCACGGTCGCAACACACTTGCCAGAGTCCTTGTCACAGCGCGCATCGGCCGCAGCGTATTCTTGACCACAGATGTCGATGATGGCCACGTCATCGCAGATCTCGCCGACCGCACGCTTAAACGGCGCGGCGGGCTTCCAGGTGCAGACCCCGGCTTCACACACCACGGTTGACGAGTAGGAAAGCAGTGGGAAGTAGGGTGCGCAGGGTTGCTTCAAACTGGCGTCGCAGGGATCGCCTAGGCGTGCGTACTTGCGACACTGCGATTCAGTGCCCGAGATTTCCCGGCAGGCGAGGCCGGGACCGCATGCAGTGAGAGGCGTGCAAGGCGCATTTTCCGGAAGCTCTTTGACGCAGACATCCGCGACGCATCGCGCCCCGCTCGCGCACGTCTTGCCTTGGCTGCAGTCCCCGCCCACCGCAATGCTATCGATGCACTGGCTGCAGCCGAGGTGCGTCTTTGACGTTTCGCAGGACTTGGTCGAGCACTGAGCGTTGTGTACGCAGAGGCCCCCAATTGGCTGCGTGCCGTTGGGGTATCCGCCACAAGTCACGCTCAGGTGATAGAAGGGAAAGTAGAACGCTTCAGCGCAGTCCAACTTCGGCGCCTCGGCGGCGGCGCAGGCAAGCCAACCCAACGAGTCCGAGGACTGGTGTGGTTGTGAAACGCTGAAGCAGTACTTTTCGCGCTCAGCTGCCACGCAGCGGTTCACTTGATCCGAGTCGCCGTACTTCCACGCTGCATCCGCGGGCGCGCAGGCCACGCTGCGCTCACAAATCTCGCGCACGACTTTCAAGCACGCCGCCCACTGCAGCGTGTCCCAGTAACTCCCAACGCTGCCACCGGTGCCCGCTGAGCCGCCGCTGTCCCCACCGCTGCCGCTGCTGCCGCCGCTGCCGCTCACGCCCGCCGCTGCCCCGACGCCGCCCGTTCCGCCGTTCGGTCTTCCGGGCCCCGATTCGTCGTCGG
Source organism: uncultured Myxococcales bacterium (assembly GCA_937872925.1). Taxonomy (GTDB): domain Bacteria; phylum Myxococcota_A; class Polyangia; order Polyangiales; family Polyangiaceae; genus JACKEA01. The sequence continues at coordinate 2,301 of CALMUT010000182.1, read as the reverse complement.
AGCACGCTATCAGAGCGAGCGCGCCCGCCACCGAACTCGCGGCAAGAAAGGCACGGCTTACGTTCGCGCCGGCGGTACGCCCACCCAATCCGATTTCGATCTTGCTCATGTCCCTTTCCCCGCGTGTGTCCCGGCAGCGTTCTCGTCAGTCTTGTGTAGGCAGCCTTCCATTCTTGAAGCTCAATGGGACCAGAGAAACCAGTTCTTGATGGTGAATTCGCTCAACGTGATCTCGCCCGTCTGTTTTCCAAACGGCTTCGCGGACGCACTGCAGGTCCCCGTCCCGAAATAGCGGTACTCCCAGAAGTCCTGAAAGTTGTCGTCGATGAGACGCCATTCGCTAATAGCGATTTCGCAGCCGGCGACAGCGGTGGCCCAACCGCCCGCGCCCGCGCCATTCTTGCTGATGGAGAGCGTCGCCTGGAACGTCCCCACCTGTCCTTCGGAAATGTCGTACAGCTCGATCCCGATCCAGCCGTGCGGACTTTCCATCCAAGTTTTCGCCTGTGGCGCCGGAGAATTGTACCTGCCGCTCGCCGCACAGTATTGCGGGCCGCTAACGTGATCGTTGATGGCGCCCGAGAGCATGATGTCGATGGCACAGTCCCCGTCTCCGGGCCCCTCGGGGGGCGGCGAGTTGCCGCAGGCGGCGAGCGCGCAAGCTGCAACTGTGGCCCAGAGTACAGCGGGTGCCGGGCTAGTGCGCCCAGCCAACGATTGCCCGCTGTGCGGCCTGGCGTGCCAGTTCATCGCGTTCTCCCCCGTTGACAACAACGTACCACTCGTCACGTCGAGCGTCCATCGGGCGGTCGCGGTTCACGGGTTCATGGTCAGCGCATGCGCCGCGCCTTCGGTGTCTTGCCACAACGGACGTCCAAGTTGCGCAGATTCTGCTCAACTGCTGTAGACGCCTTGGGGATTGATGGGTTGCGGTGACGCCACCGCGACTCGCATCTGCCCGATGTGTCATCTTCGTAGAGTCAGGGCGCAAGCCTCAGCGCGCGGCGCGTCCGCGCACCCGGCCGCCGAGATTTTCGCACTACTTCCCGGTCGTGAACTTGCGGATCTCGGAGATCCCGTAGTTCCGCCATACGGAGACGCGCTTGCGACGGGACAGATTGTACTCGGCGGCGTCGAACACGCCGTCTTTTCCCGCAGTGCTGTCGGTGTCGGTGAAACCTCCGACTCCAAGAACCTGCCAGCGGTAGCCCGCCTCGGAAGGCAGCGCCAAGCCCAGACCGGACAGGTCCGGGATCGTCGCCGTGTTGGCGCTCGTGATCACATACACGTTTGGCTGACCGCTGGTGTCCGGAATGAAGTGGATCACACTGACGGACGAGTTCATCTCCGCGACAGAAAAGCTCGTAGACGTCGTCACACCTGTCGCGTTCGCAACCGGCGTGATCAAGGCGGGTGGCTTCTGGAGCGTCACGTTTACGTTCTGAGTCGCGTTGGCCGGAACGATCTGCATGGCGGTATCCCCAGCTCCGTCAGCAGAAACCAACAGAGTAAATCCGGAGATCTGGCTACCAACGTCGAAAGTGAGAAAGTCAAACGCGGCTGCCGCGGTCGCGTCAGTATGCAGGTGCACACTCGACGTGTCGCTGAAGTTCGTATCGACGCGCTTCAGTTTCAGGGTGTAGCCGCTGGGCACCGTCACGGTTCCGGTTAGCTTACCTTCAGCCGGGTTCGACACAGCGATGGGCAATTGGGTGAGGCTGCCTCCCGCGCTGAGCGTCACGGGCAAACGGCCATAAGCAGAATACGAAAGGGTTTTTCCTTGCGCGTCTTTGGTGCGCTGAATGAGATGCACAAAGCCACTCACTGTCGACGCGCCGTACCACTCAGGCGTCACAGACCAAGTCGTGGAGTCGAAGATAGAGCTGAAACTCGGATCGCTTCTGCCATTTTCCGAGGCGAAGACGGCATGGTGCGACTTGGTATCGAAGTCTGGTTTCAATGCCGGGGCATGCCCACTCAGCGTCCCGGTCTGCTCCTTCTGCGCGAGCATGCGCAACTGCAACTGCGGGTCGCGGCGCTTGAGGTCTACGTAGACATAGGCAACGCCATTGGGGGAAACGATCGATGCGGTATAGGTGGCCGCAACGTTCGGAATCGAAAACGAACCATCTGCGCCCGTCGCGGTTTGTTGGCCTGCGATGACGACCGGAACGTTGGGCACGGCCAAACCCAGCAAGTCGACGACTTTGCCTTGGACTGCGCTGCCTCCGCCACTTCCCGCAGTCCCGGCGCTGCCTCCCGTCGCGGCTCCGGCGCTGCCTCCCGTCGCGGCTCCGGCGC
>CALMUT010000181.1 GCA_937872925.1 uncultured Myxococcales bacterium | reverse complement strand
TGAAGCAGGGTGGCCAGGTAAAGCAGGTTGGGACGGGCAGCCTCGGCGGCGATGCGCGGCGCCAGAGGAAACCCTGCCGCAAGGTCCCCGCGTACCATCGCCCGCAGCCGATCCACCGCGGCCACGGAATGCGCGTCCACAGTCAGCGTGTGGTACACGTCGTGGTGCACGCGACCGATCACCGGCAAAAACTCAGGAATCATCGCGACCAAAAGGCCGACGTCGTGCACTTCGGCCATCACCGAACCGCGGCGGAAGCGCGTGCGCTTGGCGGTCGTCAACAGCCGCAGGAACGAACGGGACGCTCCAGGGCTGGCGCGCAGCCGCTCCCCGAAGTTGTCACTCGTTGTTGCGCGGATCACGGCATCCCGGGCGTACTCGTTCACGCGCAAGTTCCGCCGCACGGCTTCTTCGTACAAGCTCAGGGCCAGTGCGGGCTCCGCGTCCAACGCTCCCGGATGCGCCAACGTAACAGAATCCGCCAGGCGCACGAGCCCCCCGCCCAAGCTCTGCCAATGGGGGCGGCGGGTCGGCGGCGGCGCCGCCCGAGCCAGTAGCATGTCGCGGGCACGCTCGAGTTCCCGAGCATTGCGGTAGTAGTCGCGCATCAGGCGCTCCACCGCTTGCCCTCCCGTGCCGTATCCCATGTCCTCGGCTAGGGTTTCTTGGCGCTCGAAGCTCAGGCGGTCCGAGCGACGCCCGGCGTGCACATGCAGCAGATTGCGGATGCGCCAAACCAATTCCGCGGCCTCCGCAACCCGGGTGTATTCCCTGGGAATGAGCACGCCAAGATGCACCAGCTCTTTCAGGTCACGCACTCGAAAGCGCGCGCGTGCCGCCCAACACGCGATGTCGAGATCACGTATTCCGCCCGGGCCGTTCTTCACGTCGGGCTCCAGCAGGTAAACCGAGCCGCCGTAGCGTGCGCTGCGTTCGACGGCGCGCGCCGCCAATCGATCGAGGAATTCTTGGATCTTCCCCGGGCCAAAGATGCCCTCAAACGCACGGGCTAGCATGCGCTTGCTTGCCGCGTCCGGCCCCGCAAGTACCCGCCAATCGAGGAGCGACGTCGCCGTGGGCAGATCCCCTTGCGCCAACTCGATCACTTCGTCTTCGGTGACGACTTGGTGCCCAATGCTCAAGCCCGAATCCCAGAGCGGATACAGCACGGCCTCGGCAACGGGCTGAGCGGCCGACGCGACATCACCGGCGCACAGCAGCCGCAGATCAAGATCACTGGAAAAGCTCACGGCGCCCCGCCCGTAGCTCCCGACCGCCGCCAGGCTGACGGGCACGAACGTGCCCTCGAGGGTCATTGCCGCCTCGACCGCGGAAAACAGCGCACACAACAGCCCGTCGATGGCACGTGAATAATGCACTCCCGCGGCAAGACCTGCCTCCGCCCCTCCGCTGCGGATCTGCTCCTCGACCTTTGAGCGGTGCTGGGTCAGATAGCGCGACAGCTCCTGGGGAAGGCTCGGCTGAACGCGCGAGAGCACAGGCGTGGGTGAGGACGATTCCGAGATGGACATGATGGCAGGCTGCGGCTCCCGGCTCTTATAGCGCACTGCCACCGCACGTCGATTGCTGCCCCGGCCACGGCAAGTGGATGCCCTGGCCGACCCGGGCATTTCGCGGTAGCCTGCCCTCCAATGCCGAGTCGCCGCGCCCTTCTCAGCTGGACACTCGGCTCGAGCGTATCCCTTCTGCTGCCCACGCCCGCGTTGGCAAGCGTCGCCCGCGGCTTGAGTCTCGCCGAACTCCGTCAGGGCAGTCGCTGCTGTGTGCACGGCACCGCGCTGACCGCCCAGAGCCGCTGGGAAACCGTCGGGCGCAGTCGTCGCATCGTCACCACCACCCGCCTGCGAGTGGAACAGACCATTGCTGGGCAATCGCCAGGCGCCGAGGCACTGGTGCGCACCCTGGGCGGACAGGTCGGCGACGTCGGACAAATCGTGCACGGCGAAGCGTTTCTGATCCTCGGGCAAACCGCGACGCTGTTCCTGTTGCCGGAGCACCAAGGTCTGCATGGCGTGATGGGCATGGCCCAGGGGCACTTCCCCATTTTCACCGACGAGCGCGGCGCGCGACGGCTGCGACGCAGTCCCCGAGCGCCAGAGCTCATCGACGCTGACAAGTCGGCTTCCAAGTTGCTCGCCGGGCGGGCGCTCCCGGACGCGGAGCGGTTGATCTCGGAGGCCTTCGCGCGTGAAAAGTAGCCGCAGGCTGGTGCCGCTCTTATTGGCCCTGAGCGCGCTCTGGGCAACGCCCGCCTTCGGGTTCTGCCGCACCACGACTTGCGGGCCGGGGCAGTGCACTCCGAATCCCAGCTGCGACTTTTGTTTGGAAGGGGGCAAGCCGCTGTATTGGGGAGGGCGCTGCATCTCCTTCGGCATTCAGCGGGACGCCTCGCCGCTGCGAGGCATCGATTTTGAAACCACCCGAAATATCGTCGGCGGCGCCTTTGCCAAGTGGATGGGCGTCGACTGCGGAGGTGTGGGCCCGAGTCTGCAGCTCTCGGACTTTGGCGCGATCAGCTGCGACCGCCAAGAGTACAATCAGACCGCCGGCAACGCGAACGTGTGGATGTTCCGTGATGACTACTGGCCGTACTCCGGGGCGAACGCCACTCTCGCCCTCACCACCATCACCTTCAACGTCAAGACCGGCGAGATCTTCGATGCCGACGTGGAGATCAACTCCATCCAAAGTCCGCTGACCCTGGGGGACACCAACATACAGGCCGATCTGGATTCCATCGTGACCCACGAAGCAGGTCACTTCCTGGGCCTGTCGCATTCTTGTGAGAAGGACGCGACCATGGAGGCCCAATACAAACTCGGCGAGGCCGGACTGCGCACTCTGGAGCCCGACGACGTCGCCGGGGTCTGCACGCTGTTCCCACCGGGCTCGGACCAGAGTTGCGACCCGACGCCACGCCACGGGTTTTCGACGGAATGCTGCAATCCCCGCAGCGAATGTGAGGGGCGCACCGAGCCAGAGGGCTGCTGCACGACGGCCCCAGGATCGACCAATAGTCCCGGGCGCTTGGGAGGAAGTTTGTTGCTCTCCGGCCTGCTGCTTTTCGCGGCGCGTCGCCGAAGGCGACAAAGGCGGCTTCGACCTCCGCGCGCAATGGGGTAAAACTCGAACACGACTAAGGAGGCCTTCCGTGGCTCGATCGCTTGCAGCTTGGACATCGGTGTTTTTCGTGGGGATGGGACTGGTCGCGCTTGCATGCTCGAGCGACGAAGGTGGCAGTGACCCAGCGACCGGAGGCACCGGAGGCACTGGGGGCGGAACCGGCGGCGCCACCGCCTGCGGCCCAACGCCCCTGGGCTTTAGTGGCGAGTGCAAAGGCGGCGCGCCAGAGCAGTGCTGCGGCGCGGCCATGCCGGTGATGAAGGTTCGCGGCAAGAACGACGCATTGCTCGATCCGGATTGGTCTTGCATCACCGGATCCGGTGGCAGCAGCGGTTCTGGTGGCAGCAGCGGTTCTGGCGGCAGCGCCGGCAGCGCGACGGACGGCGGCACCCCAGACGCAGCGGCGGATGGCGGCGGGGCCGATGCAGGCGCGCCGGACGCAGCAACAGACGCTGCCCCACCGTCTTCGCAGAATATCTTTCAGGTCGAAGACTTCAGCAGCGGCAACGCTGTGGTCGACATCGAGGTTGAGCTATTCGAGGGCGAAGCCATCGTCGACAAGACCCCCTTCCATACGGCCTTCACCAAGGGGCCGCTCAACGCCGGCGATCCAACCTTGAACAACGGCCAGTTCTTCTTCCCGCATCCGAGCTCCAAGTACATTTCCTACCGGGTCAAAGAAAAGCCCGGCGTCGCCAAGGAGTTCGTCGGCTTCGGTGAAGAGGTCCCTGCCGTTCCAGGCAAGGTCGTGGGCAATACCCTGTCTCCGGATCTGTACCTCCAGCTCGCCACTTTCGTCGTGCCGCTCCCGGGCTGGTCCCCGCCGGACGACCTGTCGATCCTGACGGGGCCAGTGCGCGACTGCAGCGGCGACGACGTGGGCGGCGCGCGGGTGCGGTATTTCGACGAAGAGACCAACACCGAGGTGGAACCTGGCTCCTGCGAACGGGACATTCGCTACGTCTACTTCGACGCGCAGTATCCGAATCCGAAATGCGCCTATACGGACTACCGCCAATCCCTGTGGGTGATCGCAAACGCCCCAGCCAACGCGGCCGGCCCGAATAAGGGGCACAAGTATCGCATCGAGTATTGGGGTCGCTTGAAAGACTCGGACACCGAAGCGGTCAAGTTCGCGGAGAAGTCCATCGAGGTCTACGCGAAGACCGTGAACGTGCATCAGATCCGCCCCAACGTCCCGCAGAAGTGACCCAGAGCGTGATCATTCCGGAGCGTGCGCTGGCAGCGCGCGCTCAGCGCCAGCGCGCGCTGCTGGTGAGTGTGGGCGAGGCATCCGGGGATGCCATGGCAGGCGCGGTGGTGGATCTACTGGGTGAACGCAGCTTTGGGCTGACCGGCCCGGCCCTGCGAGGCTCGGGGTGCCACAGCGTGGCGGACCTGACAGGCAGCGCAGCCATGGGATTGATCGACGCAGCCAGACACGCGCCGAAAATTGCCCATGCGACTCGCAAGCTGCTGCGTCGGTCCAGAGACGAGCCCCCGTCTGCGGCGCTGTTGGTCGGCTTTTCTGAGGTCAATGCTCACGTCGGCGCGCAGCTCCGCAAACAAGGCGTGCGAGTGCTGTGGTACGCGCCGCCACAAGTTTGGGCGTGGCGGGCCAGCCGAGTGCACAGCCTGCATCGCTCCGCGGATCACATCGCATGTGTGCTTCCCTTTGAACAGGCGATCTGGGCACGCGCGGGCGTCGCCACCACCTTCGTCGGCCACCCGGCGCGGGAAACCAAGACGATCTCCCGGCGTGCGGCGCGGGATCGCCTGCGCTTGACGCCCTATGCCGAGGTAGCGGCTCTGATGCCAGGGAGCCGAAGCGCCGAAGTGCGGCGCACACTACCGGCCATGCTGCACGCCGTTTCGGAGCTTCGCGCGGACCGCGGGGCATTTGACGCACGCATTGTGCTCGCGCCCACCCTGCCGGCAAAAGTGGCGCGCTGGGCAGAAGTCACCGGGCAGCGCCTGGGCGTCAGTGCCACGCGGCTGTCGGGCAAACCGCTGCTCTCGGCTTTCGACGTCGCCCTCGTAGCCAGCGGGACGGCCACGCTGGAGTGTGCGCTGGCAGGAGTGCCGCCCGTGATCGTGTATCGAACAGGCGGGCTGACCCAAGCTGTCGCACGCCGGCTGCTGCTCGTGGACCACATCGGACTACCCAACCTGGTCCTCGGGCGCCGTGCGTTTCCGGAGCTTGTGCAAGACGACCTCACCAGCAGCGCCCTGGCCCAGGAAGCATCCCAAGTGCTCGATGAACGCCCCGCGTACGGCGCGGCCATCGCCGAACTGCGCCACGCCTTGCAGCCTACGTCAGCGGTGCGTGCCCTTGGCGCGACGCCGGCGGAGCGCGTTGCTTCCTTGATCCGATCGTGGCTCAACGCCTAACGCCCCGAACGGCCGGCAGCGCCCTCTCGCCTTTGCGCGTGTGCGTGCTGGTGTCTGCTGCTTTGTTCGGCTTGCGCGTATACCTAGCGCAGCGGGTGGCCTTCGGGGACGCCGAAGCGCTGTATCTGAGCTACGCGCTCTTTCCCCAGCCGGGTTATTTGGACCACCCCGGTCTGGTGGGATTTGTCGGTCAGATCTTGGGCAACGGCGCCGTGCCGACGCCCTACACGGTGCACCTCTTGTCTGCGCTCTTGGCCACATTGGTGCCGTGGATTGGCGGCTGGGCCGCCTGGCGCGCGGGTGCGGAAAGCTCCGGCGCGCTACGCACGGTGCTGTGTCTAGCGCTGGTGCCCGAGCTGTCCATTGGGCTATTCGGCCTGACGCCGGATCTCTTGCTGGCCTGCTTCTGGCTCGCTGCCCTCGGCTTCGGAGCGAAGGTGCTCGCGCCGAATTCCACAGCTGGCACCCTGAGCTACCTGGGCCTGGGCGCCTGCCTGGCGATGGCGCTGCTCAGCAAAGTCAGCGGTGGTCTGCTCGCGCTAGTGGTCGCCGCATGCGTCCTGCAAAGTCCGGTACAGCGTCGGCGGGTGGGACCGTATTTGGGTGCGGCCCTCGCGCTGCTGTTGGTCTACCCCTGGGTCTATTGGGAGTGGTCCCAGGGCGCGCCGATGTTGACGCATCGGCTATCCAGCACCCAAGGAGCCGCCGGGCTATCACTGCGCAACGTCGGAGCACTCCTGGGCGGACAGCTGCTCTACGTCACGCCGCCATTCTTGCTCGGCGCGTGGACGGTGGCTCGGAGCCTGTGGCGCTCGCGGACTGCAGACCCCGTGTCTGCGCTTTTATGGCGCGCCTGTGTCGTGCCCGGCGCGTTGCTGGGCGCGCTTTGTCTTTGGTCCCGGGTCGCGGAGCCACATTGGATCGCGCCCATGTACCTCTCCCTCGCGGTCCAACTCGGGCGCCTGCCACCCCTGGCCGCCCGCCTACAGCGGATCGCGCTGTCCGTCGGGGCGATCGCCGTCGCGTTCGCGCTATTTTGGGTCGGCACGGACTACCCGCCGCGTCTCCTTGGCAAGCACTACCACCCCAGATACGACCTCACCAACGACCTCTACGCGTGGGGCCCGGGCAAGCGTTTGTTGACCGACGTCGTCCAGCGCACCCTCTTGGACGCGCAGCGCCTGCCCGTCGTCGTGGGACCCCACTGGACGGTCTGCGCACAAGCCCAACTGGCCGTTGGGCAAAGCGTCCGCGTCGGATGCAATACACCCATCCCAGATGATTTTGATCGCTGGCTACCGCGGGAAAAATGGCGAAGCGCACCCGTCGTGCTCTATGTGCACGACAGCCGCTTTGACGTCGTGCCCAGCGAGGCACTGCCGGGCCGCGTCGAGCGCAGCCGCAGCAAGGTCGACGTCCTGCGAGGTGGACGTGTCGTGCGCACGCTGTGGGTGACGCGCTTGGACCTCAGCGACGGCCTAGCGGCTCAAGGCGCCGCGGGCGCTTCGCGGCTCAACCCGGCCTCGCGGATCAGCGCGTCGTCGGTGCTCTCGCCGGGATTGGGCGTCGTGAGCAACGTATCCCCATAGAAGATGCTGTTGGCGCCCGCGTAGAGGCACATCAACTGGGCTTCCCGAGACAGGTCCGAGCGCCCCGCGCTGAGCCGAACTCTCGACTTGGGCATCATGATGCGCGCCGCAGCGATCATGCGCACCAACTCCAAGGGCTCCACGGGCGGCATATTCTCGAGGGGTGTGCCGGGCACCCGCACCAGGGCGTTGATGGGCACGCTTTCGGGATGCGGCTCCAAGGTGGCAAGGGAGATCAAGAGACCACAGCGATCGTCGATGCTCTCGCCCATGCCGATGATGCCGCCGGTACAGACCGTGATACCGGCGTCCCGAACGTGGCGCAGGGTGCTGAGGCGATCGTCGAAATTCCGCGTCGAAATGATGGACTTGTAATGCTCCCGACTGGTGTCGAGGTTGTGGTTGTAGGCGTCGAGCCCGGCGGCCTTCAGCTTGCTGGCCTGTTCTTGGTTCAGCATGCCCAGGGTCACGCAGGTCTCCAGCCCTTCCGCTTTGACCTTGCGCACCATTTCAAGCACGCCGTCGAATGCCGAACCTGATTTGACCTCCCGCCAGGCCGCACCCATGCAAAAACGCGTGGCGCCAGCTTCTTTCGCGCGCCTGGCAGACGCCACCACGTCGTCGACGCTCAGCATCTTCTGCCCGGCCACCGGGGTCTCGTAGTGCGCCGACTGTGGGCAGTAGGCGCAGTCTTCGGGGCAGCCCCCGGTCTTTACGCTGATGAGCGTGCACAGCTGCACACCACCATTGGGAAAGGACGCCAGGTGTACGCCGCGTGCTCGGTCGAGCAACTCGAATAGCGGCAGGTCGTGGATCTCCCGCGCCTCGGCGCGAGTCCAGTCGTATCGCAGGGACATGCCGCGTTCGTCGCACGGATCCGTCGCGGCGCGCAAACCTAAACACCTGGAGGAAACAAGCGGCGACGCCGCGCAGCGCCGCCCGCCCGCGCGGAAGCCCTAAAACCCGATGGCACCTCGGGCGACCTCGCGGTCCACCAGCCCTTCGCGCAGCAGAGATTTCACGCTCATTTCGAAGGTTTGCATGCCGTACATGCCCTGCCCGGATTCCATCAGCTCCTTGAGGGAGGGGTTGCCCATGGGCCGCTTGACGGACTCCCGCACCGAACCCGTGGCAATCAACAGCTCTGTAGCGAGCGCCATGCCCTGGCCGTCCGCTCGGGGCAGCAAGCGCTGCGCCACGATCCCTTGAAGCGCGTCACCGAGGCGTTCGCGCACGTCTTCGGGATCCCCTCGGGTCAACGCCACCACGCGGTTGATGGTGCGCGCGACGTCCGGCGTATGCAGCGTCGACAGGACCAGGTGGCCCGTCTCCGCAGCTTTCAAGGATATCTCCATGGTCTCGGCATCGCGGATCTCGCCGACTTGGATCACATCGGGATCTTGGCGCAGACTGGCCCGCAGCGCGTCGGCGAAGCTATCGGTATCGATGCCAATCTCCCGCTGACTGATGCTGCAACGGCCGTCGGTGTGCAGGTACTCGATGGGGTCTTCGATCGTGACGATATGCCGAGACATGGCCTCGTTCATATGAGCCACCATGGCCGCCAAGGTTGTGCTCTTGCCGTTGCCGGCGGCCCCGACGCAAAGCACTAGGCCGCGCTCTTTCTCCGCAAGATCCGCAACCGCTGGGGGCACGCCCAGGCTGTCTAAGGCAGGCACCTCGAAAGGGATGGCGCGCATGACGATCGCGAGCGTGCCGCGCTGTCTATAGATGTTCACGCGAAAGCGGCCGATCCCTGGCGCAGCGTAGGACGTATCGTATTCGTTGAATCCGCTTAGATCGCCCCGGAGCGCGGGATCCTTGATCAGGTGCCGCGCCACTGCTTCGGTGTCTTGCGGTTTGATCTTGTCAACGCGAAAGTACACGATCCCCCCGCGCACCCGGGCGCCCGGGGGCTGGCCGACCTTCAGATGCACGTCTCGGGCTCCCGCGGCGATCGCCTTGGAAAGCAGCTGATGCAAATAGCCCTCGGCCTGGTAGGGATTCGATCCGGCACCTGGGGCGAGGCTGACCACGACTTCCGCAGCATACTTTGTGCCCCCGTCCGAACGGAAGCCATTGATTTTCCACCCCCTTCTTACTGGGCTTAGGGTGGCAGTTGCTGCAAGCGCACGCGGGCAGCGTCCGCCAGATCTCGCTGCGACGGCGGCACGTGCTTGGCGGAGCTGAGGCTGGCGAGGGTGGAAAGGCAGCTTGTGATGTCCTCAGCCGCGACACGCTCCACGTCGGCGCGCATGCGCTGAGCAACGGAGAGCAGCGCACGCAGGATGTGGGCCCGGGCCGAATCACCTGCTTCCTTGGCAAGCATGCACAGCGGGCCGAGCGCCACCTCCGCGTCCGCCGCGTAAGGCAACGCCTGCAGGCCCACCAGGCCGATCCAACCGCCGAGACGCACACCCTCGATCAAACCCGATGCTCCCTCCCGATCCGCAAGCTCCGCGACCCGCAGCGCGTCCTTTCCCCGCGCGTTGCGCCAGGACGGATCCTCATGCATGCGGCCCGGGAGTGACTGGGCCGACGCGGAGAAGTCCAAGGGACTCGCCCGAGGCCGGGTCTGTGCCGACGCAGCGCTGGCCTTGGGCTGCGCGGGAGGCGTCGCGCCGGGCCCGCAGCCTCCTGCGCCCCACGCGACTAGCGCGACCAGCGCGACCACACGCCCCTTCCGACACTCCACGTCGCCAAAGGTTAGTGGCAAACCCCGGGATGGCGGCGCATTTTCTTCTTGGCCTGCGGCAGGCACGAGTCAGAGCGCTTATGCTGGATCGGATGCCAGCAAAAGTTACCTACTGCAGGATCTGTGAGGCCGCTTGCGGGTTGATCGCAGAAGTGGATGCCGAGCAGATCGTGGCGTTGTCTCCCGACCCAGATCACGTGGTTTCCAAAGGCTTTGCCTGCGCGAAGGGGACGCGCTTTCTAGAGATCCACCGCAGCCCGGGGCGCGTGGATCACCCGCTGATACGACGCGGGGGAGAGCTGCAGCGCGTCGGATGGGCGGAGGCCAATCGCGACATCGGCCGGCGCCTGCGTCAGATCATCGATACCCATGGGCCCCACGCCGTGGCGGTGTACGTCGGCAATCCCTCCGCGTTCTCGTACACCCTGCCCATCTACTCGACCGCATTCATCCGAGCCATCGGCACCCGCAACTATTTTTCCGCCGGTTCTTTGGACTGCAACAACAAGTTCTTTGTAGCGCGCAAGATGCTCGGCTCTGCGGCAACACATCCCGTTCCTGATCTGGACCGGGCGCACTTCGCGCTGCTGCTCGGCACCAACCCGTCCGTGAGCCAGAGCTCGTTTGTGAACGCACCGCGCATGACCGAACGGCTCCAAGCCATCGAAAGGCGCGGCGGCCGCGTCGTGATCGTGGACCCGCGGCGTTCCGAGACCGCACGCATGGTCGGCGAGCACGTGGCCATCCGCCCGGACACCGACGCCGCGTTCTTGCTCGCATTGCTCCACGTCATCTTCGCAGAGGGGCTTCTGGATGCGGAGTCCGTGCGCGCCCACGCCAGCGGTCTGAGCGCACTGAAGCGCGCAGTTCAGCCGTTTTCGCCCGAGCGAGTCGCAGCGGCCACTGGCGTCGCCGCCACCACCGTGCAGCAGCTCGCACGGGGCTTCGCCCGCGCGCCAGGCGCCTTCTGCCACCTCTCCACTGGGGTCAATCAAGGACGCTTTGGCAACATCGCCTACGCTGCGAAGATCGCCCTCGAGCTTGTCACCGGCAATCTGGACAAGGCGGGCGGCGCGCTGATCATCCGGGGCGCAGCGGATACTGCGGGACTTGCGCGTCTGCTCGGCCTCGATCGCGAGCCGTCACACCGGAGCCGGGTCGGCAACTTCCCGACCGTGCTGGGGACGCTGCCCACAGCCATTCTCGCCGACGAAATCCAAACCCCCGGGCCTGGACAGATACGGGCGCTGATTTGCCTCGCGGGTAATCCGCTGCTCTCGGCCCCCGACGGCGGGAAGCTGCGCGCCGCGTTGCAGGAGCTGGAGCTGCACGTGAGCGTCGACCTATTCGTCAGCGACACGGGTGCGCACGCGAGCCACGTGCTGCCAGCGGTGGATTTCCTGGAGCGTGAAGACTTCCCTCTTACGCAGCTCCAACTCCAACCCGTGCCCTACGTGCAGTGGACCGACGCGGTGGTCGCGCCTCGCGGCGAAAGGCGGCCGGAATGGCAAATCTTGCTCGACTTGGCCGCAGCCGCGCGGCTGCCCCTCTTCGGCAATCGCGGCGCGGACGCGGCGCTCCGCCTGGCCCTGAAGGCGTCGGGGCCACGCGCCCTCGCCCTCCCGCTACTGGTCGGTGCACTCGGAGCGCGTCCCCTACGGGCGCTCCGCGCGGCTCCCCACGGCATTACCCTCGGTCATCGAGAGCGGCCCGGGCGCTACCTGCGCAGTCGAAGCGCAACTCCCATCGTGCTCGACGATCCGGAGGTGTGGGCGCGGCTCGACGAACTGCGCGGGCAGCTCGACGCGCAGCCGTCCGGCTTGCGACTCATCTCTCGTCGAGAGCGCCTGGGTCACAATTCCTGGATGCATGACAATCCTCGTCTGAGTCTGCCCACCCACGTCGCACACTTCGCGCCGGCGGACGCAGACGCCCTCGGTATTCGCAGCGGCGGTCGCGTGCGGCTTTCAGCCAATGGCCGAAGCATCGAAATCCGCGCGGCCATCGATCCGGCGCTCTCGCCGGGCGCAGTCGCCGTCCCCCACGGCTACGGACACGAGCCTGGTTCAAGCTGGCAATTCGCGCAGCGCCGCGGCGGCCAAAACATCAACCAGCTCGCGGCCTCAGATGCCGCGTCCCTCGACCCGGAAAGTGGCATGGCGCAGTTGATTGGGGTTGCCCTGAAAGTCGAGGTTTTGGCCGAAATATCCCCGGACTCCCCGGCAATCGTGGCCTCGGACCCCAGCGGATCGCCACGACCCGAGGCCGAAGCGTGATCGAGTCTTGCTCCCCTGCCCTGCTTTGCGCTAATTCTCCCCGCCCCGTCCGGGTAGCTCAGTCGGTAGAGCAGTGGATTGAAAATCCACGTGTCGGCGGTTCGATTCCGTCCCCGGACACAAGTCAGCATCGCGAAGCGTGAAAACTAAGCTGCGTCAACTGGTTCGGAAGGGCGCGCCGGTGTTGGTCGCGGCGGCCCTGGTCGGCGTGGTCGTGGTCTACACCATTGTGACCCGCGAACAGCGCGCAGAGTTCGTGCAGCTGCCCATGGTTGGGGGCGGCGTCACGCTCTCGCGGCTCAGCGCCGAAGGCGTGGCGACGGGGCCAGCGGTCCAGGGCCAAGTTGACGACTATCTGCTCGAAGCCCGCGGGCTGCGCGTGGTGGTCGGCGGCGAAGGGCGCGGCGCCGAGCGCACCCTGCGTCACGCCAGCATCTTGGACGTCGCGCGCCTGGAGATGTCGGAGGACGTGCTTCTGAGTCTGGCGCCCGTTGTCGAGATCCAGGGCGCGCCCGTCGACGTCGTTCCGAAACGCGTGGCGCCGGCGTTGCAGGGCACGCGCCCGGTGCTGATCTTGACCCACGAGAGCGCAGAGCGGGGCGTCAGTCTCGAAACGACGGTGTCCCTTCAGACCGCGCCCCCCGCCGTGCAGCTCGTCACCCGAGTCAAGAATCGCTCAAAATCGCCTCTGCGCGCCGTTGCCGTTGGCGACGTCGTCAGTTGGCCGGGAGCGATGACCTTCGCTCCTCGACTGGGTTTCGTCGCCGGCGCGACGCGAGCGCGGGTCCCGTGGATCGCCCGACGCGGCAAGAGCCTCTCGCTCGCGCTCGCGTATCCGGAAAGCGCCGATGTGGACTTCCGCTTCGATCGCATCGGCCCCACAGAGCAGCGCGCCATGACCCGCGCCACGGACCTTGCGCCGGGCGCCTATTTCGAATCCAAGCGCATGCTGCATGTGCAAGCTGGCGGCCTGGCAGACGTCGCGCGCGCGGCGTGGGAGGGCCTCGGTCGTTCCACGCGTACCGTGCGCGGAAAATTGCTGCCTGCTCCGGCATGGGCCACGGTGGACGCACTGCATCCCGATGGAAAGGTCGTGCTCAGCGTACGCGCCGAACGCGACGGTCGCTACGCGCTGCCGCTGCCCCCGGGCCGCTACGAGATCCGTCTGCGAGCGCCCGGTGGCGAAGACGTGCGTAGCGTGGATCTCGAACCCGGCAAGGCACCCTACGACCTCAAACTGCTCGCACCGGAACCTGGACAACTGCGCTTCTCGGTTCTTGACGAAGCCAAAAGACCCATCCCGGCGCGCTGGACCGTCACCGGAATCGAGCCCACGAAGACGCCCTTCTTTGGCCCCGCGGAGCGCGCCGAAGGCGCCGGGCGCGCGGGCTATTCGTTGACGGGCGAAGGCCGCATCCAATTGCCCAGCGGCAAGTACAGCATCGTCTTCAGCCAAGGCCCGGAGCGAGCGATCTGGGAAAGCATCGTGGACGTCACCAAGGAAAAGGGCGCTGCGCTGCGGGTAGAGCTCCCGCGGCGCTTCGACACGCCGGGCTGGGTTGCCGGAGACTTTCACCTGCACGCGGCGCCGAGCCATGACTCCTCCATCAGCTTGGAAGACCGCGTGGTTTCATTGATCGCGTCAGGCATCGAAGTGGCGGTGCCGACCGACCACAATCACGTCACCGACTACGAGCCGTCCGTGGCGACGCTGGGCGCCACCGAACGCATCTTCTCGATGCCCGGCGTGGAGCTCACCAGCCAAACCTACGGTCACTTCAACGTCTATCCATTCCCCTTGGGTGAACCGCTGCCCCGGCTGAGCGAGCTGTCCGCGTTTGGGATGTTCGCGGCGGTGCGCCAGTCGTTTCCGGATGCCTTGGTGCAGGTGAACCACCCGCGCATGGATAACATCGGCTACTTCAACGCGGGCAAGCTCGATTCGACCCTGGGACAGTTCGCCGCCGACGGATTTAGTTTCGACTTCGACGTGATCGAAGTGCTCAACGGCTTCGAGCTCGATCAGCCCGAAGTGATCGAGAAGAACTTGCTCGAGTGGTTCGCGTTGCTTTCGCTCGGGCGGCGCTACACGGCCGTCGGCAACTCGGATTCCCACTGGCTGAGCCGGGAATTTGTCGGCTATCCACGTACTTACCTGCGCGTCCCCGACGATCGGCCCGCCCAGCTCGACATGGCGGCGGTGGTGCAAGCGCTGAAGGCCGGACGCGCATTTGTTACCAACGGGCCCTTCGTGGAAGCCCGTGCCGGAGGCGCCGGCCCTGGCGAACTGGCCCAAGCCGAAGACGGGAAAGTCGCGCTGGAAGTGAGCGTACGCGCCGCGGCCTGGGTCGATGTCACCCGCGCCGAGGCGTGGGTGAACGGAGTCCGCAGCGCAGTCGTTCCGGTCACCCGAGACGCCAAAGAGGCGCTGCGCTTGACCTGGCAAACGTCCCTGCAGTTGGAGCGCGATTCGTGGGTCGTCGTCGTCGTGCACGGCGAGCGACCGTTGGACGCGGTGCTACCAAAGGGGAACGCAAGGCCCTTTGCGTTCACCAACCCCATCTGGATCGACGTGGACGGTGACGGCAGCTACGGCGATGGCGGCGCAGACGCCAGTGCCGATGCCGCAACACCAGCCGTACAAGGCGATGCCGGCGACCGGGCCGACGCCCCCGCCGACCAATGAAACTCAAAGCGGAAGCGTCAAGAAGACCCGTGCGCCCCAGAGAATGTCCCAGTTCGCGGGCGGCACGGTTTGCTCGCCTTCCTCGGCAAAGGCCTTGAAGTAATAGAACGTCGCGCCGCCAATCGACGCGCTGATGCCACCGAGCAGCGTCGGCATCGTGGCCAGGATCGGATGCAAGTAGCCCAAGGTGAGATCCCCTTGGGCGTAGCCAATCCACCAGTCGTCCGGCAGCGCTTCATTCAGCGTGAAGCTGTCCGTCAGCTGCACTTCTCCCAAGCCCACTTGCCCGGAGAAATCCGCAAAGAACCGCCGGGGCTTTTGCGGGGTCTCCAGGCCGAACGCCAGCCCGACGCCCCGGAAGCTGGCATCAAAGAGCAGGTCTTCGAGCACCAAGTTGCCCACCCGCACCATATACGGCTTCTTGTAACTCACGAGCCCGACGCCGAAGTAGATCGGCGGCAGGCTGCTGCCGCCGGTTTGGATCAATCCACTGGGATCGTTGTCGTGGTGGTATTGCATCGCAACCACGAAGGTCTCGAAGGCGCTCGACATGCGCAGCGTCTCTGTCACCGTCGGCAGCGTGGATAGATCGTCAGATTCTTTCGCGGAGCGAGGCACCAAGCGCACCGGCTGATCCGGCGTGACGTCGCTCTCGAAAGCGCGGGCTTCGTAGCGGATGATCGGTTTGAATACCCATTTGACGGGAATACCGACCTGCCCCAAAAACCAAGCCGCCGCGGGCGCCGTCTTGCCGACGTCTTGGGCGACCCCGACGCCGGATCGCCTGGGCGATGCGAAGGCATTCGACTCATAGTGCATGCGGTCGATGGTCAGAATGCTGAACAGCTTCATGCGGATGCCGACAGAAAAGGTGGCGGTATTCTCCGTGTCGACGCTCAGCGTCGGGTAGTCCTGGGGCTTCCAGCCGCGGTAAGCCAACGCCACCGTCGGATCGAGTTGCAACTGCGGGATCAACACCCGGTGCGGCAGTTGCGGTCCCTCCGGCTTTTTCTCAGCTTCGGGCTGGGTGTACGCCACTCCGGAATTCGTGGGCTGCGCCTGGCGCGGGGGCGGCCTCGGCTTGTGCTTCTTTTTCTTGCTACCGCTCTTCTTCTTGGGCGGCTTCTTGTCTAAGCCCTGGTCCACATGCTGTTTGACGGTGTCCCCCAGGCTTTGCCCAGCTGCCGAGCCAGTGGCCAAAGCCGCCACCAGGAATGCAGCTACAGCCCTTCGCACTTCGCCACCTGTTTGACCTTGCGCATCAGCGCAGCGGCGCTCGGTGTGTTCTTGTAGGTGTACAGAGCAGCCGAATCGATATCGTCCAGCATCGCCTCGCTCACCCGTAGGCGCTCGCGCACCGCAAAGACGATCTTCTGCGGCAAGCCCGAGCGGGCAATCTCGATGCGTTTCCACACGGCGTCCCGGCTCCAGTACCCCAAGATCTCAAGATAGACGCGCTGGCCTCGCTTGTCATTCACCAGCACCAAATCCGGGGCGATGGTGCCAACGCCCGGAAGATCGAGGATCTCGTCGCAGGGCGTTGCTCGAAAACCGTGCTTTCCGGCGGACAGTGCCGAAAGCAGCCGGGTCGTGTCGTCGGGCATCGGCGGCTCGGTGCCGCTGCCGCCCCCCCCCCAGTCGTAGCGAAAAGTGAGCGCATCCCGCGAACGGCCCCAGCGCACGTCCGCCACGAGCGACAGGCGGCCACAGGCCCGGAGCGCCGGCAGCGCAAGACACAGCGCCAGCCCATAGCGAGTGACGGACTCGAAGATCGAGAACGGTCCGTCGATGACCACGCGGTAGCCTTCGTCGACGCGTTCGATGCGGTGCAGCAGGCGCCTGAACTTCAAGCTTCGGAACAGCTGTCGATACGCCTCTGGGCTTGATCCGCGCACCGTGGCCACGACGCGGGTGGCACGCAGCAGCACCGCCTGAGCAGACTGCAGTTCGTAGCGTTCGACGAGCTCCGGCGGACCGACGCGCGGGAGGGCGGCGATGCGTTGCTCGCTCTGCAGGTCCGCGAACATTTGCTCTTCCAGTGCCTCGACCGGCTCTCCGCGTTCCTCCGCCAGTTGGCGCAAGATCGTTTCACGGTCGAAGATCTGCCCCGCGCGCCGCTGCTCTGCCGCGCACTCAAACAGCGCGCGGCGCAGCTCCGTCGCCCGGGCCGCGTCCGGCTCTTCGAAACGGATCAGGTCAAGCAGTAGCTTCTTCAGCCCTTCCAGCAGCTTGCGCTCACGCGCCGGACCGGAAAGCTCATTCAGCGCCTCCATGAGTTCGCCGCGGCGGCGCCCCTGCATTCCCTCCGCCGCATCCAGCACCGCCTCGGCGACTTGATGCGCTCGGGAAAGCTCTTTGCCTTTCAGGGGCAGCGTCGTCAGCTCCATGCCCTTGCGACGAACGCGGGCGTGCGCGGGCGTCAGCACCGTCGCACCTCCCCGGGAGCCGCGCTGCTCTCAGCTGCGGTAGGCATCATGAGCCCGCCTCCGTTCGCTGGTGCGTGTCTCTGCGGTGTCCCGAGTGACCAGCTCGTAAAGCACGGCCTGCTTGCCGTCTTTGGGTCGAAGAATGCGACCCAAACGCTGCACGTGTTCGCGCACCGAGCCGCTACCGGAGAGCACGACGGCCACGCTTGCGTCGGGCACGTCGACGCCTTCGTTCAGGACCTTTGAGGTGACCAGAGCGGTGTATCCCCCAGTGGCAAAGCCGGAAAGCAACTCGCTGCGTTCCCGCACCTTCGTTTGGTGGGTGATCACCGGCACCAAAAAGCGACGCGCCACCGCATACGCGGTGCGGTTGTCTTGGGTAAAGATCAGCGTCTTGTCCCCGGCGTGTTCCTGAAGCAGGTCTCCCAGCACGTCCAGTTTCCGCGGCGCCGCAAAAGCAATTTCCCGTTGGCGCCGATACGCCGCCAGCGCACGCCGGCCTTCTTCCGTGCGACTGGAGCGCATGATGAAGTTCGAAAAGCCCTGGGGCGAACCCATGGAGATCCCCTGGCTGCGCACGAACGCGGTGTAGATGCCGCGCTGCTCTTGATACTCCTGACGCTCCACAGCGCTCAGATCCACCTCAATGCGCTCGGTGGCATAGTCGGCCAAATAGCGACCACTGAGCTCGAGGATCTGCTTCTCGTAGACCTTCGGACCGATCAAGGATTCGAGTTCGCTCTCCAGCCCGTCTGCGCGTTCCGGCGTGGCCGAGAGTCCAAGGCGAAAGGGCGCCAGGCATTGCTCCGCCGCCAAGCGATAGGACACGCCAGGCAAGTGGTGGCACTCGTCAAATACAACAAGGCCAAAGCGCGCGCCAAAGTGCTCCATATGCAGGTACGCGGAGTCATAGGTGGTCACCGTCAGCGGTCGCACGGTGTGTTCTCCGCCGCCAACGATACCGACTTCAGAGTCGAAGGTGTGGCGTAGCAAGTCGAACCATTGCCGCACGAGATCGAGGGTCGGCACGACCACTAGGGTGCTGCGCCGTTTGGAACGCATGGCCATGGTTGCCACATGGGATTTGCCCGCGCCCGTGGGCAGGACGATGACGCCGCGACCGTTCGCGGCATTCCAGGCCGCCAGCGCTTCGGTTTGATAGGGCCGCGGCTTGCGGTAGACGCAGGTGTCGATCTCGATGGCGTCGTAGGCGCGGGCAGTGTCCTCAAACTCGAGCTCCGCGCCACGCAGCGCCAGCACCAGCTCGGCGTAGTCACTGGCGCGACCACGGTGGCAGCTGCTGCGTTTGTCCCAGACCAGTAGGTCGCGACAGTGAGCGTCGTCCCGCGGCAGGCCACGGAGCACCAACGTGCCCTGAGCAAAGCTCAAAGTGACCATGGTTTCCTCTTAGCGCACCCGGACGCCCCGGATCCACCGGGCCACGGCCCTCGAAGCGCCTGTCGCGCAGCTCGGCATTGGGAATGCGCCCCAGCTTTGGCTAGACTGAGGCTAATGAGCGCCAAGCCGGACTTTCGCCATATCGAAAGTTGCCTTGCCGTGACCGATGACGTGATCGAGGACGCGCTTTCGGCGGCGCGGAGCATGGCAGAGCCGACGCCGCGCATGAAGACCCTGGCCCTGATCGCGCGCATGGCGGAGGTGGCCAAGCCGGGACGGGCAGCCCCAAAGCTCCTGGTCGTGCTGGCCCATATGGCGTTGAAAGACTGGCTAGACGGCCTGCTCAGAGTGCGACTCATCGGCGATCCCGAGATCAGCGTGCTCGAGCTGTTGGTCGACGACGGACTGAGTTCGCAGCGCATCATGGGTCCCGTGCGTATCGACGTTCCTTTCGACGAGTTTCGTAGATCTCTGGAAATGCACCCCGAATTCGTGCTGCCCCTGATGATTGACGGCGAGCTCGAAGACCGCCGCGTGGAATTATTCACGACCCCGCATAGCCGCAGCAACAGTCTGCCACCCGGAATGAACGTCGTCGCGGAGAGCCTGATCCCCATGGTGGGCGAAGGCGGACGCAAGCTCCCGCCTATCGTTTCACGCGTCCCGCCAGCACAACCCAAGCCCGCCCCTGAGCCCGCGCCGGCGAAGCGCATCGCGGAAAAGCCCGGGGCACC
>CALMUT010000180.1 GCA_937872925.1 uncultured Myxococcales bacterium | reverse complement strand
TCCCTAGCAGGCCTTGCCCATCCCGTCTGCGACGCGGTTGGTCGAACGGATACCGAAAAGCGGCGTCGGTGGAGGTATCGTCGCCGTCCATCCCGGTCACTACGCGGTGGCCGTTTGGAGCCCGCGTCTCAACGCCAAAGGCAATTCAGCCGCCGGCTTTCGCGCGCTAGAACTCCTTACGCATCAAACGGGGGCGTCGATCTTTTGACTGCGTCCTCGGAGGTGGCGGAACGCCAACCTGAACCTATGCCGGCGTGTCCCCGCCTAGGGCCGCCGCGTGAAATGCCATGTGCTCGCCCATGAAGGTCGCGATGCAATAGAACGAGTGGTCGTGGTCGGGTTGCAGCCTCAAAGTCAGCGGATGCCCCACTTCCTTACACACGCGCTCGAGGCGTTCCGGCTGCAGTTGCTCCGCCAGGAAAGCGTCGGCGTCACCCTGATCGACGAGCAGCGGCAAGCGCTCCGATGCATGTCGAATCAACTCGCACGCGTCCCACTCCTGCCAAGCCTCGCGGTTCTCGCCGAGGTACGCGCCAAAGGCCTTGTGGCCCCACGGCACCTGGGTGGGTGCCACGATTGGCGCGAGGGCAGATACGCTCTGGTATCGGCCCGGATTCTTTAGCGCCACGACGAGTGCGCCGTGCCCGCCCATAGAATGGCCGAAGATGGAGCGCTGGCTGGTGGCAGGGAAGTGCTCCTCGATCAACGCCGGGAGCTCTTGCACGACGTAGTCATACATCTGGTAGTGCGGCGCCCATGGTGTTTCCGTCGCGTTGACGTAGAACCCGGCGCCTTGTCCTAGGTCCCAGGCTTCATCGTCGGCGACCTGCTCTCCGCGTGGACTCGTGTCCGGTGCCACCACGATCAAGCCGTGCTCCGCCGCGTACGCCTGCGCGCCCGCTTTGGTGATGAAATTCTGCTCGGTGCAGGTCAACCCGCTGAGCCAATACACCACGGGACACGGACGCGTCTGTGCCTGCGGCGGGACGTAAACGCCCACGTTCATCTGGCACCTCAGGGCGCTGGAAGCATGCTCCCAGACCTCTTGGCGTCCACCAAAGCTGGCGCGATTCTCGATTCGTTTCATCAGGTATGGCCTTGATTAGAAGTGAATGACGGTGCGGATCGACTTGCCTTCGTGCATCAGGTCGAAGGCCTCGTTGATCCGCTCTAGCGGAAGGGTGTGGGTCACGAATGGATCCAGGTCAAGCTCGCCGCTCATGCACTGCTCCACCATACCTGGCAGTTGAGTGCGCCCGCGAACACCACCAAACGCGCTCCCGCGCCATACGCGACCGGTGACCAGCTGGAACGGCCGCGTGCTGATCTCCTGCCCGGCGGCGGCTACACCAATAATGATGCTCTCGCCCCAGCCTTTGTGGCAGCACTCCAGTGCCGAGCGCATGACGTTGACGTTGCCAATGCACTCGAAGCTGAAGTCGACCCCGCCGTCAGTCATCTCGACGATAACGTCCTGAATGGGGGCGTCAAGATCGCTCGGGTTGATGACGTCAGTGGCCCCCAGTTGCTTGGCGAGCTCGAACTTGGTCGGGTTGAGATCGATACCGATGATGCGAGACGCGCCGGCCTGCCGCGCTCCCATGATCGCCGCCAAACCGATCCCGCCCAAGCCGAAGATCGCGACCGTATTGCCGGGTTGCACCTTGGCGGTGTTGTGGATGGCGCCGAGGCCGGTGGTCACCCCGCAGCCCAGCAAGCACACTTTCTCGGCGGGAGCGTCCGGATGGATTTTCGCCAGGGCGATCGCGGGGACTACGGTGTACTCGCTGAACGTGCTGGTGCCCATATAATGAAATAGCGGCTTGCCCTGATACGAGAGGCGGCTGGTTCCGTCAGGCATCAAGCCCTTGCCCTGGGTCGCCCGCACCGCCTGGCAGAGGTTCGTCTTGCCGGACTTGCAGAATTTGCACTGACGACACTCCGCTGTGTAGAGCGGGATGACATGGTCGCCGACGGCGAGACTGGTGACGTCGGGGCCAACCTCGACGACCCTGCCAGCCCCCTCGTGCCCCAACACCGAAGGGAATAGGCCCTCCGGATCCGAGCCGCCCAGGGTGTAGGCATCGGTGTGGCAGACGCCGGTGTGCGTGATCTGCACCAACGCCTCTCCGGCTCGAGGGCCAGCGACATCGATCTCGTTGATTTCGAGGGGCTTTTCAGCCTCGAAGGCAACAGCTGCGCGGCTTTTCATGGGGACTCCTCATGCATCTGGTACAGGCCCGACACGGGCCATTGGGTTTTCGCGATGTCGCACCTACTTGGGGTAGGGGACTACGACCCCGATCATTTCTAGCAGACTATTCTTAGGGGCGGCGAGCGCGTATAGACGAACACCGCCGTGGATCTACCAAGATGGAGCTGTTCAGGAGCAGATCGATGCCAGCTGCCAACGAGGTGAGACGCGCACGCGAACATCGAACCCTTCGACTTGCGTGGCGCCGTTGGTCGAGCTTTTGGGCGCTCAGTGAGCGCCGCCCCGTCACCGGCACGCAATAGCAGATGAGCAACACCAAACAAGGTCCCTCGGGGGATCCGTCCAGGTCGCTCGACGAGCTCCTGGACGTGTTTCGTCGGCCCATTCCAGGAGCGGCAGAGAATCCGGCCATCCGTGCCCTCGATCGGGTGTTGCGCGGAGTTGGACAAGTGGTCTTCCAGGGCAACTGGTTCACCGGGATATTCGTCTTGATCGCAATCGGAGTGAACTCGATTCCCTACCTGGTGGCCGCCATCCTTGGCACAGTCGTGAGCACCTACACCGCGGTGGTATTCAAGGTGGAACGGGGGCTGATCGATGCCGGCCTTCTGGGATTCAACGGTTGTCTGGCCGGCATCGGCATCAACTTCTATTTGAGTAAAGACTTCACGAACGGTGAGTGGCCCGACCTTCAGCTCTATGGCTTGATCGTATTGGCCGCCGCGTTTTCGACCATCGTCATGAGCGCGCTTTCGTCTCTACTTCGTAGTCGGTCGGTGCCTGCGTTGACCGCGCCGTTTGTGTTCGCCTCGTGGCTGATGTTGTTCGCGGTTCATGCCTTCACTGGTTTCGACTCCGCTGGCACGTTGCTCACCCCCAGCACGCCGGGGCAGTTGACCGAAACTGCGCCCTACACATTCGGGACGTTCTTCAACGGGACCTTCAAAGGGTCGGCGAGATCTTTTTCCAGGACAACGCGCTCACAGGCATCATCATGGCTCTCGGTGTCCTACTGAACACTCGGATCGGCGCACTGATGTGTGTTGGTGGTTCAGCCATTGCAGCACTGATCGCAATGGCTGCCGGAGCCGACGAGGGGGCTATCAACTCCGGCTTGTACGGCTTCAACGCCTCGCTGACGGCGATGGCGCTGGGAGGTCTCTTCTTCGTCTTCAACAAGATGGGCGCTCTCTACGCACTCTTCGGAATCTTCGTCACGACCTTCGCTTGGCCTGCGGTGGTTCTGGCCCTGGCGCCCACCGGCATGCCGACCTTGACCTTCCCGTTCGTGCTCACCTCTTGGCTTTTCCTGTTGGCCAAGCCCGGGCTGGCAGCGGTCCGTTCAGTGGCACCGCCTGACGCGACGTACCCCGAGGACATCTATCGACGCTGGAAGGCCGACAAGCTTGGTCCCGGTTTCTGAGAGCCACCACCGTCTGCCGTCTCCGAGCTTGGCGTGTCAACGTCGGCGCGCCGAGAAGATCCCCTGCTTCAGGGGCACCGCCGGTCTCATCCTGCTGCGTTTTGGCGCTCGGCCAGTCAGGTCTTGGTGACCTCGGCGTGCCACACCTTGGGCCCGTCGCCGATCTTGCGGAACGCGAAGGTCCCGGCGGGCTCGCTGTCTTCGAGGGCGTAGTACATACAACTCGGGTCGTGGTCGAGAGTGATCTGCAGCGTAGCGCCGCGTGGGAGTGCGCGGAATGCCCCCAGGATGGTGCCCAGTCGATCCCGGGGCTCGACGTTTCGCACGTCGACCTCGTGCTGCCCTGCGGGGTGACCCGCACCGCAGCCAGCGCTCTTTCGGGACGAGAGCCATTCGGTCCAACGCGGCAACCCTTCGGAGCGGCTCGGAGTCATCACGATGGGGCCTGAGTAGCCTGAGATCGCAAGATCCACAAATAGGGGGCCAACCCCTCGCCCGTCTTGGTCGCGTTGCTCCGGACCGCCACCATACAGGCGTACCAGGCGGAGCAGTTCCCGAGCGGCAAGCAGTACTGCACCAGATGCCTCCAGGTTATCGGAGCTCGGCCGGAGCTCCCAGGCGAGTCCGACTGACGGCGGGTTGCCAGCATTCCGCAGCGCGCCCGTCAGTGCCACGACCTGGTCGAAATCAGTGCCGAAGCCGATCAAGAGTGTCCCGCCCTTGTCCGCAAATACCCGCGCGACGTCCGGGAGGGAGCTGCCGGATAACGCGCCGAGCGGGATGGAGAGCGGGACCGCGAGCTCGCTGGACGCGCGGGCGAGAGCGTCGGGATCCTCGAAGTGATCAGCGCGAAGCGCGACGAACCGAACCCCAGACGCGCGGGCTCGTGCCGTCAGGGCTTCAAGATCGTCGCCCGCCTCGATCACGATTTCGAGCCCGTCGATACCGCGCGCTCGACACGCCATGTCCAGCGTGTCGAGCGCAACACCGGGTGCAGCCGCCGTGCTCAGTGAAAGCTTCATGCTTCGTTTTTCGCGATAAGGACGCGCCAGACCGCCGGGCCTTCCTCGACGTAGGTCCACTTAAACTTTCCAGCCCGCGTTGCCTCGAACTGCCTGCGCAGCGGAAAGGGGTCGTGATCGTTGATCAACGTGAAGGCCTCGCCGGCGCTGAGCGCGTCGAAGGTTCGGAAGATCGCAGGGTGCTTCTCGCTTGGAGGGATGACGCGAATATCAAGATCAATGCTGGACATTTTCGTTTCGTCTTTCTGTTTTCAGTTGGGTTTATGTCGGATGAACAGTCGAACTAGGTCTGAAGACTGCTCGCGGATTTCATATGCAAAGCCTTGCTCGTCGAGCTTAGGCAACAAGAACTGCGGCACGCGGACGTTGAGCTGGACCAGCGTCTTTCCCCGCGGCATCGTCGCCAGTACCTCAAGGGTCTGAACCATCGGTTCCGGGGGCTCGAGGTCACGAACGTCGAGGAAGATCACGTCTTCCTCCGGGTTCAGTGTGCTCGCCACAGGGGATGGTTCGCTACTTTCGCTCCGAAAAAACCACACCCGCCAGTCGTCGGATGCGAGCTGCTCCGTGAAGTGTCCTAGCCCCTTCTTCCCGAACACGCGATACAGTGGCGCCGGTTCGAAAATGGCCCGGATGCGCAAAACACCGTCCGGCGGCAGCGCCCGCGCCGCACTCATGATGCGAGCGAAGGGTTCAACGCCGGACCGCAAATCGTCGCGCACGTCGAGATCGAACAGCAACTCGGGCGGTGTTGCGAGCAACTCAGCGGGCACTGGGGGCCGCGCAACGTTCGGTCGCGGTCGTGCGGACGGCTCCACCGCCGGAGGTTGCTCGTGAAACGCTCGATTCAGCCGTTCGACCAACGCCGCTGCATCCAAACCCGCGATCTGTGCTGCCTGCTCAACGGTAACCCGCGACGCCATATTCTTGCGTAGCGAGGGATTGCGCAGGCTCTCGAAGGACGGCGCCGCAGCAGTGAGCACATTCAGGAGTCGCTCGTCTCGAGCTAGGACCGTGGACAGCTTGTCATCGACGCGGATCATAGCGATCCTCTCTGTGCGAGGCCGGGGTGCCAGCGAGGATCCCACACCAGGTTCGGGATTACCTGCCGGACGCCAGACACGGCAGCGACGGCGTTTACGATTCCATCGGTAATGATCTGCTCCATCGGGCAGCCGGGGGTCGTGAGTGTGAAGGTCACGTCGACCGACCCGTCGTCAATCTCGACGTCGTAGACGAGCCCCAGTGTCACAATGTCCAAACCGATCTCGGGATCGATGACCTCCGCGAGCACGGAATAGATGGGGCCGGTTGTGGAAAGATCAGGCTCATTCATACGAGCTTCCTCCTCGCAATGCGCGCAATGATCAGGACTTGAAGCCACACGCCTGCCGCGAACCCGATTGCAGCGATGCGAGCAAGGGTTTCCGAAGCTATCAAGGTGGCAACGACTAGGCCGGTCAGTCCCGAAACCAGAAGCGCGGCGTCGGCGAATGCGACGCCTTGGGAAAACAGTTCTGCAACCTTCGGCACCTTGCGCTTGCCGAGCAGCGGACCGTAACGATGGTTCCAGACCAAGAACGGAATGATCTTGTAGTAGTGCCCGGCGACGAAGAGGGTGACGGACCCGAGTAACACCACGAAGTACGTCGTCAGCAGATGCGGGTCGCTGAGCCCTCGAGTGAGTGCGAAAGGCGCCAGCACCACGGCCAGCCCGAGACCGACCACACCGGACGCGGCGAGGCACATCCCCGGATCGATCGCGCGGCGCTTGCGGTGCTTGAAGAACGTCGCGGCCTGAATGATGAAGGCCACCACGCCTGCGCATCCGAGCGCACCGGCGATGGCAAGCCGCGGGCTACCCCCCCAGGGGAGCGTGAGGAACGTCGCGCTACCGAACAACAGGCCGATGGCGAACCATGCTGGGCGTTCGCCCCCGCCGTGGGCGAGCAGGAACATCGGCAGGAGCCGGTGAGCCACCCCAACGAGCACCATGAGCACGAAGCCTAAGATCGCGATGTGCGCGTGTTGCCCGACGGTACCAGACCGGTCCGTGAGTCCGCCATCGTGCAGGTTGAACGCCAGCATCACGCCGTACGCCGGGGTGACGAGCAGGAACACCGCCGCCCCGGCCAACGCCCAGTAGGTGAGACTGCGCTCACGAACGACAATCAGAGTCGCTGCTAGGTTCAGTGCGAATGCGACGAACGCAAGGGAGAGCGCAAACACGCCAAAGAGCAGAAGCGAGCGACTGGAAACGATCAGAGCGAAGACGAAGCTCGCAACTCCCAGCGTTTGCGCCGCGAAGGAGAGGTGGGCGACCGGAACGAAACGCATCGAGCGCCCCACCGCGACCGGCAGGAACTGGCAGAGTGCGCCGAAAATGGACAGCGTGATCCACCCCAGCGTAAAGAGGTGCACCAGCGCCACGACCCGAGGCACGAAGAACATGCCTCGCGAGAGATCCGGTGCCGCGAGCACGAGCCCAACGGCGCCGAGGGCGTAGAAGATGAGCGCAGCGCTGAAGTGCTGACCCACGAGCCAGGGCGAAGCGAGTTTCGGCGAGGCTAGGCCGGGAATCGACGCCGCTCCACTTGGAGCCCTCGCTATCATGGGGAGCATGCTAACGGCGCGTTATGCACACCGGATGCCAACCACGTCAGTTCCTGCGTCGTGCGTCGTCCAGCTTGCGATAAAGCGTGCGTTGCGAAACTCCGAGCGCCCGCGCCAGGCCCGCACGATCGTTCACCCGGGCCTCGGCCCACTGCAAGTAGTCTGCCTCGATCTGGCCGAGCGGGACCACGTTTGAAACCGAAAACGCTGCTTCTTTCGATGGCGTCGCGTGGGTGCACGACGACGTGGCGGCCGCGAGATCGGCCGGCAAGTGCTCGATGCACAGCTCGTCGCCGTCGGCGAGCAGCGCCATTCGATCGATAATGTTTCTGAGCTCTCGCACGTTTCCCGGCCAATCGTATTGTGCAAGCAGCTCCAGCGCCTCGGGCTCGAGTCGCTTGCCAGGGTGCTTCTTGGTCAAGAACGCTTGGCAGAGCACCGCGACGTCACCGCGCCGCTCGCGAAGCGGCGGAAGAACCACGGGAAAAGCGTTGATTCGGTAATAGAGATCTTGGCGGAATGTTCCCTCGCGAACCATCGCAGCAAGATCCCGATGGGTCGCACACACGAGGCGAAAATCCGCCGGCCGCGGCTCCGTGCCGCCCACTTTCCGAAAGGTGCCTGATTCGAGCAGCCGAAGCAGTTTCACCTGGACCGGCAGCGGAACATCGCCGATTTCGTCGAGGAACAAACTGCCACCGGCCGTCGCGTCCACGAGTCCTCGCTTCGCCCTGTTCGCGCCGGTGAAGGCGCCCTGCTCGTAGCCGAATAGCTCGGACTCAAAGAGCGTCTCGGGCAAACCGCTGCACTCGACTGGCATGAATGGGCGCTGCCTGCGCCCGCTCATCTGGTGGAGGGCACGCGCAGCCAGCTCCTTTCCGGTGCCAGATTCGCCTAAGAGCAACACAGGCACTTCGCTCGGCGCGGCTCGCTGCAACAGGCCGAGCGCTCGGAGAAAGCTCGCCGCGCGACCGATGAGTTCTCCCTCGTGGGCACGTGCCTCGTGGATCTCGTGGATCCGCTCCAGGAAGTAAGCCACCCGGCCTCGGTCATCGAGGATCGGTTCGA
This sequence comes from uncultured Myxococcales bacterium, assembly GCA_937872925.1. Lineage (GTDB taxonomy): Bacteria > Myxococcota_A > Polyangia > Polyangiales > Polyangiaceae > JACKEA01. The sequence goes on along the minus strand of CALMUT010000180.1, from coordinate 2,326 downwards.
GCTCCACATCGACGTATCGCGGCCCCGCCGCGCCGTGCTGTATGTGAAAGACGCGCTGCCGCCGGCCCGTCTCTACCGTCGCACGCAACGGGCAGGCCTCGCCGTTCTCGTCGCAGGGCGAGTCGAAATCGTGCGAAGCCGCGTAGCAGGTTCGTCCGACCTCGCCGTATTTCTCCCGATATGCTGGATTTGCCGCAAGGATCTGGTGATCCATCGCGATCAGGATGGTGGGTTCAGGGATTTGGTCGAGCATCGCGCGCAAGTCGGCGCTGACCGGCGGTGGCTTCTTCCGAACCTGCAGGAGCATCCGCCGATACTGCCATATCTGGCAGGTAAGGCACACAAGATATGTCGAATCTGGCAGCTTGGGGTTCTTGTACCCAGCCTGGACGCCCGTGGCGTCTTGGCATGACCTTGGCTTGGAGCGGCTGGATGGTGAATGAGAGTCTGCGCCTGTGGTTCGCCAGTGTCGGCCCCGGGAGACCACTACGATGATCCCTCCGGAGGTGACCATCTCCGAGGGGGCGCTGCGCGCATTTCGGGATGCCGCACGGGAGGCCAGCGACGGTGAGATATTACGTCTGACGATCGACTCGAAGTTCCACAACGATCTGTATTTCGCCACCGTCGAGTCCAACGACATCGTCATCCTCGCGAACGGACTGCAGCTCGCGATGGACGCGCGCACGGCACGTCGGGCGAACGGCCTGAAGATCGACTTCGTTGACGGCGCCGGTGGCCCAGGGTTCAAGCTTGATAATCCCAACGAATCGAGCCCAATCAGGGGGATTCACCCGGCCGACGTGATGCACGCACTCGAGAAGCGCGAGGTGTTCCAGTTCATCGACGTGCGGCCTGAAACGGAGCACGCGAAGGCCAAGGTCGAAGCCGCACGGCGGCTCGACGAAGCGTACCAGGCGGAGCTCGCTACCCAGGCGAAGGACGCGAAGCTCGTCTTCTTGGCTCATCACAGCAGCGGTGGGAGGGCCATCGCGCAGCAGTTCTACGACCGCGGCTTCCGAGACGTTTGGTACGTTGTCGGTGGCATCGACGCGTGGGCGACGATGGACCCGGAAATCTCGCGCTACTGAGCACGGAGGGCAGAGAATCGGCACGGTGGTGGCGGGCTGCCCTCCAACGCTTTCACCGCAACGTGGCGAGGTAAGCCACGACGTCGTTCATGGCTTGGTCATCTGGGAGGGTGAGCGCTACAGAACGCATGATCGCACCTGACGTGTCATCCGGGTGTGTGCCCCTCATGCCTTGCCTAAACTTCCCGAGCTGCTTGCGTAGATACCAATCGTCGCTTCCGTTGAGGGGTGGTGCTCGGCTCACTGGATTGCCGCCGGCGCCGGGTCCGTGACAACCTGCACAACGTCCCCACCATCGCTGTCCGCGCGACGTATCGCCTTCGATCACGGCGGGCGCTGGCGTCGGAGGCAGCTGCGCCACGTGCTCGGCGACGGCAGCGCTTTCGCGGTTTGATTCCAAACCCCGCGCAGCCGCCGCCATCCGTGCGCCCTCGGCGTCCTCGGGATGTGAGCCGCGGACGCCCCGCCTGAACTTGCCGAGCTGGGCTCCGACATACCAGGAATCGAGGCCCGCGATCGCCGGAGCTCCGAGCGCCTTGCTGCCCAATCCTTCGGCTCCATGGCACGACGCACAACGCTCGTTGTAGGTCTGCCTTCCCAGCGACGAATCATCCGCGGCTTTCCGGCGACAGGAAGTCGCTGAAACAACTAGCAAGAGGGCAGATACGGCCAAAATTCGTAGTTTCCACATCGGCAACGAGCCATCTTGCAATCATGAACCGTACCAACCCGGGGTGGCGGAGCTTTCGAATCAGGGTTTCAGGTATTCCTGCAGAACGCGGGCCGCGTTGTGCTCCTCGTCCCTGGCAGCATAGACGAGCGTTGCCTTGTGCCTTCCGATCTCCTTTTTCAGCAGTGCGACCTGCTCGTCGTTCTTGCGGAGTTCGGCCCGATAGCGTCGCGTGAACTCCGCCCACTTGTCGGGATCGTGGTCGAACCATTTTCGCAACTCCGTGCTCGGGGCGATGTCCTTCAGCCACAGGTCGACCTGCGCCTGCTCCTTCGTCAGTCCGCGAGGCCAGAGTCGTTCGACGAGGATGCGCTTGCCATCGGCCTCGTCAGGTTCTACGTAAACCCGTTTCAGATGGATGGTCATGGTTGCCTTAGCCGCTAGATCAGCATCGTGGTCGGCTGCTCAAGCATGCGTTTGAGGATCGCCAACCACTGCGCGCCGGTCGCTCCGTCGATGACGCGATGGTCGCAGCTCAATGTCACTCGCATGCGCTGTCCCGATA
>CALMUT010000179.1 GCA_937872925.1 uncultured Myxococcales bacterium | reverse complement strand
AGCAAAGCCCAGATTTGTCATCAGCATGGCCTCGCGTTCCTTGAGCCCTGCGTCTCGGGCGGCCGCGACAGCGTTTCTGCGCGCATCGAGGGCGGCGGTCAGTTCCCCGCGGGTTTGGCGCACAATGGCCAGAGTCTGCCAGCCGTCCACTGCCGCGGACGCTTCGTCGTGTTCTTTCGCGAGTTTGAGTAGGCGTGCCGCTTCGGCCTCGGCTTCGGCGAATGCTCCCGCGAAGGCGAGTCGGGCAGCGAGTGCGGCGGAGCAGCGGGCTTCTTCCTCGCGCAAGCCCAGGGCTGCAGCGCGGTCTCGAGTCTCAGCTAATCGTTCACTTATGTCGTGGCCGGTGCCTCGAGCATCATCGAAACGCGCGCGCGCTCCCCGAGCGCGTACCTCACTGCTTTCGTCGTAGACGTTGTCTTCCAGTGCCGACACCGCTGTCTCGCGATCTGCAGCGCGGGGATCGAGGCGGCTGTACGCTTCGTCCAAGTAGGCGGCGCGTTGGAACGCGGTGGTCTTGTCACCGGAGTGCAGTAGCGCGCGCTCCGCCATGCTCAGAGCATCGGAAAGCGCGTTGGCGGCCAGGGAACGCTGGGCCGCCCGCGACCAATGCTCGGCGGCTTCAGAGGGGCAGTTCCCCATGTCGAAATGCCCAGCCACGGTGGCGGCGTCTTCACCCATGGACGCCAGAAAGCGCGCAGCGAGCACATGCAGCTCCTTGCGTTCACGTTCGCCCAGGGACTTGTAGGCCACTTCCCGAACCAACGCGTGTTTGAAGAGCCACTCCCGAGCGCCCGGAAAGCGCGAGACGTTCTGCTCCACCAACACCTCGGCGGCAGAGAGCTCTTTCATCAGGCCTTCCGCACCCGAGAGTCCCAAGGCCTCGAGCCCGGTGTCCCACACGCTCAGCCCGAATACGGACAACCTGCCGAGCGCGTCCCTGCATTCCTCTTCAAGATTGTCCAAACTCGCCTGGATGACCGACTCGATGGTCGGTGCTTGAAGTGAACCGCGTCCGCCCGCTGTTACGCGCGCCAGCTCTTCTGCAAACAGCGGGAGTCCGCCCGCTTGCTCTGCGATGCGCTCTACAGACTCGTCGTTGGCAGCGTCGCCCAATACGGCTCGCACAATGGTGCGCACTGCTTTCAGGGAAATCGGTCGCAGTTCTAGGTTGACGTGGTCGCGACCGCTAAAACGCTCCCCGTGCTCGCTCCAAAAATTCGGTCGCACCAGGGCCATGACCATGAGCGGGCGTAGATTGGTTCGCCCCAGTAGATGGTCTAGCCATCCGATGCTTTCCGGATCTGCCCACTGCAAATCTTCGGTGGCGATGATCGTGGGTTGCCCCGCAGTCACTTGCGCGACCAGATCCGTCATCGCCAACCACAGCACGTCGCGGGCGCCGCGCGGGTCGAGCCCCTCAGGCAACTGCTCGTTTGCCAGCAATCGGGCAAGGATCTCGCGGTTCTTCGTGGTTAGGTTGCTTACGGTCGAAGGCCCCAGGCGTGAGACGATGGCTTGTTCGGCCTCGCGGGACGTCGCGCCTTTGGGCAAGCTGATGATGGCGCGCAGGATGTCGGCGGCCGCACCGAGCGCGTGCCCTCGTCCGTAGGCTTCGCTGCGTTGCACGATCACCAGGGGCGCCTGTTTGCCCGCGGCCAGCCGCGCGATCACTTCGCGGCGCAGGCGCGTCTTGCCGATGCCAGGTGGGCCCGTGATGCTGACGAGCACCGGCGTGGCGTCCGAGCACACGCGTTCGAAGGCGTTGACGACCTGGGCGAGCTCGGCTTCGCGCCCGACGAAAGGCGCGCCGCCCACGCGATCGGCACGCTGGCCACGCACCTGTTCGCCGACCACCGCAGCCCCGTCGTCGCGGGTCTTGAACTCGTAGCGACCTCGACCCAGCTCGCTCGTCGTGACGTCCGCCAAAACGACCCCGGGTGCCGCTTCTTTCGCGAGGGCTGAGGCGCGGTCGACGACCTCCCCCACGGGGTGCGCGGCGCCGGTACGACTGGTCAAGCTCATCCGCGCGCGGCCACTGGCGATCCCCACTTGCGCGCCGGCCCGGGCGAGGCGCCGTCCAAGATCCAACCCGGCCACGGCCTCCATACCGGTGGCCCGCTGCGCCCCCAAGTGGGCCACGAGCGCCTCGGGGCCGAGGGGCACGGCGTCCGCGCCGCGCTCTTTTAGATGATCCAGGGCGCGATCTCGGGCAGACCCATTCTCGAAGCGCAGCGCGACGATGCTGGTCACCAAGCGTGATGCGCTCGAGCCGAGGCGGGAACTCATCACGGGCTCACTGGGCGTCATCACTCTGGGCGGCGCGTCGGAGGCTTCCCGAAGTGCCTGCCGCAACAGCGCGCTGACTTCACGCATGTCGCCAGGACGTTGATCCGGCTCGGTTGCCAGCATGCGATGAACCAGATCGTCCAACCCCGGCGCTACGTCCCGGCGTAGTTCCGAAAGCCGCGGGGCCGGAGTCGTGACCAAGCGCGCCAAGGTTGCGATCTTTGTGGGCCCGACGTGCGGTGGTCGGCCCGTGAGTAACTCGAAAAGCGTCGCGCCCAATGAGTATACGTCGCAGCGAACATCAATCGGCGCGTCGCCGCGGGCTTGTTCGGGTGCCATATACGCCGGAGTGCCCACGACGTCGCCCAAGCGACTGATCATGACGTCCGACTTGGCAGCCACGCCGAAGTCCACCAGCTTCGGCGTGCCAGCTAGGGTTGCGTTCGGCGCGGCATCTCCTTCGCAGAGGAAGATATTTCCGGGTTTGATGTCTCGGTGCACCACGCCCAGATCGTGTGCGGCTACTAGCGCATCCGAGACGCTTGCGACGAGCTCCACAGATTGGCGTAAGCTGAGAGGGGAGCGCCGTTGGCGCGCGCTCACGTCCTCGCCTTCGAGCCACTCCATCGCAACGTAGGGCTGGCCGGTTTCGTCAAGCACGCCGGACGCCACCATGCGCACGATGCCCGGGTGCTTCAGCTCTGCAAGCAGTTCGCCTTCACGTCGCAGCCGTTCCTCTTCCTCGGGCACGTCTCCGGCCTCGGCTTGGAGCACCTTGAGTGCGACGAGGCCCTGAGAGACTTGGTCGTAGGCGCGAAATACCACGCCCGCGCCGCCGCGCCCCACCTCGCGCTCGATGACGAATCTGCCGCCCAGTCGGCGACCACTTTCGAAGTCTGAAATCACGATGAGATCGCACGTTACACCGGCCGGGGGCTGGCCCATACCTATGCACGACTCCAGCCGGTGCTTTTTGCGCCGCGAAGCTCACCCAGCCAGCCGGGCGCCGCCGAAAACGAAAGCGCCCCAGGAAGTCCAAAGCTCGCTATGCTGGTCGCGTGAGTCAGCTGATGTTGCTCGCCGGAGGGATCGTCGAACCCGGTGCCGGACACCCGGGGCGCGTTTCCGCGTTTGTTGCGTACAATCCCAAGCCCGGCCAGAGCCGTATGTTCAAGGTCAGTGGGAGTGCGGCGGGGCCGTCCGTGGGCGAACTGCCCGCACGTACCACTGTCGACATATCGTACTTCACCTCCGTCATGCACGAAGAACTCGATCCCGTTGTGGACGAGATCACTTCACGAGGCGGGCATGCCGCGATCGCGACCCCCCGCGCCGAGTGGGTCTGCGACGTAGTGCGACAGCATTTAGTATCCGCCGAAGGCGTGAACGTGCCCTGAGATGTTAGATCGCATTGCCGTTCACCAGACGCGAATCCGGGTTCCCGGCGTGGGCTTGGACGCGCGCGGCGTGGCCTTGGGGTCCCGGGGCCTGGTGCTGATGCCTTCTCTCGATCGGTTGGTGGCCTTCCTGTCGGTCTACACCGAGGAGCAGACCCTGGGTGGCCTGGCCGACTCGCTGTCGATCCAGATCGTTCGCTCAAAGTTGGGCACCCGCGAGGTTGCGTTGTCCTTCGATGCGGGCTCGAGCGATCGCATGGATCGCGTCGCCGAAGTGGCCAGACTAACGGGTGGGTTTACCTTTACGGGTACCAGTCGCCACTTCGTGCAGTATCGGGATGCCAGCGCGCCCTTTGGATTCGATGCGCCGGAAATCACGGCCAGCGATAGCGCGCTGTGCCTGTACCACTCTACCTTTTCACAAGCCTACGAACTGGAACGCAGCGTGGAGCTGCGATCGCTCTTGCTGCGCCTGGCACCGCATGCCGATCCTTCGCACTTGCTGCCAACTACAGCGCTTTGGGTCTTGGCCGACCATGGGCTCGGGCCGGCGCTGTTGTCCTATTTTGCAAGATCGAACGTCCAGGCCACCGTCGGCGTCGCCGAGTGGCCGCCGGAGACGAGCTTTGACGAACACCCCGTGCGTCGCTACCTGTTTCGCGTCCAGGAGATGCCGCCCCGACTCCGCCCGCTGCTTGCCAATACGCCGGGAATGGCTGCATTCATTCAGGTGACTCCTGGCGCAGCCGTCGAGCACGGCTACCATCACCCCGTCGCTCTAGAAGCGTGTCCGGTTTTTGCGCCGGAAGGCTTGGTGCTCTTTCGCGGCCGGGGTGAGCCGGCCTTGGAACTGCAGCGTGTGCCGGCCATGGCCGAGCTCGCGAGCTTGGAACGCGCCGAGCTGGACTTGGAGCGCGGTGTACACCAAGGCCAGCCGGCGAAAAGCCCGGACGCGGTCCGTGTGCCCATTCGCCTGCTGCCAGATCCCGGCGCGCCAGCGGGCGTGGACGCCGCGCTGATCCCGAGTGCCGAGCTGGAATTGTTGCGGCGCCTGGCCTACGCCCTTCCCGTCGACACGCTCAAACAAACGCGGCTGGCGTTGACGGACGTGGGCGCCTTCGTGCTCTCCGGTGCCGGGGCTGGTGCCATTCCCCTGGGGCATCTGTTTTGGCGCTACCACCCGCAAGTTCTGGTGCCTTTGGGCTCCCGTTTGGTGCCGGCAATCGACCCCACGGTGCTCGCCTCCAGCTTGTCCCTAGGTGCCGACGAGCTGGTCTTCTTCCGCCCGGATGGCAGCGCCTATCGGGTCTCTGAGCGGCATTTCGTGGCTCTCGAGCGCGCACTCTTAGAGGGGCAACGCTGGGCCCCGGTTCAGGTCACGGAACTCGATGCCGTGTTCGCCGAGGAGCTGCCGACGGTCTGGCTCGACGAGCTCGGTCTCAATCCGCTGAAGGGAGTCGAGGCATAGTTGGCGGCGCTCGTCAGTGCCCAGGCCCTGGCCGAGCAGGTGTTATTGCCACTGATCGAAGGTGGCACGCTGCGGCCCCTCGAACCCATAGGACCCGTCCAAGCGCTCGAGTTTGCGAGTGCGGAATCCCTAGCGGTGACCGGGGGCGCCATGGACGCGGTTCGCGCGCATCGCATCCGCGCGGCACGCCGACTTGCCAGCGTCGACGCCATCGGCGATTTGTCGAAGGGGGAATGGCTGCTGACGTGTGCATTGAACGATTTGGTGCAAACGACGAATCCGAGCTTGGTCGGTTGGTTCGACAAAGATCGACCAAGAAAGCTGATGGAGCTAGTGCGCGGGCAGGTGCAACAGGCGGGCGCACCCCGGCAAGCCAGCGAGGCGCTCTCGCGCTACGCAACCTTCGGACGCATTCTGACTCTGGGGCGCGTCGATACGACGGTCAGCTGGTGGGTGGGCAGTGAGACCTTCCGTGGCATCGAACCGCCGCCGCGGCTGTTGCGCTGGCGTGGCGTTCGCCGTGTGCGCACCCAGCAGCAGCGCGTGAGCATCGGCGAGATGGCCCCCGAGGGCTTCGATGGGCGCGGATATGAAGACGTCTTGGGCATGTTCCTCCGCGCCAACCCCCTGACGGATTTGCAGACCGCAGCTCGCAAGCGTTGCGCCTTCGCGTGGAGCGGCGGCTCCTTGGCGCTGATTGGCACGACCGTAGGCCGCAACCTTGCGCGCCGCGCCATTGTCCGGGCGGAAAACTTCGAACTCACCTTAGAAGCGCTGACCCGTGCCAACGCTCAAGTCGAGCACACGCCGGCTCGGGAGCTGGTGGAGCGCTTCTACGAGGACTTGGCGGGTCAACCGCGCTAGCGGCGCCCGCCGCGCCGGGGACGTGCCGGCCGCGGGGCCATGGCGGGTAGCGGTGAGTGCGAGGGTTGTTCGTCGACGACGAGTTGGAAGCCCGCCGCGAAGAGGTCCTGTACGCGCAGTTGATCGCCAACGACGAAACTGGCGGCTCGCCCCACGACTTCACTCAGCTCTGCCTCGTTGCCAGGCCAGGTGTGCTCCAGTAGCAAGCGCAGCGCCGCTCCGTCTACGCCCAAGGGTTTGCCTCGCAGGCGCAGGCCGGTCCGGGCCAAGGTGTCGAGGATCAGGCTGCGCAGATCTTCGCCCCGATCGAGCAGCCTCGGCAACGTCAAGCTGCCCTGAGAGAGGAATCGACTCAAGGCTGGGTCGAGCTTGTCCGCGCCAATCAAAGCGTCGAGGGATTCTGTGCCGGTGGCGATCAGTGCTGGCGGGAGCACGCTTGAGCGAAGGATTTCGGTGCTGGCTCGCGCCAGGGCGCGCTGCAATACCGCTTGCACGGTCGCGGGCAGAGCAAAGACGTCAGAGATGAACAACGTGCCGCCGTCCGAAAGTGCGATGGGCGACACATTCGGATCTTCCCAACGCTTCGCGTCGTGCTCACGTCCGTGGGTTGCATCGACGATCACAAAGGGGCCCCCCGAGCGCGGTCCAGCCAGATGCGCCAGCGCTGCCCACGCGGTCGCATCGCAGCCCGGCGGTGTTTCCAGATACAGCGTTGCGCCCAACCGACCCAAGCGCTCAAGTCGCTCGAGGGCGTCGCGGGCGGCCGGGGAAAACGCCGTGGTGCGCACCCGTGCCGCCAGGCGCTCGGCGGCCATGCGATGTCGGCCCGCGTCGAGACTCAGAATGTGCTCCAGACGGTGCACTTCGTCGTCCGCGGCATCCGCGCGTGCCGTAGCGAGCAGCTCGCGCTCGCGGGATCTGGCCAGCGCCGACGACATGGAGAGCAGCGAGCTGATGCGATCCGTAAGCAGGCGAATCCCGCGCGCTTCTTCTAAGCTCAGCGGGCTGCTGCGGCTGGTCTTTGGCAGTAGAATGAATCCCAGGGGGCCATCGTCGTCCACGACAACCGTGGCGGATGATGCGTGGCGGGTTTCGAGCCACGCGAGGATGGGACGGACCTCTGGGCGACGCACTTCGAGTTGGCGCAGCACCTCGGCGCGCAGCGTGCGCTCCGGCTCCTCAAGGGCCAGAGCATAGAGACGCTCCGGCGCTTCGGCGGGTTTTTCGTGCAAATAGCCCGCGATATCCACGCTGAGAACGGCGGGCGGGCTCGTGCGCCACAGTTCTGGGCGCGCATTGGGGGGCCGGGGCGCCCTTGGGCACCCGGACAACGCCTGGGGGACAACGCGAACAGCGCTGGGGACAAGGCCGCCTCGGGCTCCGGAATCAACGCAGCGCGGCTTGCAGCCGCCACGGCCTCCAGCCAGCGGGATTGATCCGGACCCAGCGGGCGCGCGACCCGCCGTGCAACGACGCCGACGCAAATGGCCGCCGCGCATGCGAACAGGACCACGGCGCCTGCGTGCTGGGGGGCTTTGCGCGCCACGAAGCCAGCGAGCAGCATCAGTGGCACGCCCAAGATCAGCACCGCCAAAGTTGCCCGCAGCGCCATGGTGACCGTGCTGGCTTCGCGCACGCTCGCGGCCCAGGCACAGGCAGCCGCGGCGCCGATGGCAAATGCCGGTACGATGCGGTCCGGGGCTGCAACGTCAAGGAACGCCGCGGGAATGGCGGCGCCTACCGCCGCAAGGCAAAGCGCGAATGCGCCTGCGGCGCGATCGCTCGCGCCCAGTTCGTTGCGTCGCAGGACTTTCACGCGCCAAGTGGCCGCCACTAGGACCAGCAGGCTGGCGGCGCCCGCAGTCGTGGTCGCGTAGTCCACAGCCAGTGGGTCGAGCAAGACGCTGCTTTCCGCAAACAGCGCACGGGCACCAGGCAAAGCGGTTGCGATGCCCCACAACAGGCCTGCGAACGCAGCTGCATCAAGGGAACGCGATGCCGCGGGTACGGAGAGCAAGCCGCCCAGGCTTCCTATGCGGGCCAAGGAGATCAGAGCTGCGACCACGACGGTGCCCGTTGCCAGGTTTGCGGCGGCGTCGAGGCTGGGCCGACCGGCGGGACCGGAACGCGCCGCAAGCCAGATCGCGATCCCCCACGCGACGGCGCGGAGGGACAAGCGCGCGGCGCGTTCCGTATGGTCTTCGGCGTCCCGTGGAGCTTCCGTGCGACGCCACGCCCAGAAGACGAAGAGTGGCAGCGTGATCAGAGCCAGCGTGGGCAACGTGCCCGACTGGCCGCGCAAAGCCGCGAAGCAGACGTAGGCGACTACTGCCGCCGGCATGAGTGCCGATCGGGTCAAGGGCTGCACACTGAAATCCTAGGCCAGGTGAGTGGGCTTGGGAAAAGCCCGTGCGCCGCCCGGCCCGTGGGCAGCGCTGCCCGCCCGGCCGACCCAGAGAAACTCAGGGAGATTTGGCCTTGTCCGCCGCGGCCGCTTCCTTCGCGAGCTTAACGAAACGCTGCTCCGGCCCGGACGGGCTGTAGAGCTGTACGGCGAGAAGTTGCTGTTTGCCGTCTGTCGTAAACCCGTGTTTCACCGTCTTGGGGATGTGAAAAACCGCGCCAGGCGCCACGGGCTGGCTCGCCCCGGCGATCTGAATGCGGCCACTACCCGAGAGCACCGCGATGTGTTCCCAGGTCGGGTGATCGTGCTCGGCCACGGAGCCGTCCTTGCTCGCGCGCAGCAGACCGAAGCTTGCGGTGAGGGCCGGCTCTGCGCCGCCCACGCCGATGCGCGCGTGAAACGCGCCGCCGCCCCATGCGTGGTCGTCCACCTTGTCCAGCGCGAAATTGTGCAGCGCGGACGGGCGCTTCTTCCAGCGCACCTCCCAGGGCTTGGCCTTTGCGCGGGCCAGGGAAGTCTCGAGGCTTTCCTTGTTCGTTGCGACGGCAATGACCGTCTTGGCTTCGCCCTCGCGAGCGCGGATCATCACTCCGCAGCCCGGCGCTCGCGCCACGCCCCAAGTCGAAAGCGCCTGGGCCGCGCCGCCGTCGTCACCACTGACCAATACGCTCCCGTCAAGCACGAGTGTGAAACACTCCAGCTCGTGGTGCCGGGGGATGATCACCACCGAGTCTTTGGCGATGTCGTGAGACCAGACTGCAGCCGGGGAGTTGGCATCGCTCGCGGGGGCCGCCTTTGCTGGCGCCACGACAAAGCCCTTCAGTTCACATTTCTTGTCGGCGCAGGTTGCCGCACGGGAGAGCGTCGCCTTGGGTGGCGCTGGCAGTTCCGCTTCGATGGCCGCCGGTTGGTCCGCTGCATTCGGCGCGTCCACCTCGGGTTCCTCGGAGTCCCCGAAGATGTCGTCCTCCGCCGGCATCGGGATGTACGGCAACTTGCCGGGGCCTTCCGGGGGCCACTGTGTATCGGGCGTAGTGCGCGAGCAGCCAACGGCGATAAGCGCGAACAGCGCCACGAGCGGAGTGTGCTTCATGGCGAGACAAAACCGAAACACGCGCATCGCGTCCAGGCTTGCGAGCGGCTTGGGGACAAAACTCCCGAATTCGTTGGAGAATCCCCTGCGCTATGGGCTTAGAAAGCACGCAATCGGTCCCGCCGGGGTTCCTTGGAGGCTGCTTGTAATCGTTGCAGAGCCCGGGCCGAGGTGCGCACACTCGGCGCCCGAACCCGACCAGCTTCGAGACGACATGAAGAAAACCTACGTCCTCGACACGAACATTCTGCTGCACGATCCCTATGCAATCTTCAAGTTCGAGGACAACGATCTCATTCTCCCTATCTACATCTTAGAGGAGATCGATCAGTTCAAACGGGACAACGCCGAGCGCGGCCGCAACGCACGTACCGTTTCGCGCTTGCTGGACGCATTGCGCGAGCGTGGTGGCTCCTTGTCCGAAGGTGTGAAGCTCGACGATGGCGGAATGTTGCGGGTCTACGTGCCCGATCATCGCCCGGAGCTCCCCATTGCGCTGCAGCCGGATTCCGGGGACCACGCCATCATGCAGTGCGCCCTCGATCTGCGCGACGCGGATCCGGCGACGCCGACCATCTTCGTAACGATGGACGTCAATCTACGTATTCGAGCGGATGCCTTTGGGCTTCGAACCGAGTCCTACGAAAACCAAGCTGTTGATGTCGACCACCTCGACACTGGCGTGATCGAACTGCCTGTGACAGCGGCGGAGCTGGACGCGTTTTTTGACGCTGGTGTGCTGCCACGCCGCGATGGATCCCTGTACGCGAACGCCTGCATCGTGCTGCGGGATGACAGCGCACGGCCGCGCACGGGCCTAGGTAGATTTCACGCCGAGAAGAGTGAAGTTCGGGCGTTGCGCACGCCACGCGATGGCATCATGGGCATTCGCCCACGCAATAAGGAGCAGAGTTTCGCCCTCGACCTGCTGCTAGACGATTCAGTGCGGCTGGTGACAATGGTCGGCAAAGCCGGCACTGGGAAGACACTGCTCGCCCTCGCCGCCGGTCTCAAGCGGACCGCCGAAGACGGGACCTACGCGCGGCTCCTGGTCAGTCGACCCGTGATGCCTATGGGGCGGGACTTAGGCTACCTGCCCGGGGACGTTGAAGAGAAACTCAATCCGTGGATGCAGCCGATCTTCGACAATCTTCAGTTCCTGCTAGTGGCTGGCGGTGGCAAGCGTCGCGGCATTCGTGGTTTCGAAGAGCTTTTCGAAAGCGGGCAAGTGCAGGTCGAACCGCTCACCTACATCCGCGGGCGCAGCCTGCCCCAGCAGTACGTCATCGTGGACGAAGCGCAGAACCTAACGCCGCACGAAGTCAAGACGGTCGTGACACGCTGTGGCGAAGGCACGAAGATCGTGCTCACAGGTGACCCCTTTCAAATAGACAATCCGTACGTGGACAGCTCCACGAACGGGCTGACCGTGGCTGTGGATCGCCTACGCGGCGAAGCGTTGATCGGGCACATGTTGCTTTCCAAGGGGGAACGGAGCGAGCTGGCCAACATTGCCGCGAATAAACTCTGATGCTGCGGCGTGATCTCGAATTGTTGCTTGCGCGGGCGGAACGCCGCATCGCGCTACTAGAGCGTTGCCGGCCGTTGAACTATTCCGAGGAGCGCGCTCGTCTGCTGGCGGGGCTGCGTCGGGGCGAAGCGCGCGAGCCGTGCTTCAGCTATGCCCCGAGCGCTGCGGTCCAGAAGCTCTGTGTGGGCCTGGGCGCGGTTGCAGCGGGGGCAGAGCAGGGCGGAGCGTGGGGAGTGCTCTATGCCCAGCGGGCCTACGAACTGCACCTCGAGGCAGCTATCGCGGCAGCGGTGGGCACGCCGCAAGTTCGGAAGCACGCGCTCAGGCGCTTCGGTGCGAGTCGCGGCGTTGAGGTCGACGCGGCCCGGGAACTCGCGGAGCGCTGGGCAAGGCTGCCGGCTTTGGAGGAGGCGACGCTGCAACGCTACTCAAGTGCGGACGCAGAGCAGCCGCTGAGCCTGCTGTGCGCCATGCGGCGGGCGGTGGGTGAGGCGCGCATCGGCTTCAGGGTGCTGACCAATCCGGATCTGACCAGTGTTGCCGCTACGGGAGAAGGCGTGATCGTGGTGCGCGCAGGGATCCAACTGACGGAGCGCGCTGCAAAACGAGTCGCAATGCACGAGGTGCATGGGCATGCCCTGCCGCGGCACCACGCACGTTCAGAAGAGATCGGACTGTTCCGTGTCGGCTCCGCTGGAGGTCCGGACGAAGAGGAAGGCCGCGCGCTGCTGATCGAGGACCGCCTGGACTTGATGGATGCCGAACGAAAACGCCAGCTTGGATTGCGACACCTGGCAGCCCGATCCGTACACGCGGGAGCGACCTGGGTCGAGACCACGCGGGTCCTGCAAAGTGTTGGCAGCCGGCTCTGCGAATGCGTCGACATCGCCTCCCGGGCACACCGCGGTGGAGGGCTCGGCCGTGAGGTTGTCTACCTGGAGTCGTATCTGCGATTGCGATCGGCGTTTGCCGTGGACCCCAGTGCGGAGGGCCCGCTGAAACGGGGGCGCGTTTCCGTCCGCTGCGGCAAGCTCCTGGCGACCCTGGGTCGCCCGCCGGAAGTCCTGCCCACCGTGCGCGCGGCGTAGTGCCTTAGATCCCACGCTGCGGGAGCGCCCTCGCGGAAGCGGCGACGCGCTGCGTGGGGGCACAAGCGGGTGAAGCCCCGCCTTTTCCCGGCAACGCTACGCGCAGTGATTGCGGATTCCGCCCGCAAGTACTAGTTCTTCGGCACCCGATGCGTCGCTTGCGGATGATCGTCGCCCTTTTTGGGGCCGTGTGTTGGTCGGCACCGATCTTCGCCCAGGACGAGGAACCGGATCCAGGTGACCGCGGTTCCGGTGCCGTGCCTCGGGGTGGTGCCGGCGCGGTGGCCCGTCCAGCAGAGGAAGGGGCCGAGGCGGCGCCCAAGCCCGTGATCGTCATGCCGAAGCTGAAACGCTTCGTGGACGCACCCTACCCGTCGGCGGCTCGGGACTCCGGGATCCAAGGCGACGTCGTGCTGTCGCTGATGATTGACGCGACGGGCAGAGTCACGAACGCGGAAGTCGTCGAAAAAGCGGGGCACGGCTTCGACGAAGCGGCCAAAGAAGCGGCGCTCAAATTCGAATTCGAACCCGCAACGCGCGATGGCAAGCCCGTCGCGGCCCGCATCCTCTACAAGTACTCGTTCACGCTCAAAGAAGCGCCGCCATCGAAGGTCCCCAAAGCCACGCCGAAAGTCGGCAACCTGGGTGGCACTCTGCGGCTAGCGGAAACCAATGCACCGCTGGCGGGAGCGGAAGTCGTCGTCGTCGGCCCCGACGCCAAGGAGTCCCGGATCTACACGGACGAAAACGGCAAATGGCAACTCGATGGCCTCGCGCCGGGTTCCTATCGTGTGCGCGCCGTATCGGCTGGGTTTCAGACGCGAGAGGCTACCGAAGAGGTCATCGCCGGGGAGGTCACGGAGGTGACGTACCGGCTGGCCGCGGAGGTCGCCGAGGGCACCCTGGAAGTCGTGGTGCAGGGCGAACGCCCTCCCCGTGAGGTCACCCGACGCACGATCGAACGCCGCGAGATCAACCGCATTCCGGGGACAAGTGGCGATGCCCTACGTTCCATTCAGAGCTTGCCTGGCGTCGCGCGCCCTCCCGGGTTGGCAGGCCTGCTGATTGTGCGGGGTTCGTCGCCGCAAGACACGCAAACCTTCGTGGATGGCAGCAACGTTCCGCTCATCTACCACTTCGGCGGCCTTTCCAGCGTCGTTCCCACGGAGCTGCTCGACCGCATCGACTTCTACCCAGGAAACTTCAGCGCTCGTTACGGTCGCGTCATGGGCGGCATCGTCGATGTTGGCCTGCGCAAGCCCGACACGAGTTGCTCGAAGCCTTACGGCAAGCCTAGTAAAGAGACCGGCTGCTATCACGCCATGGCGCAAGTCGATCTGATCGATGCGCGGGCCATGTTGCAGGGGCCGATCGGACCCCTGGACGACTGGAGCTTCGCACTGGCCGGCCGACGGAGCTGGATCGACGCCTGGATCACGCCTGTGCTCGAAGAAGCCGGAGCCGGCGTGACGAGCGCGCCGGTGTACTGGGACTACCAGGCCATTGCGGACTATTCCCCTGCGAAAAACACCCGCCTTTCCCTGCGCGCCTTTGGCTCTGACGATCGCTTGGAGATCATCATCAACGATCCCGCTGCAAGCGACCCGGCGCTGGGTGGCAATCTGACCTTCCGCACGGGCTTTCACCGGGTGCAGGCGGTCTACGAAGGCGCGCTCTCGAAAGACGTGGACGCCAGCGCAATGGTCAGCGGCGGTTCCCAGCTGATCCGCTTTTCCATCGGCAACTTCTTGTTCAACCTGGACGTATATCCCCTCACTACCCGTAGCGAACTCGGCTTCAAGCTCACCCGCGGATTCAAGCTCAATGCGGGCATGGACTTCTTGCTGGCCCCGGCAGAGGTCGAGGTGCGTGCGCCGGCGCCGCCGCGTCCGGGCGAACCCGATCCCGGGCCCTTTGCTACTCGCCCGCCGCTCGAAACGCGCAACAAGCTCACGTTGTTCCGGCCGGCCTGGTACCTCGAGGGCGAAGTCACACCCACCAAGCGTTTGCGCATCGTTCCTGGTTTTCGCGTCGACTACGCGCGGGACTCGGGTCACGCGGACTTTAGCCCGCGCATCAACGCGCGCTACGACGTCATCTCTCCAACTCAGGGCGACGACGAGACGGCGTTCGCTGGGCGGCGCCGGCTGCGCACGACCGTCAAGGGCGGTGTCGGCTTGTTTCACCAGCCCCCTCAGTTCCAAGAGACCGACGAAGTATTCGGCACTCCGGGGCTCCGCTCTAACCGCGCCGTCCACTACTCTGTTGGTGTGGAGCAAGAGCTTTCGCGCCAGATCGAGCTGTCCGTGGAGGGTTTCTACAAAGACTTCACCCAGTTGGTTTCTCGTGATCCGAGTGCGTCCGGTAGCTTCGACTACAACAACGCCGGCGAAGGCAGCGCCGTCGGTCTCGAAACGCTGCTCAAGTACAAGCCGGACTCGCGCTTCTTTGGTTGGCTCGCCTATACGCTTTCTCGCAGCGTGCGGAAGAACAGCCCGGACGACGAGGAGTATCTGTTCCAGTTCGACCAAACCCACAACTTGATCGTCTTGGGCAGCTATCGTTTGGGCCGCGGCTGGGAGTTCGGAGCGCGCTTCCGCGTCGTCTCCGGACCGCTCACCACTCCTGTCCTTGGGCCCCCCGCGCTGCCCGCCCTTTATGCCGCCGATTCCGGCTCCTACACCCAGCTTCAGGGCGAGCCTTTCAGCCGGCGTCTGCCGCTATTTCATCAGATGGACATGCGCGTCGACAAGCGCTGGCAGTTCCGAGACTGGCGTCTGAGCACCTACCTGGACATTCAGAACGTCTACAACAACCAGGCCGTGGAGGCACTGGTGTACAACTACAACTTCAGCCAAGAAAACTTCCAAACCGGCTTGCCGATCATTCCGTCGGTAGGGTTGCGGGGTGAGTTCTGATGGCACGCCGACTACTGCCCGGCATTCTGGCGCTGGCTTCCGTTTCCTGCGGGGTGGAATTCGATCCGCCGAGTGAAGTCAAATCCCTACGCGTGCTGGCCGTACAGAAGTCTCTGCCCTACGCAAGGCCGGGCGAGTCTGTCGACGTCAGCATGCTGTGGCACGACGGCTCGACGAAAGCGCCACGCAACATCCAGGTGGCGTGGCTCACAGGCTGTTTCAATCCGCCAGGTGATTCTTTCGCCCTATGCGGCGAAGCCTTCGGAGAAGCCGGAGGTAGCGGCGGCGGCGGCGGGCTCGGGCTACCGCCCGGCGTCAGCGTGGGCTTTGGCGACACGCATACTTTTGAAATGCCGGCGGACGTGGTCAGCGCTCGACCACCACCGCAGGATCCGAAGGTGCCGCGCTACGGCTTGGCGTATGTTTTCTTCGCGGCCTGTGCCGGCGCGCTGGGGCCGGCGCCGCCCGGACAGATCGCGTTTCCCTTGGCGTGCTTCGATCCAGAGGGGCGTGCCCTTGGCCCTGACGATTTTGTGGCCGGCTACTCGGCGGTCTACGCCTACGACAGTATTCGCAACGAGAATCCGATCGTCACGGGTTTCGCGTTTGCCGGCAAAGACGTCACTCCGTCTTGCATTGGTACCGCATGTCTGACGACGCCGCCCAAAGCGGTCGATTGCGCAGCGGGGGATCCATGTGTGGACGCCTGCGCGGACGACGGGGCAGACGGTTGCCCCGGCATCACCATGACGCCGCGTATCGACCCGGCCAGCGCCGAAGTCGACGAAGTCAGCAAGATTGCCTACGGTCGGGATTTTACCGAGCAAATGTGGCTGCGCTACTATGTCGAGCGCGGCTCCGTGAAGAGCGACGTGAAGCTGATCAATGACGCCACCAAGGGCTGGAACGACGACTATTCTACGGAGTTCCGCGCGCCGAAAGAAAAGGGCGTGATCAGCATATGGGCTGCAGCGCACGACAATCGCGGCGGGGTCGAATGGGTACGCATCGAGGTTGGCATTCGCTGATCGGCTTTCTGCTGCCGCTCTGCGCGGCGGCTGGGTGTCGGGCTAACCGTCAAACGACGGACAACAAGCCCGACGCGGCCCCCCAAGCCGCGTCGGCGAAACCTCCCCCCGAAAGCCCAAACCAAAGCGCAAATCTGCCGGTGCCGCCGGCTCCTGCGGATGCGGGTGCCGCGGCGATCGTTCGCGTTGCCCGCGCTTACGGCAGCGGCTTGATGGGCAAAGCCCAGAGCGAATGCGGCGTGGCGGTCGACTGTCGCCACGCGCTGTGCCGCCGCTGGTGTCAGGCATTCGTCACGAAACAGGACGCCGCGTCCGTGCCCAATAACACCCGAACCAGCGCCCTACTCGGCTGCATCGCAGGCTGCGCTCAGCCGAGCGATGCTGGTCCCTGAGGGGCTTGCCTCCGTCGCTTTGCTGCGCCCGCGCCCTCCGAGCCTTGCCGCGCCCGCGCTGTCCTAGCATAGTGGTGTCATGCTCGCCCTACGCTGCTTGCGCCGACCGTTTCTTGTTTTGCCGAGTCTGATCACCGTCGCTGCTTTCGGCGCAGCGACAAGTTGCGGCGGTGACGACGGCGGTGGTGGAAGCACCCTGGGAGGAAGTGGCGGCACGGGCGCCAGCGATGCCAGCGCGGGCAGCGGTGGCTCAAGCGCGTCCGGCGCGACGGCCGGCACGGGCGGCAACATCATCACGGACGCGGGGGGCGATAGTGGCTGTCAGACAGGAGCCGCATGCGGCGACGGCGGCATTTGCGCGGGCGAAACCTGTTGCGACGCCGCGCTGGCCTGCGGGGCTACTTGTTGCGCGAGCGGCCAGCTTTGCTCCTTCGGCAAATGCGCCACACCGGGCAAGCTGTGCACCGACAGCGAGGACTGCGCCGTCGCTGAGTACTGCGAGCTTTCCCTGGGTACCCCAACTTCGGCGGACGCAGGCGACGGCAGCGCCTGCGTGAGCGGTGTCACGCCAAAATCCGGCAAGTGTTTGCCCAAACCGCCGATTTGTCCCACCGGCCAGCAGCCAGGGGATCCGCCGACCTGCTTGACGGCTTGCAGCTACACGCCCCCGAGCACGGTGTTTTCGCCAAGCGTGAAGTACTCCTGGGGTGGGCAAACCACGTCACCATTCGCCACGGACGTGATGATGACGCCCATCGTCGTGCAGCTGGACGACGACGACTGCGACGGCAAGATCACCGACCGCGACATTCCGGAAATCGTGTTTTCAACGTTTTCCAACGGCGCGTACGAAAGCGGCGGCGCCCTGCACGCCATCAGCGTGGTCAGCGGCGTAGTGGTCGACAAGTGGACCTACCCGAGCGTGCTCAACCCCACCAAGCACCTCGCCGGTGGCAACTTCGATGGCAAGCCCGGCAACGAGATCGTGGGCTGCGGCCAAGACGGCAAGGTGCACGCCATCGGCGGCGACGGCAAGCCGCTCTGGTCCAGCGTTGTCATGCCTTGCTTCATGCCTTCCATCGCCGATTTGGATCAGGATGGCGACGTCGAGGTCGTGGTGGAGGGTGGGATCCTCGACGGTGCGACTGGCAACCTGGAGCATGCATACTCGGTTCCTTTGGCCGGGTCGCTCATCGTCAGTGACATCGACGGTGACGGAAAGCTCGACGTCGTCACCGGCTCCCAGGGCTTTGACGCAACGGGGCAGCTATTCGTCGACACGGGTTTGGCAAATACGTCGCAGTTCCCCGACGACGCCGACTGGAAGAGCCCCTGGCCCGCGGTTGCGGACTTCAACGCGGACGGCAAGCCGGAAGTTGTGGTGATGCACAACCTGAATCGTGAACTGTCGGTGTGGCGCTACGACGCGGCCGCAGCGTCGAAGTTCAGCGTGGTACGCGCCCCCATCGACATCAATGGATCGATTCCTAGTTCGGCCTGTGCGAGCGGCACGTGGGGCAATACCCACGGCGGTGGCCCGCCGACGGTTGCGGACTTCAACGGGGACGGCGTCCCGGACGTGGCCCTCGCGGGTGGCGTGGGCTACGTGGTGTTTGACGGCAAGAAGCTGGTCGACCCCACCGTTACCGGCGTGAATACCATCCTCTGGTTGAAGCCGACAACGGACTGCTCGAGCGCTTCAACGGGGAGCACCGTTTTCGACTTCAACGGTGATGGTATCGCCGAAGTGGTCTATTCCGACGAGCTGAAGTTGCGCATCTACGACGGTCCGACCGGCAACATCCTGTTCGAGACTTGCAACACGACGGCCACACTGATCGAAAACCCTGTCGTGGCAGACGTAGACAACGACGGGCACGCGGACGTGGTCGCGGTTTCCAATGCCTACGGCAAGACCTGTCCGGATGACAACAGCAAGCAGGCGGGCGTTCGCATCTTCGGCGATGCCGCAGGCAATTGGGTGCGCACGCGTCGCGTATGGAACGAGCACGCCTATCATGTAACGAATGTGGGCGAAGATGGCGCCATTCCGACGGTTGAAGCGTTGAATTACGCCACCAAGGGTCTCAATAATTTTCGCCAGAACAAGCAGCCGGGCAGCGAGTTCGCCGCGCCCGACGCCATCGTCTCCATCGCGCCGCAATGTAGTGGCCCCTATGGCCTAGTGGCCACGGTGACCAATATCGGTGAAGCGGCGCTGCCCGCAGGCGTCGTGGTTGGCTTCTATGCGTCTCCGAATACGCAGCTCGGCACTGGTGTGACAACCAAACCGCTGTACTCGTTGGAATCCGAGAAGATCTTCTTGGCCCTGCCATCAGCACCGAGCGCAACAGTCTACGCCAAGGTGGACGACACCACGACGCCACACCCCGAGTGGATCGAGTGCCGTACCGACAACAACCAGTCTCAGGCTGTCAATCCTGGCTGCAACGTGCCCCGCTGATTCACCGGAATGTGGGGACGGGAGTCCAACCGGAAGCGCGTGCCTCGAAACGCGCGCGCTTCGGCGCGACGACGTTGCCACCGACGGTATCCCAAGAGTCGTAGCCCAGTTCGAACCAACCCGGACCCGCGTCCCAGGATCCCCCAACCCGTCGTAGTCTTGGAAAGCTTGGCCCGAATCTCGCGTGTCATGACCCCGTACGCCGAAGCGTGACAGGCGCCTGCTCGGCGATGACCTGCCCACCTGGGCGTCCTTCACCCCAAGCCCGCTCTGCTGCTCAACCCCTCAGCAGCCCGGCGCGAAGATATGTAGGGTGGTCTTCAGACTGGGGGTCTGACTCGAGGGCGTCAGGATGAACCCGAAACGCCGGCTGGCCGCGACTCCGATTTGGGTGATGCCAAAGGACAGCACGGGCGGGGTCTCGCTGCCGAGCGCCAGGGACGTGCCGCTGCGGATCACGCTGCGCACCAAGGTTTGTTGTGGGTCCGGGGGATAGGCGGCGGTGGTGATGGCGAGGCTGGGGCTGATCAGCGCGGTTTGGCCCGCCAGTACCGAGTTTTGGCTGCCTTTGTTGTAGCTGGCCACCACTACACTCGCCTTGTCGTCGAAGGTGGTCAGGTCGCCAACCAAGGGCCAGTACAACATCACGGCGTCAGATTGGAGCGCTCCGCCGTCGTCCTGGCTCAGGCGATTGGTGCTCCACACCAGGGACCCTTCGTAGCCACTGTGGAACTGATGGGCGCCCAACGAGATCGGCGCGTCGAAATCGAAGCTCTGTTCGGTCGTCGAGCCTTGGGCGTTGCTGGTGCCGGCATCCTGAACGAAGCCGAAGGTCGGCTTTTGTACGCTTCCGGAGGTGTCCGTACGGTACGTGACCAAACGCTTGCCACTGCTGGCAACGACGGCTTGACCCGATGGCAGACCGGCCGCTGGAAACAGGGTGACCGCGGTTTGATTGGTCAGCGGCGGCGCAAGCAGCGCGGAGGGGTAGAGGTTGCCGGCGTTGTTTTGGACCAGGTAAAAGCCGTCGGCATTGGCTGGGTACATCGTGCTGTAGGTATCCGTGAAGTCCACAGCGGCGGTGCTGGTCGTCAGATCGGTGGCTAGCGGGTCCGTGGGTAGATCGATCCAAGCGATGCTGAGTTTATTGGAAGCCGTCGGACCAAGGATGATTAGCCGCCGCTCGGTGGCAATCATGCGGGTGATGGCAAACGGGGGCGCCTGAACATTGATCAACTCCGGTGCCGAGGGACTCAGCACGCGATAGGCCAGCAGCCCAGCGGTGGTGCCAACGAAGACGTAGTCGTCCATGCCGGCGACGCAGCGACTGGCGATGCCACTGCACCCGACTTCGTCGTTCAGCGGCACAGTATGCGCTTTGAAACCAAAGGAACTCGGGCTAGAGCAGGTGCTGGCACTGGTGTCGCAACTGCGTGCGGTGCACGCCGTGGTCACGGGACAGATCTCGTACACGCAGGTGCCGGTTGCACAGCGACCTTCAATGCAGCCACCTTCGGTTTCACACTGTTTGTCCGCGTCGCAGGAGCCACCCGCGTCGATGATCTTGCCGCCCGTGCCGCCGCTGCCGCCCGTGCCGCCGCTGGCGCCCGTGCCGCCTGTGCCCGCTGCGCCTGCTTGGGCGCCCACACCGCCCTCGGAAGGGATCAGGCTTTCGTCGAGATCAAGACTGCAAGCGGCGAACAGACCGAAGACCGCGCCCGTCCCGAGTATTGCTCCCCAAGTACCTGTTTGCATCAGAACGAACCTTCCGCGAATAGCCCCGCGGGCTTGATAACCAACGCGACGTCCTGCGCTGCAGGCTTCGAACTCTTGGACATGGATTGCCAGACCACCAGACCGATCCCGGCGGCGGTCAGCACTCCACCGGTGATGAAAAGAATGTTGGTGTTCGACTCGAGCCCTTTGGCGTGGTCCAGGGTTTCTTGGGTCGGTGCCGCTTTGTACGTGTCTTCGGCGTCCTTAGCGGCCAAGCCGAGCACCGCGCCGCCGGCCAAGGTCGCGAGTCCCGCTCCAGTCGCAACAAAGCCCACAGTCTTCCAGACGCTACTCGGTTCGGGCTCCTCACGCACTGCTTTGGTCTTGGGTTCCGCGAGCGGGACGACCTTGTCTTTCTTGGGCGGCGCCTTCTCTTCGGGCGTCGCGGTCTTGGTGGTGTCGAGCTCGACGCTGCCTGCCGCTTCCAACGTGACGTTGCGGGTTTCGGAGTTGCCGTCAGCAAAGAAGATGGTCACGACGTGCGCACCGGGACTGCCGTGCAGGCGTGCTGGCAGACCGGCTTCCATCTGGTCGTCTAGTTGCACCCGGGTGGTTTCGGGCCCCAAAGCAACCACGACGCCGGTTTCCTTTTCCAGCGCGGCCAAGCGATCGCGTGATCGAGTCGCCTGGGTGTCATTGAGTTTGGGCGTGGCAAGCGCCTTCGCGTAGGCGTCGGCCGCCCGTGCCGGTTCGCCGGCAAGCTCCCAGGCCTGAGCCGCGGTGTACAGCGCGACTGCGTGCGGGCGGAGCCGGCTCGCAGCTTCGAAATTGAGTGCCGCTTCCTTGTACTTCTTGGCGCTCATGGCTTCGCGGGCTTCGTTGTACAGGCGGCGGGCCTCCTTGGTGGTCTCGTCGTCCTCGGCGTGCGCAGGGCGCGCGACAAAGGTGGAAAGCGCCGCAGCGCTGAGCAACGCCGCGCACAGGGGCAAGGAGCGAAGAATCGGAAGCGTTTTCAGTCGAAGCATGGGGGTCGTCCTAAGCTCGGCGGGGCGCGCCGTGCCCCAGATCTTGGCACGATCGACTCCGGGTCCGCAAAGACGTGCGCCGCCAGCAAGCGTCCTCAAAACGGATTGTCGGGAATGTCGACCTTCTGAGGTTTCTTGGTGCTGGGCTTCGTCTCCAGGGGGGTTGGCCCAGGGGGTTTTTCCGCCGCGGGTTTATCCGCCGCAGGCTTCTGCTCCTCGCGCTTTTCAGGTGCCGGCTCGTCGAGCTTGGCCAGCATCACCTCAAGCACGTCCGGTGTGTCGCCGTCCAAGCGCAGCGTGTCCGTGTGATAGCCCGCGGCGCTGACCTTCAGCAGCGCGCTCTGGCCGGCCGCCGGGCGCTGCAGTTTTGGTTCGGCGTCCTCGAGTTTCTTGCCGTCCAGCTCCAGGCTGACGCCGGACTTGGGACTCACCAGGCGAATGGCAATCTTCGCGCTCCGGGGCGGCAGTTGCTCGTCGGCAGGCGGCTGAGCCGGCTGGGTCGCGGCCGTTGCCGTCGGCGCGACCACTGCTGCCGGCGGTGGTGCGGTATCCGCGGTGCGTGATCGCAGCAAGAAAATCCCGGCGCCGGCCACGACGAACATGACCACGCCAATGCCAATACCCACCAATGCGGTCCGCGCCGTCGTGTCCTGTTCCGGCGCGAGCATCTGCTGTGGCGGGTAGCCATAGGGTGTCGGTGTCGGTGCACTCACTCCGCTGGGAGAGGTGATCGGCTGCACGGTGCGGATCGCACTCGCGCTCGGATTCGATATCTTGGAACTGGAGGCATCCGAAACGGACTGAAAGGGCGTGTCGCTCGTTTGGGTGCTACTGCGTGTGCGCTCTCGAATCAGCTCCGCGCGCCCGTCTATGGTCTCGCCCACCCGCTCCCGAACCAGAGCCGCGACTTGCGTTTCCGTCACAATGGCGCCGGAGCGCGCCAGGTAGGACTCCAGGGCCACGCGCATTTCGTCTGCGGTGGAGTAGCGCTGCTCCAGATCCACGCTCATCGCCTTGAGTACGATGGCTTCCAGTTCCTGCGGATAGCCCGGCGCGACTTGGCGCGGAGGCGCAAACTGTCCCGAAAGGAGCGCCCGCAGCGTGGCGACCTGGTTTTCCCCGGAGAACGGTCGGACGCCCGTGGTGACCTCGTAGAGGCAGATCCCCAGGGCGAATACGTCGCTGCGACGGTCCAGTTTCCCGCCACCCGCTTGTTCCGGCGCCATGTACGCCGCCTTGCCCTTGATCTGACCCGCCGCCGTGGCTTCGTGGCTGCTGCCTAGCGCCTTTGCCACGCCAAAGTCCGTGACTTTCACGGTGCCGTTCACACTAATCAAGATGTTCTGGGGCGAGACGTCGCGGTGGACAAGATTGAGGAGTTCGCCAGCGTCACCCTTCAACTGGTGGGCGGCATGTAGTCCCGCAGCGGCGTCCGCGATGATGCGGGCTGCCACGTGGAAGTCGAGGGCTGCGGCGGCGCCGCGTTGCCCCCCTTGGCGGGCTGGCTTGTAGATGCGCGCCAGACTCTCGCCGTTGATCCACTCCATGGCGAGATAGAGCACGCCGTGCTCTTCTCCCAAATCGAATATCTCGCAGACGTTCGGGTGGTGCACGCCAGCGGCGACGCGCGCTTCGTCCAGGAACATCGCTTCGAAGTCGGGGTCGCTCGCCAGCGCCGGCAGAATCGTCTTGATGGCGACGACTTTGGAGAAGCCACGTTGCCCGTGCTGCTTGGCGGCCCACACCCTCGCCATGCCGCCTTCGGCGATTCCGAGTAGCACTTCGTACCGCCCGAGGCGCGCGCCTGGGCGCACTTCGAAAGCACCAGCAAATCCAGCTTCCACAGCCGTCATCAAGTTCCTCCGGCAGTATATCAGGACGCTGGCGATCCGCAGGCGTGACGTTGCGTCAGCAACTGCGACCTTTCCGTACACTGCGGAACCCGCAGAACTGCGGGCTTTTGGCTACTGGACGCTGGATCTGGACCCGGCGCGCGCCATCACGACGCGGTTGCCGTAGGCCGGGGGCGGTGCAATCAGCTTGGGCGGGGCGTCTGGGGGGGGCCGGCCCGTTTCGACTTCCGTGCTTGGCGGCGAGACCCGTGGCGGCGGCGCAGCGGGCTGGATGGCGCCGCTGCCGCCACAACCGGTGGCGAGAAAAAACGCGAGCGCCGCGCTGGAAAAAAACTTCCGGCCCATATTCCAAATATAGCACCGATTCTACGCGGCGCCAGGACGCGCGCTTGCGTCCTTAGCCTGCGCGCGTCTGGTTTGGGTCTGGGGTTGGGTCTGGGGTTGGGTCTGGGCGCGCCGGAAATTCCTTTCCGTTTTTTGATTCTTGGTTGGGTGGTTTGTGTGGGGGGCAGTCGACCTCTTTTGCTAGGGTCCGGTGCGTGGATCGGGGGACAAAAGTCTTTTGGTTGATCATCGCGGCGCTTTTCTGTGCGTCCGCGGTCTTCGGTACGTTGGCAGAGGATCGCCGGCGAGCAGCGCAAACGCGTGGTGGGGATCTGGCTACGGGTGACATGGTGCAGCTGCACCGCGCCACAGACGGCGACACTCTGGTCGTGCGCACCACTGATGGCGAGCAGATCGTCGTTCGCTTGCTGGGGATCAAGAGCTTCGAGCCGGCGCCGGACAAGGACCCGGTCGCAGCGATCGGACGCGAGGCGATTGCCGCCCTCGAGAAGCGTGTAGCGGGTCGCCCCTTGCGGGTCTTGTTGCACTCGACGCCCAAAGATCGCCACGGGCGCACCATCGCGACGCTCATCGCTGGCGAAGAGGACATCGGGCTGTACCTGGTCAGTCAGGGGCTTGCCTTGGTCTATCCCGTCTATCCGTTTCAGACCCTGCCCATGTACTTGGACGTGCAGTCCAAGGCTCGGGCTGAGGCCAAGGGACTTTGGGCGAATGCAGACACGGCCCGCCGTGCCGAGAGTCTGTTGACCGAGTGGGGAAAACGAGCCGCGGAATGATGTCGGTCCTCTTCCGTTTCTTCCGGCGACGGGTGGTCAATAGTCCGACCGCGCCCCTACGCATCGCAGTGCTGATGGTTGCCGTGCTGCTCTATGGCACCACGGGCTTCTTGTACTTCGAACTGTCGGTCAATCCGGATCTCGGGTGGGATGATGCCTTTTGGTACGCCTTCGTCACGATCACGACAGTGGGATATGGAGATTTCTACCCGCAGACTTCCGGTGGACGATTTCTGGTGGCCGTGCCGGTCATGTTCTTCGGCATTGGGCTGCTCGGATATGTGCTGTCTGTCGCCGCGAGTCTGCTCGTACAAGCCAAGACCAAGGAGCTTCACGGAATGAGCGTCCACAAGCTGAGCAATCACCTCGTCATCATCAACTTCCCCGGGCTCGGCAAGTTGGAACGCCTGCTCGCCGAACTCCACGGCGACCCGGACTTCGGAAAGCGGGACGTTGTTCTTGTAGACGAGGACCTGGTTGAAATCCCTCCCGAGCTCGTTAGGCGCGACGTTGCGTTCGTTCGCGGCAATCCGACTCGCGAGGAGACATTGACCCGGGCTAGTTTGGACAGTGCGGCGTTTGTCGTCGTTCTTTCGAAGAAGCCGGGAGACCCCCATTCGGACGACCTGACGCTAGCGATCACGTTGGCCGTAGAGGCCCGATCTCACGAGGTCTACACGGTCGTGGAGTGCGTGGACTACACGACCCAAGAGCTACTGCGTAAAGCGGGCTGTGACCGTATCGTCTGCACTTCGCGTTTCGCGGCTCATTTCCTCAGCCATGAGTTGCTCAACCCGGGGGTGCAGGAAGTCGTGGAGGAGTTGACCAGCAACCTGCATGGTCAGCAGATCTACCTCACGGTCTACAATGGCAAGCCCAAGAAGCTGTCTGCCTTGGCGAAGGATTGTCGCAGCGACGGGCATTTGCTGATCGGTGTCCGGCGGGAGGATGCCACGCATCTCAACCCCACCGACGAGCACGACGTCCAGAAGGGGGATGCGGTCATCAGCATCGGCAGCACGCGGCTACATTTGGGGTAGCGCGTCGATTTCGCGCTTCACGAATTGCGCTTTCACGGGCGCGGCCCGATGCTCTCTCCGTGATTCGTTTCCTAGCTGCACTGATCGTCAACACGCTGCGGGTACTACTATTGCCGCTATTGGCGCTCCGGCGCAGCCGCGCTGCTCCCAAGGGCGGTTGGGTGTGGCTCAAGGTCGATGGACCGGTGGTCGAGCTTGGGCGCAAAAGGCGCCGCTTTCAGCCGGGAACCGCGCCGCTGTCGCTCTACGCCCTGCGGCGTGCGCTTTCCCTAGCAATGGCCGACAAGCGTGTGGCTGGGCTGCTCGTGACTATCGACTCGATGGAGGCCGGCACTGCGACGGCGGAGTCGCTCCGCGAAGCACTGCAAGCCTTCAAGACATCAGGCAAACCGTTGTGTGTGTATTTGCCACGGGGTGGTTCTGCGAAGACGTTCTACGTCGCGAGCGTCGGGGACAGGCTCTTCCTTGGCACCGAAGCTATTGCCGAACCGTCTGGCTATGCCGCCACCACGCCCTACTTCGCTGGGTTGTTGGAACAAGTAGGCATTGAACGCGAAGTGATTGCTCGGGGTCGCTTCAAGACCATGGCCGAGCCCGCGGTCCGCGCCGATATGAGTGACGCGCAGCGCCAACAAGTGGGCGCCTACCTGGACACCTTGTACGAGAACCTGGTCGCCGCTCTGGTCGAAGGGCGGGGCCTGGACGAAGACAAGGTGCGGGCGCTCATCGACGAAGCCCTGTTGACGGCGGATGAAGCCAGAGACCGCGGGCTATGCGACGCGGTGCTCCATCCGGATGAGGTGGCCAAGGAGCTGGACCCGAATGCCCCAGATGGCGCGGTGCTGACCGAACTCATGCCTTATGCGGCGCGGCGTCGGATCCATTTTCGACCGTTCTTTCGCAAACCGATGCTTGCGGTGTTGCCGCTGCAGGGACCGATCGTCGAGAAGTCGCCGTCGCCACTCTTCGCCTCGGCGGACGAGCGGAGCTTCGTCGAGACCTGCAGAGAGCTCTGGGCCGACGACCGAGTGCGGGGCGTCGTGCTGGCAGTGAATACAGGTGGCGGCGGGGCGCTCGCATCCGAGCGCATTCGGCGCGCGCTCACGCGCCTTGCGGACAAGAAGCCGGTGGTGGCTTACTTGGCGAATATTGCGGCTAGCGGCGGCTATCTGGCGGCTGTCGCAGCGCCGACCATTGTGGCGCGCAAGACGACGCTCACGGGGTCCATCGGGGTGATTGCGGCCCGCCTCACGCCCGGACCGCTCCTGAAGCGACTGCACGTCAGCGTGGAGGTGGAAAAACGCGGTGCACGGGCGGATATGAATAGCGGCGCGCGCGTGCTGGATGCGGGCGAGCGTGCGCGTTTCGATGCCTACGTGGATGCCTCGTACGACGCTTTCGTGGGCGCCGTCGCAGAAGGACGCGGCATGGCCGTAGAGGCCGTGCACGAGGTGGCTCAGGGCCGTGTCTGGTCCGGAAAAGACGCGCTGGCGCGAGGTCTGGTGGACAAGCTCGGTGGACTGCAGCTGGCACTCGACCTGCTGCGGGAAAAGATCGGCGGAAAAGCCGATCAGTTCGAGCCGAAAGTGATTGCCGTGGGCAACGCGGGTAGTCCGCTATTGTCCCTGCTTCGCGGCAGCGCTCGCGCGTTGGTCGGTCCGGGACTCGGCCACGCGCTGGCCCCTGATGCAGACTTCTTGTTGCCCGCCCTGTCGGGGGAGCGGGCAGTCGCCGCCGCCACGTGGACATTGTCCGATGCCCACGCGGCGATCGACGTGTGAGTCAGCGCACCAGGGCGTTGCCTGCGACGAAGCCGTGGTTCTTTAGCCAGGGATTCGTGCTCAGCACGGTGGCGGATTGCGTGGCCACTGCGTAGCGTTGGATTTCCGCGCTGCTGCCGCCGTCGGTGGTCGTGATGGTCATCCCGAGTAGATGCTCTGCGTCTTCGACTACGGCTGCTGCTGGAACGGCGCTCAGATCGCTACCGAGATTGGTGGACGTCGTGGTCCAGGAACTCCAGTACTCCGAGAACGTGGAATCGAAACGGTTGATGATGGCGTCCGCACCGGATAGCAGCAGCAAGCGACTGAGAAAGTCTCCGCTTGTCGGCTTGAACAGCGCGGTGACCACGAGACCCGGCAGCGCGACGGCTTCGACGCCGTAGGCTTGTCGCGCCACCGAACCGTCCGCACCCGCGAAACAACCCGCGTGTAGCACGAGCAATCGTTTGCCGGCGGTATCGAGGCTCATGTCCACTGGGTTACTTAGGGCCAGGGCGATGCCTTCACCCGGCGCCGCTCCGTTTAGGTCGCGAAGGGAGCCTGTCTTGGTATTCAGACCGAGCAAGAGCGCCGGGCTACTTCCGCAGGCGAGCTGAAAACTGGGCGGAGTGACCGTGGTGCGGTCAACCCGGGCGAGGGTGAAGTACAGAGTGTCATTCGTCGAGTCGAACACAGCGTTGCCGGCGTCCACCGAAGCGTCGGCATCGCCGCTGAGCATGTAGCTTGAGAGGTCTAGGGTGGCTTCGACGGTGCCGGTGCTGAGGTCCAGCTTGGCAAGGCGATTGGCGTCGTACAGCACGAGCCAGGCGCGATCTCCACCCACGAAGGCAATGCCAGTCGGGTTCGTGGGTACGGTGCCCGTAAGCCCCAGAGCGGTTCTACTGACATCGATGGTCTTGTCGGCGTTGCCGCTCACGTCCAGGCTGATCACTTCGCTGGCTGTGCGGGCCAACACGAAGCCACGTCCCGAGCTTGCGGCAGGCACTGCGTCGCCGTCCGCGATCGAGACGCGCCCAGTTACTTGGGATGTGTCCAGGTTGAAGGCCGCGACTTCCGTCTCACTGAAGAAGTCCGTGCCCGCGACGAGTAGCGTGCCCGCAGCGGTGGCCGCGTCTCCGGATGCATCAAGATTGGCGTCTCCTGCGGTGCCTCCCGTTCCCGAGTTGCCGGCGCCTCCCGAGTCTCCGCCGCTGCCGGTTTCGGCGCCAGCGTCCTTGCTGCCGCCGCTACCGCCGGAACCCGCGTCCAGCGCCTCGTCAGTTCCGCAGGCCAGCACTAGGCCCAGGGTGGTCACAGCCACCGCTGCCATCATGGTTTTTTTCATTTCGTTCTCGCGAGTCTACGGACACGTCCCCGGTCCGCTGTGACGAGTTCCCGGTGACGTCGCGACGAGGTGCGGCAGTGGTGCCGTATCCCGACCGCTCCGGCACCCCGCGGAGCTCTTCCTCAGGCGCGCCCTCCGATCCCTCGGTGAGCGCCGCGACAGGCAGGTTTCCTGGCTTCCGGATCAGCCGCCCGCGAGCCCTTCCCAGGCGCTATGCCCAGTGGATTTGCTCGCGTTTGTACCCGGTTACAGTGGCGGGGGCCGCGCCGGAGTCACACCGGCTTCCCTATTTCCATGTCGCCATTCCGCAAGATTTCCCGCGGAACGACGATTGGCTACCATGCTCCTGAGCGACCCGTCCAGGGCTTTGTCCGGCCCGTTGCCCGGATCAGAGAACGCCTGATTGCAGGCGAGCCCCAAATCGAGGACGCTTACGCCGCTTCTAGCTCCAAGGTCCGATGGCTAACTCTCCGCGAAACGCGCCGCCGCTCACTCAAGGCATGGTGGTCAACGAGCGTTATGAGATCCGTCAAAGCTTGGGCAAGGGCGGCATGGGAGAAGTGTTCCTTGCCTACGATCGCAGTACGCAGCAACCCGTTGCCCTGAAGATCGTGCGCGAAGAGTCCCGGATGCCGGGTGACGACGAGGCGCTGCGGCAAGAACTTCTGCTTGCTCGCTCCGTTGGGCACCCGAACGTGTGTCGCGTTCACGACTTGGCGCCCAGCACCTGGGGTCCCATCCTGGTGATGGAGCACATTGCAGGACAGACGCTGCATACGCACATCCGACGCCGAAAGGCCCAAGGTGGCTACACTTCGGACGAGTTCCGTAAGATCGCTAGCGAGGCCGCGGCAGGCCTGGCGGCGATCCACGCGCAAGGCCTGGTGCACGGGGACCTCAAGCCCGGCAACGTGATGGTCACCAACGACCGCGCAATCATTCTAGATTTTGGATTCGCCCAGGAGCGCGCTCGCATTTCTGCGCGGCGGCCGGGTTCACCCCCGGATGGCGGCACGCCGAACTACATGGCGCCGGAGCGGCTGCGATCTGGCGGCGCAAGCATGGAAGACGACATGTACGCCCTGGGCCTGACGCTCTGGGAAATGTGGACCTGTCGCGTGCCCGAGCCCGGCTACCGGCCCCGCGCGAAACCCATGCGCTCGCAGATCATGTTCGACGTGCCGGCGGGCCTCTCCGTCGACGAAGTGAAGCAGGTGTTTCGCTGCCTTACGGAAGACGCGAGCATGCGCCCTCAGGCGCGCCACCTGCGGTTCTTCAACCCCACGGCGCTCACCACGAGCCAGATTTCGATCCCCCGAGAGCGGCTGTCGCCCGGGGCGCCCATGGGCCGGAGCTCCGCGGAAAGCTTCGTTCCCGGCGCGCAAGCGCTGCTGCTGACCTATGCCAGCAACGCGCGCGAGGCCGCCGGCACCCTGTACCCTCTGGAAAAGCCGGTCTTCACCATGGGGCGGCGCAGCAATCAGGACATCGAGTTCCCCGAGGCGACGGTTTCCGGCTCCCACGCCGTACTGCGTTGGCAGGCGGGGTCCTGGGTACTCGAAGATACCGGCAGCACCAACGGCACCTACGCAGACCACAGCTACGAGCGTAAGAAGTCCGTCGCCATGCTGCACGGCGGCGAAGTGCAACTCGGTGAGTGTCGCGTCAAGCTGGTGAGCTTCCACGACGGCTCGCCCCAGCATCAGCGCGCCAAACAGTACCTTGAGCGTCGCGACGGCCTGACCGGGCTGTTGCAACGGGAACACTTCGTGCGTTCGCTGCGCGACGATCTCGCGTTTGCGGAGTGGGATGGTGTGCCGCTGACCGTCGCGCGCTATCACGTGCGTGGCCCCAATCACCACGTCAGCGACAGGCCCACCATTCTGGAGATGCTCGCATTACGCCGAGCCGCGCAGCGCGTGATCGAGCTGACAGAAATGCTGCTACTCAGTGTTGTGCCCGTGACAGCGGGTCGAGTCGGCCCGCTCAAATTCGCGGTCGCGATGACAGGGCCGACAGTCGACGAAGCTCGCAATGTCGTGGAGCAGGTCGTCAGCCAAGTGCAGGGACTGATGCCAGAGTCTTTGGATCTCGCTGCGACGCTCGTCAAAGCCGAGCCGGGGCAAAGCGCGGAGTCGATGATCGAGGCTTGACCGCTCCCCGGCGCAGACGAATATGGCCGGTTCTACACGTCCCAGTTTTCCCGCGCCGAGCGAACCCAGCTTGCGGCGCCTTGGCGTGGGCGGTGGTGGCGGCGGCGGTGACCGGCCCCTACGCGCGCAGCTCGTCGTGGCGCTGATGGTGATCGTGGTGCTGCTTGCGGTGCCGCTCTACCTGTGGCGCCGTCCGAGTGGGACTGAGAACGCGCCGGCAAATTCGGCGGGGGACGCTTCGCCAGATGGTGTGGCCTCAGGCAATCTGCCGCCGGGTGTTGCTCCGGGCGATGCGGCGGCCGAGGACGAGCGCGTCAAGCTCGCTCCGGCGGAGCGTGTGAAGTGCTCCGCGGCTGCGAACTCTAAAGGTCAGGAGGGGGAGCTCTGCGACCGCATCGAAGTCTTGGAGGCGGCCCTTGCCAAGGCAATCCGGGACAATGTGGATTGCGCGCCACGTACTGGCAAGCAGGGCAACCTGAATTACGTGCTCAGCATCGACTTCAACGCCAAGAAGGTCCACGTCTTTCCCGGCAAGAGCGGGGAGTGGCGAGGACCCCAAGCACGCAAGGCAGCGGAGTGCGTGAAGCGCTCTTTACCCGCGCCGGAGTGGGACAAACTCAAGCACCAGTATCGCTACTACCTGGTTGCCATCCTGGCCACATACCCCGCTCCGGGAAGCGCGCCCGGTTCCGCGCCGCTTTTTGAATAAGCGCGAGCAGCGGCGGCGGTCATTTCTTTTTCTTGGGCGGCGGAGGCACGCGTGGCACTACCGGCTTCGTCGCAAACTTCAGCTCTTGTTCCGCGTCACCGATGCGCTGCAGGAACAGGCCGGTGAAGGTGCTGAACAACGCGTCCCCTGGAGCGGCCGTGCCAGTTCCGGTGGGCCGACTGACCCAGCGTTTGATCTTTTGCAACACTTCGGGGCTGACCGGGTTGACCAAGACCTTAGCTTGCAGGACCACGACGCTGCCGACGGGCACCTGTCCGCGAGTGCCCACCAAAAGGCGGCGCGCCTCGGCACAGCGGCGCAATACGCCGTCCACGGTAATGGCCGCGGAGGAACGGGTTCCGCCGGGTCGGGTGACCTCTACTAGATAGACTTCGTCCCACACATGCCACGTGATTTTGCAAGTCTGCGCCGTCGTGGACATGGGCTCGCTGACGCCGGGTCGGTGGATGGTGCCAGTCAACACGATAGTGGTGGGCAGCCCGCGACTGAGCTTGCGGCGGATGTTCGCGTCGACGACGTCTCGGAACGAGACGCTCACGAAGAGCGACGTCTTTGAGGCGTCCCAAGTGAAACGCGCGTCTCGTGGGGGCGGGCCCTTGTCTTGCTCTTGGGCGCTTGCTCGGCCACTGACGGACAGCACCGCGATGGCCGCCAGCAAGGCTGCGCGGACCGCCTGCATCCGCGCCCGGGGCCTCATGGTCCGCCCTCACGGCGCAGCGGCACGAAGGACAGCACATTCGAAAACGCGAAGGTGAAGCCTCCGGCACTGGTATCCATGCGGAAGCCGAGATTCCCGGTCAAGTCGAAGGGCAGCAGTTGCAGACGCGCGTAGCCCCGGGCTGGGTCGGAGAGGTCCCGCTGGTGAGCGACGGCGTAGACGCCCGCGCTGCCGAAGAAGTCGATGCCGTAAACTGAGCGCGTGCCGCGATACAGCGGGATGCGATATTCGCCGCCAATCTTTCCCGCATAGTGGCCGTAGCGCACCTCTACGATTGCCGTGTCCAGGAAGTTGGGGGGAGGCCTGCGGTCGAAGTTGAGACCCAGCACGCGTCCGGGGAGGAAGTCGCTGAAGTCACCGACGTAGTACTGCTCGAAAAATGGCGCATCTCCCGCGATCGCACCGCCGAAGAGCTCCAGTCGGGCGACGTGCTTCCACGGCAGCTGCCACCAACGCGAAGCGTGCAGGTCGAATTTCTGGTAGCCGTAGTCGCTGCCAAGCGGCGCGAGTGCACTCTCTGCGGTCAGGGACGCGTACCAGCCTTGGGTGGGCAGAAATGGCGAGTCGCGGGTGTCGTGCTGCAGCGTGGCACGTGCGGTCGACAGCACGCTGCGCCCTGCTTGAATGTCGAAGACAATGGGCTCTCGTTCGAGCCCACGGAGGTGGGACGCTGCGCGTGGCAGGTTCGCATCCAGGGATTCGAGCCGGTAGTGCAGCCATAGCTGGGTGGCCACGGACAGGTCGCGGCCGACGCCAAGGTTGCCGCCGAAGCGCTTGTAGCGCACCACGGCATGGTCCGGGACTTCTGCGAGCTGCGAGGGGTCGTCCCACAGCACGTCGGCGTTGCCAAAGAAGTCCTTGGCGTCGTTGAAAAGCAACTGGCCGCCCACCATCCAGCGACTGCCCAGAAACGCCGGATCCAGAAAGCGGACCCGAAGCGCAAGCTGGTCCTGGGCTAGGCCGACGGCGGTGCCCAGGGTGATGCCGGTGCCGGCCAGGTTGGTCTCCGCGAGGTCGACTCCCGCGTACGCGGTAAGCGGACGCGACTTGCCACGCGTGTCGGCGTCCGCGGAGAGGCCCATCCACAGATCGCCGATCACGATCGTATTGCGTTCTACGACTTCAATCAGCAGTACTACTTTGCCGCGACTGGAGCCCTTCTTCAGCGAGAACTGCACATCACGGAAGAAGCCTGTGCCAAGCAGGCGATAGCGGGTGAGCTCGACTTCAGGGTCGTCGACGCGGATGATGTCCCCGGCTTTGAACGGAACATAACGCAGCACCACCCGGGAGCGAGTGCGGTTGTTGCCGCGGACCTCGACCCCCTCGAGCACGTAGCGCAGTGCGGACTTGCCGTAGCGAGTGGGCTGAGTCTGCCCCGTTGGCACGTGGCGGCGCGCCATGTCCTCGGGGGCGGGCAAGGGATCAGCAGGCTCGGGCACGACAGGATCTGGGTCGGTGTCCCCACTGCCCCAGGTGTCGGGTGCTGGAGGCGCAGGCGTGGGGGGCGGCGCTGCCGCAGGGGGCGCCGGCGCCGGTTCCGGTGGTGGTTGCGCGAGCGCGCGCGGAGCAGCGAGCAACGCCACGGCGGCTGCGCACACAAGCGGCCGCATCGGAAATGAGACGAGCCAGCTGCGCAGAGGATTCATCAAAGAAGTGTCCGGCCGGCGGTATTCTAGCCTGAGAAGGCCACGTTCCGCGCTAGGGCGCGGACCAGTCAGTCTTAACACGAGAAATCGCCGAAACGTGCGCTACCATCCCCAGCGGTGGACGGCGAACTGGTCGGAGGTCGGTACCGGCTCCTGCGCTCGCTTGGCGAGGGCGCGGCAGCCAAGGTGTATGCGGCGGAGAGCCAGCTCTTCGGCCAAGTCGCGCTGAAGATGCTGCACGAGCCCCTCGCCCGGGACGAGGAGGTGGTGCAACGGTTCGTGCACGAAGCTCGAGCGGCCAGCGCGGTCCAGCATCCGAACGTAGTCCGTGTCTTCGATCTTGGCCGCCATGGCCGCGTGCCATTCATGGTGATGGAGCTGTGCGAAGGTGAGACACTTCGGGAGGTATTGGACGCGCGCGGCGCCGTGGGGCCCCTCTACGCCTGTGAGCTCGTGACCCAAATCCTGAGCGCCCTAGAAGCTGCGCACAGCGCGCACATCGTGCATCGAGACTTGAAGCCAGCCAACGTGATGGTGGTGCATCCGGCTCCAGAGCGCCCGGTGATCAAGGTGTTGGACTTCGGCATCGCCAAGCGGCTCTTGCTCGCCGATACTCACGATGACGCAAAGGTCTTTGGCACGCCCAGCTACATGGCGCCGGAGCAGATCCGATTGCGACCCGTCGATCACCGGGCCGATCTGTACGCCGTCGGTGCGCTGCTTTACGAGCTGCTGACGGGCAAACCGCCGTTTCGGGGAGCTACGCCCGCCGAAGTCATGACCCAGGTGATCTCGCGGCCGCCAATGCCCCTGCGCGCGTCCGATCGAGCATTGCCGCGGGATTTGGACGAACTGGTTCGTCGCTGCTTGGCAAAGAATCCCGCGCGCCGACCTGGCTCTGCGCGCGAACTGAGCCAAGCCCTGGAACGCTACGCTGGCGGGCCCATCTTCGTTCCGCCCGCGGATCGGGCGAGCCACCAGC
>CALMUT010000178.1 GCA_937872925.1 uncultured Myxococcales bacterium | reverse complement strand
GGCTCGAGATCCACCACGAGCAGGCGTTCGCAAAGGGCGGCGAGATGACGCTGAATAACCTCACGCTTCGCTGCCGCCCTCACAACGACCTCGCCGCTCAACAGGACTTTGGCCGCGAGTTCATGATGCGCAAGAAGGCACAAGCGCGGCGGCGATCACGCGGAAGCCTCGAGCGGGCCCGGCAGCTCACGCGGATTACGCGCAGGCTCGAATGAGGCCTCGCTCAGACCGAATGAACGCACCCCGCTCAAGTTTCCGCGCCGGCGCGGACGGCCTCACGCTTGAACTCCTCAGTGTGCTTTGTCGGTTCTGTCTCCAGGGATTGTGGGGGTAGGTTTCCCTGTCCACCGAACCGGGGGAGGTCTACTCCCCCCCGCGCCCGCGCCCGCGCCTGCTCCCGCGCCCGCGCCCGCGCCTGCTCCCGCGCCCGCGCCCGCTCTCGCGCCCGCACCCGCTCTCGCGCTCGCGTCCGCTCTCGCGCCCACGCCCGCTCTCGCGCTCACTCCGACGCCCCCTTACGCAGCCTCGCAAGCCGATCCGCAATCTGTGCTTCAAGCCCTTCCCGCGACGGAACATAAAAACGCTGGCCCGCCAACGCGTCCGGCAAATGCACTTCATCCGGCACTTCGCTATGTTCGTGATCGTGGGGATAGACGTAGCCCTGTCCGTACCCCTCTCGTCGCATCAGGGCCGTGGCTGCGTTGCGGAGCTTGGTGGGCACCGGCAGTGCGCCGTGTTCGGCGATGGCGCCCCGTGCCGCGCTGATCGCGCGCAGCACGGAGTTCGACTTGGGGCAGCTGGCCAGATAGAGGCACGCCTGACTCAATGAGAAGAGACCCTCGGGCATGCCGAGGCGTTGAAACGCGCGATCGGCATCCGAAGCCACTGCAAGCGCTCTTGGGTCCGCGTTGCCGACGTCTTCGCTGGCAAAGATAAGCATGCGGCGCGACACGAACAGCGGGTCCTCGCCTGCGTCCAACATCCGCAGCATCCAATACAGTGCTGCGTCTGGGTCGCTGCCGCGCATGGACTTGATGAAGGCGCTGACTACGTTGTAGTGCTCCTCGCCGCTCTTGTCGTAGAGCAGCGTCGGGCTCTCTGCCGCCCGTTCGACCTGGGGCAGGTCGACCCGCTTCTCATCCGGGCCCAGCGCCGCGACGGTCATTTCGAGCAGGCCCAGGGCACGTCGCGCGTCGCCGCGTGCTGCGCGCGCGATGCCCCGTGCGGCGTCGTCACTGAGCGTCAGCTGTTTCGTTCCAAGACCGTGATCCGGATCGAGAACGGCGCGTCCTAACAGTGCCATGATGGCGTCGTCCTGAAGGCCCTCCAGTCTGAGCACGCGACACCGAGAGAGCAGCGCGTTGTTCACGGAAAACGACGGGTTCTCCGTGGTGGCACCGATGAGCGTGACCGTGCCGCGTTCCACATGGGGCAGGAAGGCGTCTTGCTGTCCCTTGTTGAAGCGGTGGATCTCATCCACGAACAAGATCGTACGTTTGCCCTGATAGGCGCCGCGTTCCTTGGCGGCCGCCAAGATTTCTCGTAGCTCCGCGACCCCGCCCAACACTGCGTTGAAGGGCACGAACTCGGCCTGGGTGCTGCGCGCGATGACACTGGCGAGCGTCGTCTTGCCAGAACCGGGCGGTCCCCACAGGATCAGAGACGGCACGCGATCCTGCAGGATGGCGTCGTTGAGCCAGGACTTGCCGCCCAAAAGGTGCCCTTGGCCGACGACGTCGGCGAGCTGGCGTGGTCGCATGCGATCCGCCAAAGGCGCGGCGCCACCGCCAAGGTTGCCGCGCGCGAGCGCTGCCTGCATCAGGGTCGGCCCCGGGTCCGCTGCCTTCCTTCGCTTCATTTCGGACCACGCTCGCCAAAGATCGCCGTGCCAACGCGCACATAGGTCGCGCCCGCTGCGATGGCGTGTTCCAGATCCGCGGACATGCCCATGCTCATTTCCGGCAGTCGAGCCCGTCCGCCAACGCGATCCCGTAGGGAAGCGAGGGCGTCGAAGTAGCGGCGCGTTTCCCCGGGCGCTTCGGACCAAGGCGGCACGGTCATCAGGCCGCGTAGCGTCAGCGACTCCGCGGCGTCCACGGCGTCGAGTACAGCGTCCACTTGGTCGGGCGCGACTCCGGACTTCTGCGCTTCGCCCCCCACGTTGACTTCGACCAACACGGCGAACGGAGCTTTGGCTTGCGGGACTCGCTTCTCGAGTTCTTGCGCCAGTCGCACGGAGTCAACGGTATGCACCATGTGCGCATGCGCCACGACGTTCTTGACCTTGTTGCGTTGCAGATGCCCAATGAAGTGAAAGCGCAGGTCTGGGAGATCGGCTAGCTCGGCGGCTTTGAGGGCGAGCTCCTGTACGTAGTTCTCGCCGAAATCTCGTTGCCCCGCAGCATAGGCCTGCCGGATGTCCGTCGCGGGCTTGGTCTTGGAGACGGCGATGAGCCGCACGCTCTCCGGCGGTCGCCCAGCGGCGTGTGCCGCTGCAGCGATGCGCGAACGAATCTGCGACAGCCGCTCTGCGATTTCGTTCATGAATCCGACCAAATGGCGCCCCGGCGGCAGCGTGCTGTCAAGCGGCGTTAGCGCCGAGCGACGACTTGTTCGTACACGCCGAGCGTGTCGCGCGCCATGGTCTCAAGGCTGAAGCGAGCCGCGCGGGCCACCCCGCGTTCGGACCATCGCCGCCGCTCTTCGGCATCTCGCGTCAACTGGGCGATGGGTTCAGCAATGGCCTCGTGGCTTTCTGGGTCGACCAGGATGGCCGCGTCTGCGGCGATCTCCGCCATGCTGCTGCGGTCGCTGGTGACCACCGGGCATCCGCTGGCCATGGCCTCGAGTGCGGGGTAGCCGAAGCCCTCGGCTCTGGAGACGAAGACTTGGGCGACCGCGCCCCGGTACAGGGCGCCGAGATCTTCGTCGCTGACGTAGCCAGGCAGGATGAGCGCGTCCTGCACACCGAGGGATACCGCAAGGGCGGTGAGTTTGGCGCGAGCGACTGGGCTTAGGCGTGCCGCCCACACTAACGTGAGCTCATGGCCCTTGAGCGCGCGCCTAGCGAGGGCCAAAGCACGCAGAACGCCTTCGGGATTCTTGCGCCAATTGGTGTCGCCTACGGATAGGATGTAGTTGCACTGCGCGACGCCTAAGCGTTCCCGAATACTGCTGTCGCTTGCTCCAGGCTCGCTGGTCCAGCGCTGCAAGTCCACGCCGTTGTGCACGACCGTGATCTTCGAGGCTGGGATCCCAAGCAGCGTTACCAGATCATTGGCGGAGGTTTCGCTCACGGCGATCACATGGGTCGCAGAATGATAGCGGCGCTGATCCAGGTGTTGCCGACCGCGATGGTAGCCATCACGCCAGGTCAAGTACTGCCGGGGGTACCTGAGCGGGATCAGGTCGTGGCAAGTCGTGACCCGCGGACATGCAAGCTTGCCCAAGGGCGTCGCGCCGGGGTGCCCCGTATGCACCAAATCCGGAGCGACATGTCGGGTAGCGCGGGTGAGGCCCAGACGGACGCGGTACGCCCAGTCGACGTGGCTGCGGATCGCCACACGCCGATCCCGCAGTCTGATCACCGCAGCATCCAGATCTTCCGTCACCTGTTCTCGGCCCAGCAGACTGATGCGCTCGACGCCGAGCACTCGAAAACGCGTTCCGCGGGTCGCGGACACCAGCCCGACCGCGAGATCCGCTACATAGCGACCGATGCCAAGGGTGCGGGCACCCGTCGACAGCACCGATAGATCCAAAAGGACCGTCGGCATGGCTACGGTGCAGATCCGGCCGGCGCTGCCGCCGTGCCCCCACCCTTCTTCAATTCGACCGGCGCGTCGCGCACGGTGCGCGAGTCGCCCGTGGACGCTTGCAGGCGACCGCTGAGGCTCTCGCCCTTGCGCTTGGCGACGAATACCCCGTTGAAGGCGCGCTCGCCCGGGGATTTGGGGCTGAGGCGGACCCGGAAGCTTTCCTCGTCGACCTGCCCGGAAGCCACCATGTCACCCAGGGGTCCGGAAGCCGTACCGGTGATGGTCTTCTCTTCGGTTACTTGCAGCGTGATCTTGCCCTCACCCTCGCCCGCACCTCCGTCATCTTCGCTCCACTCGCGTACGCCGCCTTGCTTCTTCGTCATTTCGATCAAGTAGTGCTGCGCGTCGTAGGTGCCCTGCCAACTGCCCACGAACCAAGGTGCGGGCGGCGGTGCTGGCTTGGCGCTCACCGCCGCACTCGCCTTCGCTGAGGCCGAAGCACTTGGAGCCGGCGTGCTTTTGGTCTCGTCACAACCGAGCG
Organism: uncultured Myxococcales bacterium; assembly: GCA_937872925.1. Lineage (GTDB taxonomy): Bacteria > Myxococcota_A > Polyangia > Polyangiales > Polyangiaceae > JACKEA01. Next base: position 20,995 of record CALMUT010000178.1, on the reverse strand, counting down.
CGAAAAAGACACCCAACGCCACGCCTATCAACCTGCGCATCAGTTGGCCCCTCCGGACAAGGACCGGATCTTTACGCCCAGCTCTCCTTCGATGTCCACGAGCTCGCCTCGGGCGACTTCTTGTCCACCCACACGCAGCACCACCGGCTCGGCAAGGCGCTGACCCGTCTCGATGACGTCTCCCGGACCGAGCTGTGCCCACTCCCGTGCGCTCATGCTCACGCTGCCAAGCTCCAGTCGCACGACGATGGGTGCATCCATCGCCGCATCGACGAGAGCCCCTTCCTCTGGGCCGTTCTTTTCGGACACTTCGGACACCTCCAGGGTCAAAGACCTCGTTCCGCCCCGTACCACAATCTCGCCCGCGGGCGAGAGTTCGACGGCCACGCCAAGCTCTTGGGCTGCAGATGCGAGCACCGCATCTCCCGTCAGCGTGTGGTCAAGCCACCAGCCAGCGCCAGGCAGGAAAGCATCACCGACTCCGAGGGCGGCGAACTCCGCTGCGTCCAGGGTGGCGACCGCCGTGACGAGCGGGATCTCGATGGGCAGCGACCCAAGCGCGTCGAGGGGTCGAGTGGGTGTAGTGGCGAAATGCGCTTCACGATCTTCTACCCAAGCGCTCACTCGGAACGCGCGTCCGTCGACAACCAAAGTGAAGTCGAGTTGACAACCAGCGCTTGTGGGTGACGTGGCGGGTCCGATCTCGAAGGGGACAGCACCATGGGCACGCCTCACGACTTCCGTCGCTATCGCAGCACAGGCGCCTGCGAGGGACGGGTCGAGCCCCCCGGTGGGATCGGAGACGGAGGTCGTCCGGGCAAGCACGTGGCCGAGCGCTGTCTCCACCAACGCCGCTTCGCAGTAGAGCCAGATAGCCGCGGCGTCGTTTGTGGCGCGCAGGATCGGAGGCAACCGCGTCCGCGGCGCGTCGGCGATGCGCACCCCGTCGAGGTACGCCGCGGTGTCGGATCCCAACACGGCGCTCAGAGCCGCGGGCAACCTCGCGAGATCCAGCGATGCCGAAACCTTTTGGCGTACGCGACGACCCGCACGGGCGGCATCTCGGCTCAGCCGCTCCAGCGCCTGCCAAGGAAACGGCCGGACGTTGCGACCCCCGCTCATGGGCCGAGCATCCTACACCAGGGGCGCTGCATTCCGAACGCGCCTTGACCGCGCTTTTTGCGGATTTTTGTGCGTTCCTTGGTGGCGGAAAAAAACCTGATAGTCTGACGACAGCATGCAGTTCCGAAACATCGCAGTTCTGGGCGTCGCCTTGCTGTTTTCCCCGACGGCGCTGGCACAGGGTAAGGCCGAAAAGAAGCCCGCTTCCGCTGCCGCGCCTAAAGCTGGCGCTGGCGAGGTCAAGCGTGATCCCCAAGGTATCGTCGGCATCAGTCCGTTTTGGGAGTCGCTGAAGAAGGGTGACGATCTATACGTCGCGCGAGACTTCGACGGCGCTATCGCGTCCTTTAAAGAGGCCATCACCAAGGAGCCTCAGAACGCCTTGGGCCACTACCGGATTGGCGAAGCGCACCTAGCCAAGAACGAGCTGTCGGAAGCCGAAGCCAGCTGGGTTGCGGCGCTGCGCTACGTCGGGAGCGACAAGTCTCTCAAAGGGAAGATCTTGTTCGTGCTCGCTGACCTTCGCGAGCGCCAGAAGTCCCTGGACGACGCGACGGATCGCTGGAACGCCTATGGCGAATTCGCGAAGCAGAATCCAGATGCCAAGACGTATCCGGCATCTGCCGAGGAACGCAAGAAGCGCGTTGCAGCCTGGAAGCAGATGCAGGACCAGTACGCGGCCGTGCGCAAACGCATCGAGCAACGCCTCAAAGAAGCCGACGACAAGGCCAAGAAGAGCGCCAAGTAGGGGCGCTGCCAGCGCCAAAGCGCGGCGTCTTGATGGGCCGGCCGCGCAGAGCAGGCGCAACGCGCCCAGCCCGCCGGCAGTGAAGGACCTCGTGATACCCGCCGGGTCCTAACGTAGGCGCACGCGGATCGTCGCGTTGAGTGCGTCGTCGGCACGACGCGCGAACGCCACGAATGCAGCATATTCGCCCGGCTGCACCCTGCCCGCCGGCAGGCTCAAGTTGCGGTCGAGGGTGATCACACTCTTTTTCGAGCGGTCTTTCACCTGCACTTCCATATCCCGCTGCTTCACGGTCTGTGGAGGCGGTACGAGTGCGGTGGCACCGGTCGGTAGGTGAATGCGAACCGTCACCTCCTGATGGGTGGTTTCGCCAATCAAGAGCGGCGTCTCGCGTTCCGGCAAGGTCGCAAGCTGGCTGATCTGCGGTGAAAACGGCGGCGCGATCATCAGCTCGCCGCCCGTCACTTGCGCAAAGGCGCTCATATTGGCCTTCATCTTCAACACCAGGGGCGCGTCGAGGTCGTCGCGGCCTTCGAACTCGAAGCGGTCAAGGTGCGCCCCACGCAGGGCCCGTCCCAAAAGCCGGGACTCCACCACGTCGCGCAACTGCGCCTCGGAAAGCTGCGCGATCGCCGCGCGGATCGCCATGGCGTACTTGCCCGTGAACCGCTGCGACAGGGTCAGCTTTGCGGAACCGTTCGCCGCGAGTTTGATGTCCCCGTCGTAGACCACGCTGTCCTCGGTACCGCTGACGGGCGTTGTCACTTGGACCGGCTTCGGATCGACGAGTGCGTAGGCGGGCACGCCGCGGATCTCCACCGGCACATAGCCGAAGGGCGCAAACTTACTGGCGAGCGTGAGCCAGACGGCTCCCTTCTCGGTCGTGATGCGGAGCAAGGGTTCCGCAAACTGACTGGCGCGTTCCAGCTCACTGGCAGGCTTGGGAGCGAGGCGATTACGGGCCACGGCGAAGTCCGCTTGGATCCCGACTGCCCGACACAAGGCGGAAAATCCGCGCCAACGGTTGCCGTTCTTGCCCACAATGACGCGCCGGCCGTCGGTCTCTTTGCCGTCCTCCACGTTCTCGAGCACCCAGCGATATAGGCGGCGAGCGCGCGCTTCTTTTTGACGCTTCGGTAGCGGGGCGACGATGCGCTGTGCGATGCGCACAATGCGAGGATCGATCGGCGTGACATCCGTGAGGTTGTCGGCCAGGTGGAGCAGCCTGCTATCGAGCCGCACGCCCCAGCCAAGGCGCACGCTCGGCAAGAACTCCGTGATCGGCGCGGATCCCGGTTCCGCTGGTGCGGCGGGGCTTTCGTCGACGCGCCACCGGCGCATGACCAGTCCATCCATTTCCTTGACGGAGGGCGCGGGAACTTTGCCGCGGGTTTCGATGATCAGCTTCTTGTCGGCGGGCGTGACGAATACGAGCTCGCTGCGTGCGTACGCGATGTTCTCTTCACGGAAGAACCAATGCGGGCCCAAGTACTCCGTGCCGTCCGGGCTTTCGGATGCGCGTGTGACGACGTGTTCCGTTTCGAGATAGTCGCCGACCTCCAAGTGGGGGAAGGTGACTGTGGGTTTGCCTGGGACGATTTCAGGCTCCAAGATGCGGCCATCCTTCTTGATGACCCGCATATGCAGCACGATGCCTTCAAGTCGCGGGTGCTCAGCGAGCTTGCCAATGGCCTCCGGGCTTTGGATTCGAATGACTTCGTGCTCCAGCATGCGGCTCGAGCCGTTCGGGTGCACCCAGATAGCCGCGTAATCCAAGATCCGGGCCGCCGTGCCGGTTAGGTGTCGGTTGGACGCTTCATACTTGCGGATCACGTCCAAAGCGTCGATGCGGAACGGCTCAAGTTGCGAAGAGCCTTCCACCAGGTCGAGGGCGTCTTCCAACTCCGAAGTCGGCGCTCCTTTGACGATGGCATCGACGACGGCCTGTCGGAGCGCCGCCCGATCGCCCTTGGCGAATCGCGCATCGGCGAGGGCCAATCTGTGCGGACCGCTACGCGGGTTTTGTTCCAGCGCCGCTTCGAGTTTCTTCCAGACTTGCGCTCGGTCGCCGGCGCGGATCATGACATCCGAGATGCGCTCGGCGAGGTCTTTGCGCTCCGGTCGACGGTTGTGCAGGCGCTTCAGTTCGTCCAGGGCCGCGGCGTAGTCGGAGCGGCCCAGGGCACGGCTGAGCCTGATCTCGCTCTCCGGGTTCAACTTGAGGATGCGTTCGACGTAAGCATCTGCAGCGCTCATCTCTCCGGTGGAATCGAGAACGCCAATCGCTAGCGTGAGTGCTTCTTCGTCTTGGGGGAACTTCTTCGCGAGCTCTTTTGCAGTGGCTAAGTATTCCGCGCTCCAGCCAAGTTCCCCATACACGCGCGCCAGCGCCAAGAGCACTGTTGGCACTTGCGGAAAACGTTCAACGAGGCGTCGCAAGACCTTTGTCGCCTCGGTGGGGCCGGCACGTTCTGCTTCCCAGGCGGCGAGCGCGAGTGCCGACTGCCAGAGCTCCGGATCGCGCTTTGCGGCGCGTGTGTGCAGCTCGCGCGCTAGATCCGCGAGCTGAGTGCGATCGAATAGAGGATCACGCTCGACGAAACCGGCACTCAAGCTCAGGATGGGTCCGGTGGCGCGGGCAGGTTCTTTCAGCAGCGGCTCCGAAAGCACCGTGGCCACGTCGCCCTGTCCCTCGATGAAGGCTAGAAAGGCAGCCAGAAAGCGCGTCAAGTCGCTACCGGGATCCCGCACGCGGCCCTTGTCGACGTAGCGCACCAACACGTTCGGATCTGCCGTGACCCGGGGAGCGACCACCGAGTTGAGACCACTCGGGTCCGCGCTGGCTTTGACCTTCGCGGGTGCACCGCCCGGGGCGAGCACGCGGATCGACGTTTGCGGCTCCGAGAGGCGCACCAACACCCGGTGGCGGCCTTTGGGCAGCCAAACCTGCACGCCGAACTTCGGCCACACGCCCCACTTGCGTGGGTCGCGATCCAGGACCTGTGTGTCGTTGACGAACACGGCGAGGGCGCCCTGCGCCGCAATGATCAGCTCACGGTCCCCGTCGAGCTCTAGGTACGTCTCGGCGTAAAAGATCCCGCGCTCCCGGGCGTCTTCAGCCCGCGCGAAGCAGCCGCGCTGCTCCACCTTCAGGATCTGCGGCACCGTCGCTCGGGTCGGGTCCTGGGGAAAACGAGTGGGCCACGGTCCCGGGAGCTCCGCCGGGAACGAGCGGTAGCTGTCCGGGGCTGTGCCACGGCCGAAGGGTCCGGCCATGCGGATCGGTGACACGCAACCGAACGCCGCCTGGCTCTTCTCGTCCAATGCGCCCGTGCCCGCGGAGTACGCCTCGTCAGCCCACCACTCGACGAACTCCCCACGTGCGCGCCAGCCCAAGGAAACGGGGTCGAGCATGACGTCGCGCACGAGCTCGCGGTGGCGTTCGTACAGCCCGGGGGCGTTGTGACGCAGCGCAACCGCCCGATGTGCCGCGAACCATCCGATCAAAGGTGCTAGCTCCGAATGCTCGCCGCGCGCCGCCTTGACCGCGCGCAGATAGTGCTCCGGCGCGCTGCGCAGGCGACCATGCACCTCGTCGTCGAGCCCTCGGGCCAAGTGCCCCAGCGTCGCGCCATCCTGGTCCAACTCGTCCAGACGCTTTCGAGCGTTCTTTGCGGCATCCGCATGACCGCCCGGCGAAATCAATTCTGCCAGCAGCCAGCGTCCGACGACGTCCGCGTCCGACGACGCGCGGCCGGCGTGACGCGCGGTGGAAAGCTCCGATTGATACTGACCGGCCCGTGCGCCCGCGCCACAACCGAGGGACAGGCAGCTCAAGCTACACAACAGCAGCAGCAAGCAGAGTCGAAGCAGGGTCGGCATCTTCATTTCCCCAACACCAAGCGAGGCTCGAACGCGCGATCCACGTCGGCGCAGAACTTCCTGAACGCCGCGTACTGCTTCGGAGTGACTCGCGAGACTTTCAGGCTGAGCGTTCCAGTGACTTTGATTTGGCCGTCTGAGGTTTCCACGCGTACCGATGCGCTTCCGAAGACCGACTCAACTTGCTTGGGTGGCGGCGAACTGAGCACCTTGTAGCCCGCTGGCAACCGCACCGTGGACGTCTCGTTGACGCTCGAAAAGCCCAAGATGCGTACGTCCTGGCTGCGCGACGAAAGCGAAGCGTAGACCGGCGTCAGGCGAACGTCGGGAGTGACGCTGGCGCTCAGGCGGTCGCCTTCCCGGCGCGCGAATCCCGGCACAGAGCCCTTGACGCTCATGACGACAGGCTTTTCGTAGTCACTCAGGTCATTGACCTTCACGCCGTCCTTGGCCAGCGAAAACCCGGGATACTGACGCGCCAGGTCGCCCAGGACGCGGTCGTTGCGCGTTGCCTCGGCGTGGTACCGGCGCCGGTAGTCCGGGGCGGCCACACCGCTCGTCGTATAAGTCATGTCGACCTTCGCCGACCCGTCGGTGGCGATCACCGCGGATAGCTGCCGCTGCAACACGTTCTTCGCGGGGTCGCCGTCGGGTAGTCTTACCAGCTTGCTATCACCGCGATTGACGAGAATGCCGAGGGCGCCGTAGTCCATCTTCGGCAACTCTGTAGCGCCGGTGTATTCCGCCGTACCGTCTAGATACAGATCGAGCGACGGCACGTACACGATGGCGTGGTCAAATGGCGCCAGGCTCGCCACAGAGGACTTGAAGTCACCACGCATCTGAGTGCGCAGGATCACGATGGTTGACTTGATGCCCAGCTCCTCCAGAAGCGTGACAATCACGGTTGCCTTGTCTTTGCAGTCGCCCCAACCGCGCGCCACCGTCTGTACGCAGCGCCGCGGTTTGAATCCGTAGATGCCAAACTCCAGCGCTACGTAGCGGGTATTGTCGATCACCCAGTTGTAGACCGCCTTCACCTTGTCGAGGTCCGACGTCTTGCCCTTGGCGATTTCTTTCGCGAGCTTGCGGGTGCGGTCGTCGAGGTCAAATTGATCTTTCGACAAGCCCCAGTACCAACTCCCAAGGTCCTTCCAGTTGGCGTAGGTGGAAACATGCACGAACCCAAGTACTTCGGACCACGGCGGCATGGCGGGCTCTGGGCGCAGGGCGGGCACTGTTTCTGCGAAAAAACGATAGGTGCGCAGCTCCCCGGATTCTTTCACCTCGCGCTTTAGGTTCGGCACCTTGGCGTCGATGTGCAGAGTGCGCTGCTTCGGCGTGATCAGAACGTACTCCGCGTTCTGCACAGGCTCGTCCGACTGCATGAAGACGACCTCGCCAAAGTAGTTCGCGAACTCGTTGCGCGGTGTGACATCGTCCACGCGGTAGCGAAGCTCGACGACGTCACCGGGCTCCAGGCGCGGCAGCTGCACTGTGAAGTTCCGGGCCGAGGTGTACATGCTCACGGACGGGTCATCCGCAGCGCTTTCTCCATATTCGATAGCCTCGTCCGTCCGGCCGTCGCCGCGGAACACCCGAGCGCCGCGCAATTGCACCACCTGACGATCCGCTTGATACTGAAAGGAGTACTGGCGTTGGGTGGCTGCGGCCGCATCTGTGAGCGGCTGAAACACGATCTGCCGGAACTGACTGGACAGTCCGTTGGGGAACATCGTCGATACGGTCAGGTCGCGAAGGGTGCGGCGGGTGTTGCCGGCCGCGGGCGCGTGACGAAAGCGTAGGAACTTCTTGGACGCCCAGGCGTAAGCTTCGTCTGCCCGGGGTTTCTCGGGCTCGATGTGTGCCACGTACTCGCGTACTTGTTTGTCCTGCGGGCGGATCCTCAGGATCGCGCGGAGCAGTTTGAGCTGTTCGTCTCGTTTGCCCAGCTCGCCCATCAAATCCGAAAGCGTGCGCAGCGTGCCGACGTCTTCTGGCGCGAGCTCCAGAGCGCGCTTGTAGGTGGAAACTGCTCGATCCGCCTGGCCGAATGCGCGGTAGGTCCGCGCCGCTAGACCCAGGGCCCATTGGCTGTCCGGGTCTGCTTCCAGCAGGCGCGCCACCCAACGCTCTGCGCCGCGCCGATCCCGCCGCGCTACTGCAAGATCGACTTGCGCGTTCAGATACGTCCGGTCATCGAATCGTAGTGAGAAGTAACGCGCTTCGGATTCGGCGGCTTCCGTCTCATAACCGAGCGCCCGCTGTTGGCTGGCGAGCATGTTGAGCACGCCCACCGACCAAGGGTTGCGTTCTGCAGCACGTTCCAAAGCTGCCAGGGCGGTGCGCTTGAGCCCCGCCGAATTGTACAGCTCGGAACGGGCTCGTAGCGCACCGAGGTGATCCGGGTTACGCGCTAGGACCTGATCCAAAAGTGACGTCGCTTTGCGCCAACTCGGACCCCCCAGCAGAAGCTCCGCCCGGGCGAAAGCCACGTCTTCTTCGAAGCGAGCTTGTTTCTTGACGAGGGCATCAGCGCGATCGATCCAGTCTTTACGTTGGTTGCGATCCTCGGACAGTTCACCCGCGAGCAGCAATCGCTCCAGGGTGGGTTCTTGTTCTGCTGCCCGTCGCGCCAAATCCCGGGCACGGTGTTCGGTTGGGTCATCGCCATCGGTATCGACTAGGTACCGGGCGAAGGCATGGGCGCTGGCCGCGCGTTTGTCCGCGCTGATCTTCTCGAAGGCTTGGAGCGGTCCAAGCAGGCGCTGGGCCGGTGCCTTTGGGGGTTTTGCCTTGGTTTCTCCTACGGTTTGAGCGGCTGCCTCCAGGTCTTTCGCGCTGATCCCCACCTCGATATTCGGGTCAGGTGTGCCCTGTTCGTCCGCCACGCGCACCGATACGACCGGCGGCGTGTCGTCACCACAGACCTTCACCGTGAGGTCGTTCTTGCCCGCCAGTAGCCGCACCGTCGCCGCAAGCCGGTCCGCATCATGGTTGCGGTAGGTCGGATCTTCCAGCACCGGGACGCCGTTGAAATAGACCCGTACCGCGCCGCCTGTGCCAACCCACAAGCTGACCAAACGCGCTTTGGTCCCCGGCTTGGGTGCGAGTGTTGTGCGCAATACACCGCAGACTTTTCGCTCGGGCCGCAGCAGCGCGCCCAGGTCGACAAATCCGAACGGGAAAGCGTCTGGCACGACTCGGAAGCGGACGGCTCGCTCCTTCCCCGAATACGCTCGGCCGAATACGACGGGGGACGCCAGTTCGCTTTCGGGGCCTGATTCGGCGGCCAAGCCCGCCTTGCCTTCGTTGTCGAAGGGGCCCACGAGCAGCCAGCGGCGAATGAAGCCCAATTCGTCGAGGCGTTGGCGTGCGGCGGCGACGTCGCCGCGCCGCAGTCGGGAGTAGGCCGTGAGCAGCTTGGCATAGGCGCGACCGGGTGCGCTCACGCGCGGGTTCCCTTCCGCCCTGCGCAGGGCCGTCTCGACTTGATTTGGGTCGGCGCGGTCCCAGCTCAGCCAAATCTGACGCAGCGCCGAGTACACCTCCGGGCCCTTTGCGGTTTCCAGGGCGCGCTCGGCCCGTAACAGGTCCGGGTGGAAGAGGGAGTCGACGGCGCGGGAGTGCGGCGCAATCGCGACGAGGAACAACAGGACTAGGAGCGCGAGCGACCTCACGGCCCCGGATTACTAGGGGCCCAGAGTGCACGCAAGGCGAGGGAAGATCCTGGGCCGGCCTTCGTAGTAGGGGCGCCATGCAGGGGACGAGCCGGGTCGAGGTCGCCAATTCTAACCTTGTTGTGCTGGCTCTGGCCGGCGCGACGGGGATCATTTCCGCTGGTTCTTTGGACCTTTCCAGCGGCGGAGCGGTCCTGACCGGGTTTGGGGCGGCCCTGGCCGTGATGTTGGTGCTGGGCTGGGCTTCCCACCGCGCCCTCAGCTGAGAACCTGTGTTCAGGTAGTCGCCGCGCCACGCCGGGCAGTCTTTTTGTCTCGGGTTGTGCCGCGTTCGTGCGCATTCCACCTCGGACCCCAATCCCGCGCTTGCTGGGCCGAGAGGGGTCAGATAGAAGGGTTCTCCAAGCTAACAAGGCTCGCGCGCGACGATGAGGCGGTGGTCCCGCGATCGGCTTGCCGACGTTGGGCGCCGCGGAGGTACGAATGGTTAACCCGCAGATGGTGATGTACGAAGAGGAGTTCAACCAGATCCAGACGGTTGTGGATCGGCTGGTGAAGGAAGCGAACGCCAAAGTCGTATTCATTGTCGACAAAAACGGTCAACTCATCTCAGCGAGTGGTGACATCGACAATCTCGACACGACATCACTTGCTTCACTGACCGCGGGTAATATCGCGGCTACCGGCGGTATCGCGAAGTTGCTTCGCGAACAGGAATTCGCGGCTCAGTTCCACGAGGGGCAGAACGCGAACATCCACATCCAGCTGGTCGGTAACCGGGTGATCTTGGTGGTCATCTTCGATGCGAAGTCCAGCCTAGGGCTCGTTCGCCTCCGGGTGCGCAAGGCCACCGACGAACTGAACCGTATATTCGAAGCACTCCTGTCGAAGGTCCAAGAGCCTGGCTCGGATTCGCCCTTCGCGGAGATCACCGACGAGGACATCGACAACCTGTTCAACGACTGAGGTTTCCTGAGCGATGAGCTTCATCAACTACATGGCTCGGGAGATCAATTGCAAGATCGTCTACTACGGCCCCGGCCTCTGCGGAAAAACGACGAATCTGCAGTACATCTACGAGCGCACGAATCCCGACGCGAAAGGCAAAATGATCAGCCTCGCGACGGAAACGGAGCGCACGCTATTTTTCGACTTCTTGCCCCTCAGTCTCGGTGAGATCCGCGGGTTCAAGACCCGCTTCCATCTCTACACGGTGCCCGGCCAAGTCTTCTACGACGCCAGCCGCAAGCTCATCCTCAAGGGCGTGGACGGAATCATCTTCTGCGCGGACTCGCAGATCGAGCGTCTCGAGGCGAACCAAGAGAGCATGGACAACCTCCGCACAAATCTCGCGGAGCAAGGCTACTCTCTCGAGAAGATCCCGTTCGTCATTCAGTACAACAAGCGCGACCTTCCCAACATCGTGCCCGTTGAAGAGCTACGCGAGTTGCTCAACCCCATGGCTGTGCCGGACTACGAGGCAAACGCGCGCTCCGGCATGGGCGTCTTTGACACCCTAAAAGCCGTGAGCAAACTGGTGCTCACTGAGCTCAAACGCGGCGGTTGAGCGTCAGCAAGTCTCGCTGGGTCGCGTCTGCGGCGCTGATCGCGCCGCTACTCTCCGTGTCTTGCCGTTGCGAAAAACGGTCGCAGCCCGCTGACCCTAGCCCGGGCACGTCGATCAAAAAAACGGCGCCTCCCTTTTGCCAGCCGACGCTCATGCCGGCGCTTCCGAGGTCTGATTGGCGGGGCATCCGCGGCGAAGTCGAGGAGATATCGCCCCTGCGCCGTGCCGGTGCCTGCGACAGCTACGACATCCGCATCGTACCCAAAGATGTGTTTTGTGCCGCGGACTACGTTTCCGGGGACGAGACTGGCCGCGTGGGTGCTGACGCGACGGAGCCGCAGACGGTGCGGCTACAGCTGCCCGCAGGTACGAAGCCGCCGCTGTCCAAAGGTCGGACCGTATGCGCCATGTACGACTGGGTAGACGATGGCAAGACGCGCATATGGGACAGCGCCATCGTCGCTCAGGACGGCGCCGTACTGTTCTTGGGTATCGAGAACGGCGCGCTGGAAGTGGGCGGTTATCGCTCCCGCGACGGCATCGCTGACGGCCGCGACCCAGAGCTGGAATTCTTTCGCGTCATCGTAGAGCACCCTGGCGGATCAACGGAGCTACGGCCCCGCACTGCTGTGACAAAGACGATCTCCGGCGCTCGGTACTACCTCGTTGCAGACGCTTTTCGCCGTCGCTTCGAAGCGCCCGGCATGCGCGAGCGGGGCGCGTTCTTCGCCCTAATTGCCCTTGGCCCCTGACGCGGCGTCAGCACTGCGATGGATTGTCGCAGACGCCCGTGCGCATCGTGGCGCTGCCCTTGCCGATGCCGCACCACGCCGGCATGTCCGAAGGCAACCCGCTCTGAGAGTACGGCGAGGTGCCGTCCTTGAGCCAATAGGGGTGGTCGAGCACGAACTGCCACAGACCCGAGTAGGTGGACAGGCTGCCGTCGAAGGGCGGCTGGGAGTGGCCACAGTTGTGCACGCACTCGATGAAGAAATGGCCGTCCTTTTCCAGGCCGTCTTCGAGGCTCTTGGAGGTGCTTTCGAATTGCAGCAGACCGGCGCAGTTATCCGTGGGACCGCCCCAAAGAACCAAAGCGGGCATGGCATGTTCCGAAGACTTCCAAGGTCGGATCACACCACCGGTTCCCCCAGACAAGGAGATGAACGAAGACAGGTGCTTGCCGCGCTCGATGGCGAGTTGGCCCGTCCACAGTGCTCCGGCGCTCACACCGGCGCTCGAGACGCAGTTTTCGTTCACACTGAACTGCGCACCCACGCAAGCCAACATGTCGTCAAAGAACTGCAGCTCTTCGTCAACGCGCGCTTGGCTCGATACGACTTCCATCGGCCACGTGAACAAGGTGTCGCCCTTCTTCTCTGGCAACACGCCAATGAAGCGCTGGGAGTCCACGGCCTTTTGTACTTCGCCGAGTTCGTAGAAGTCCTTGGCGTCCCCGCCGAGCCAGTGCCAGAGGAAGATCACCGGTAGGTTCTCGCCGGGTTTGATGTCCGTGGGCAGGGCCAAGCGGAATCCGCGCGAGCCGCCTTGGGTCGTGATGGTGTTGTCGCCGGCGACGAGGGTGGGGCAGGTACCCGCGTAGGTGGGCAGGGGAGCGGGCTTCTCTGCTCCGGGCGGCGGCGTATCCGCGCAGCTGCCAAACGCCACGGGCGAGCCGCCCTGACCGCCTGCTCCGGCGCTTCCGGCGCTTCCGCCCAATCCGCCCGTTCCGGCGCCACCGGATTGTCCGCCAGCGCCGGCACTGGCGCCGCCGGAGCCCGCGGGATCCGCGTCGGAGCTGCCTCCGCAGGCGACGCACAGCCCAAGGCTCACCAACACCCCGCAAAACCACCTGTTCCGCATGCGCTCAGGATACGCTCTGAACGCTGGCCTCGCCAGGCGGGAACAAATCGGTGTTCCCTGGAGACCAACCTGCGTGGGTGTGATGCGACTTGGGACATGGCTGATGCTCGGTGCGTGCACACACTGTGCGCCGTTGGCCTCGCCGCTGGCCCACGCCCCGGCCGCCGCGGTGCCGGTGATCCGCGCGGAGCCGCAACAAGCGACGCCCCCGGCCCCGGCGCGTACTGCCGGTCCCAATCGTTGCCTCCCCAAGGGGCCCCCTGTGCTGCCCGCGGCACGGAAAACCCAAGAGCCAAGCACCTGTGTCGATCATCGCCGGCGAGAAGCGGCGCTGGCCCGCAGCTTGGTGAAAGAATTCCAACCCACCATCAAGGGTGGGACTGTGGAAGTGCATTTCGGCTGTGATCCACTCACCTCGGACGTACGAGAAATCCACCTTGAGACCGGCTACGGCCATGGAGGCTACTTTTCTCTTTGGCGGCTGACGCGCGAAGACGACCAAAGCACGGAGTTCCGCGTGCTCGGATTCGAGCACCGACTCACAGGCGGCGGCTACGATCGCTACACCTACGAGGTTGCGGCACGCTTCGACGCAAAAGTGCTGCGGGGTACGGTCGGCGCAAAGGCGGTCCTAGGCGCGTTGCAGACCGCTCGTCCTGCAATGACGGCCGCAATTCGGGAGCTGGAACCGCCGCCCTCTGCGACCTTCGCTTTCGGTCGGTCCTCGTTTTTCAGTTCGGGCAACTTCCACCACAAGGTGGAGATCCTAGACGACATGCCGAACCTTCTTTCCGGCCGCTACACGGGCTACCCGAACGGCGGCGAGCAGGGGAGCTATCTGGGGCTGTCCAAGGCCATGGGCGTGCTCATCCCACTTGTCGAAAAGGTGGAAGCCGACGACGCGCCAGCTTCGGAAGCCGAGCGCGCCTACTTCGCCGAGCGCTTTCTGGCGGCCGAAGCAAACTTCGACGACGAATACGCCTGGTGGGTACGCAACCGTTACGTCCGTCTTTCGGGACGCTTGGGCGACCCCGTCTTGGTTCCCGCACTGGTTCGTGAACTCGGAAAGCGGGTTGCCGAAGCACGCAAATCCACCGAACCGGATGCCGCGGACCGACTCGTGGACGTACTGACCGCCCTTGCCGGCGTGACCCATTGGGACGCACGATTCGAGAGCGACGGCACGCCGCGCCCGTTACTGCAGGTGGCCGACGAGTACTTAGACGAGTGCCAGACCGCACTGCATGCGGGGCGCTGAAGGTACTGTGTCTGGATCCTGGCGCGTTTGGACTCCGCGGCGTAGCCGTGGCAAACCGCTGCGGTGGCAGCGCGGAAACCCAGACTCACGCCCGAAAAGGCCCTGGCGCCGGAGACTTTAGAAAAGAACGCGACCTCCTACCTGAACCGCTTCGACAGCAGCGCCGCTAATCTGCGCAAGGTGTTGCAGCGAGGCATCCGCCGGCACGGGCGCGAGGTGGACCCGGATCTGGTGCAGCGCGCCGAAAGCTACGTCGAAGAACTCATCGCGCGGTACTTAGCGTCCGGGTTGCTCAACGACCAGCGCTATGCTTCAACGATCGCGTGGTCTCTGCGTGAACGCGGTAGCTCGAAACGCGCTATCGCCCACAAGCTTTCCGCGCGCGGCGTTGACGCAGCGGCGATCCAGGACGCCATCTCGGAAGCGGATCGGGATCGCGGCGTCGATGGCGACCTAGACGCGGCTCGCCGCTTCGCCCGCAAGCGGCGCCTGGGACCACACCGCGCAGCAGACGAACGCCCCGCACGTCGCGATCGCGACCTGGGCGCACTGGCGCGCGCGGGCTTCAGCCTGGAGGTGGCACGCCGAGTCCTAGAAGAGGACTTGGACTAAGCGCGCGCCTAGAAACTCACTTGCCGGCGCGAACCCGGGCGCGACGGCGCCGGTTCTTGGCTTTGCGTTTGGCCGCGTAACGTGAGCTGCGCTTGCGATCGCGCTTGGGTCTTCCGAGATTGAGAAACATGGGACGGGCTGAGTAGCGCGACACCCGCCTGGAACGCAACCCCGCGCTACCAGAGCTGATACTTTGCGCAGTGCTTTGCTATTGGCAACGCCGGAAGGGCAAGCCTTCGACCGTGGGCCCGCCGCCAGCAACACACGCGGAGCCGGTCGGACACAGCCCGTCCTGGCTGCAGTCCCGGGAGCATTTGCCGGCCGTGCGATTGCAGTAGCCAAAGAAGCAATCCGCGTCGCGGGAGCAAGTACCGCCGACCTGAACTGAGCCAAAGCCCGGCAAACAAAGGCCGATACGGCTGTTGGCAGCCACGGATCCGACGGCCACACACTGGAAGCCGAAGGGACACCCGCCGGCGTAACGGCAGGAATCGACGCAGGCGTCACCGGCGACACCGTCGGTGGTGATCGTCGCGGAACAGCTCACTGCCGGAGGCGGTGGGATGGTGAAGGCGTTGAAGTCGATGTGCTGTCCGTCTCCGCACACGTTTACTACTTGGTTGAAGCCGTTGCACGCCCACTGCGAGGGTGCGGTGCCGCCTTCCAGGGGACCGTAGATCGCCGTCGGACCGCTGGACGGCCGCCGACACAGGCCGTCACAGCTCCACGGGCTCATGCCCAAGGCGCGCTGGGGGCAATCCGCAGGGGAACTGCACGCCAGGGTGCAGCTGCCAACGACCAGGTTTGCGGAAAGATCGCAGGCGGCCGGCACCACGCACGCGGCGTTGTTCACACCGTCACATGCCTCCGCCGCCTTGACGCAGACCTTCGTGCCACCCACCGGCATGCAGCCCCAGCCGTTGGGGCAGTCCGCGCCCGTGTTGCAGGACCCGGTGCAGTGCTTGGTGGCCAGAAGACACGCGAAATGGCAGTCCGCGGCGACATTGCACGGCTTCCCGATGTCCGGCGGCACGCAGTACTTGCTGCCGCCAATGTCTTCGCAGCGCGTGCCCGCCATGCAAGCGCTGCTCGCGCCCACTTGTGCGCACGGCCGAGTGCAGCGTGGGCTACCGGACTTGCCGAAGGGCATGCAGATCAACCCGGCCTTGCACTCGGTGCCGCTGGCACAAACTTCGCCCTCGACCTTGTGGCCCCTCCCCCCCGTCCCCCCGCTCCCGCCCCTCCCCCCGCTCCCGCCCCTTCCGTCTGTGGCCGACGTGCCACCTGTGGCCGACGTGCCACCTGTGGCCGACGTGCCACCGCTGCCACCCGCTGTGCCCCCAAAGCCCCCCAGGCTCGCGTCGCCGCCGCCTCCACTGCCGCCGGAGCCGCCGCTAGCTCCCGCGTCTACGCCGCCGGCGTCGGGTGGGTCGCAGCGCCCAAGCTCGCGGTTGCAGACAGTGCCGAGTGGACAGTCCAAATCTAGCTTGCACTGTGCTTTGCACTCCCCACCAATGCATTGCGCAAAGGCGCAGTCGCTGTTGCGCTCGCACTCCGTGCCGGCGCAACTGCCCGTGCCGAACAGTGGCAACAGGCAAAGCACGAGGAGACCGAGCAACTTGTGTGCGCGCATCGTCTCCGAGGATAGCATCCCCTGGTCCCGCCTTCCGATGCTCGCTTCCGGCGGCGCTGCCAGGGCGCCACGATCACCGGCAACGCCGCTGCTTCCGACACTGGTTCGGGCGCCGCCGCTACAGCTTTCCGTGCTGGATCAGCAGCTTCTGGATTAACTTCTCCGAGTAGCTGGCGAGCTTGAGAAAGACCACGCCCATGCCGGGCGGGTTCGTATCCACGCGCACCACTTTGCCGATGCCTTCTATCGTCTCGATGTCGTCCATGATCACCGAGAAACGCAGGTTTACTTCCGTACCAATCGGCAGAGGGGTGTCGGTTTTGATGAACGCGCCAGTTCGGGAGATGTTCGTCACATACTCCTGGATGAACTGATCAAACGAATCGAACTCCTTGTTGATCGTGACACGTTCTTCCTGGCGGTCGGTCTTCATGTCACTTCCCCTGCAAGTCGAATTGTTCGATGTGGTACTCGGTGCGCGGTATGAGCTCGATGCGTCGCATGTAGCGTCGCTCCGCCTCCTGCACCGCTTCCTTTTCTTCGGTTTGAAGGAGATCCACGATGGCCGGGTGGGCGTTCACCGTGACATTGTAACCTGCAAGCGAGGCACGTTCTCGCCGGATCTGGCGCAAGATCTCGTAGGCGATGGTCTGGCGTGACTGGATTTGCCCCGTGCCGTCGCAATAGAAGCAGGGCTCGTTCATCGTGCGGCTCAGGCTTTCGCGGGTGCGCTTGCGCGTCATCTCCAGCAGGCCGAGTTCACTGATGCGGTTGATCGTCGTCTTTGCTTTGTCTTTTGCCAGCCGCGTCTCGAGCGCGCGGTAGACCTTGTCGCGGTTGGATGCGACTTCCATGTCGATCAAATCCAAGATCACGAGACCGCCGATGTTGCGGAACCTCAGCTGGTAGGCGATTTCCTCGACTGCTTCCAAATTCGTCTTCAGCGCCGTCTCTTCTAGGTCTTTGCTGCCCTTGCCGATGAAGCGCCCGGTGTTGACGTCGATGGCTGCGAGCGCCTCGGCCTGATCGATCACCAGGTAGCCACCACTGGGCAGAGGGACCTTGCGGCTGAGTGCCCTGCCGATTTCGTCTTCAATGCCGTAAGCGTCGAAGATTGGCTCCTGGCCCTGGTAAAGCTGAATGTCTTTCACGCGACCGGGTAGAAACATCTCTACGAATCGCACCAGGCGCGTGTACTGCTCCTTGTCGTCGATCACGATCGTTTCGATCTCGTCCGTGAACAAGTCGCGGGCGGTTTTCAAGACGATGTCGAGTTCGGCGTACAGAATCGAAGGAGATTTGGCCTCCTTCTTCTTTTCGGCGACGTCGGCCCATAGCTTCATCAGGTAGCCGACGTCGGCTTTGAGCTGCTTCTTGGTCAGGCCCTCGGCGACGGTGCGCACGATCAAGCCGCCCATGGCAGGCTTGAGTGAATCGATCACTTCGCGCAGGCGTGAGCGTTCGCGGCCGCCGCCAATGCGCTTGGAGATCCCGACATGCTCGACGGTCGGGAGGTACACAGCATAACGCCCCGGCAAAGACACGTGGCTCGACACGCGAGCCCCCTTGGTTCCGATCGGCTCTTTGGTGATCTGAACGACGACTTGGTCGCCCTCCTTCACAACCTCCGTAATGGGTACCGAACGCGATACCCGCGAAGTCGTCTTCGGCTTGCCTCGTCGATTGTCGCCACCGCGCCCAGAGCGCCCGCCGGAACGCCCGGAACGCCCTGACGAACGACCCCCGCGCCCCTTGCTCTGACTGGAGCTGGAGCCGTTGCCCTCGGACTTGGCGTTGGGCCCGCGAGCTTCTGCGCCCGCGCTTTCAGCGTCGTCGCGACGGCCGCCACGCCGACGTCGACGCCGGCCCCTGCCACGGCGCCCGTCGTCGCTGATGCGTCGTGCGCTTCCTGCGTCGTCGCCTTCGGTCGCTGCCGACTTGTCTGCGGCAGACTCGTCTTTCCATGCTTCGGCAGGGGGGGTCTCCGTCGCTCCTTCGCCTGCTTCCTCAGGGGGCGCGTCGCTGTTCGCGACCTCCGCATCTGGAGCGCTGTTGTTCGCGCCGTCGTCGCTTTCTGCAGCTTCTAGGTTTGCGTCGATTGCGTCGCCGTTGGCCTCGGCAGCGTCGCCCTCAGCGTGATCCGCCCCGTCCTCATTCGACGCCGGATCTTCGCTACCGGCGTTCACTCCGTTGGGCTCGTCAGCGCTTTCCGTCGCGGCTTCGGCGCCCGGATCGCTGTCGTCGTCGTCGTCGTCCGCGTCGTCATCGTCCGCGTCGTCGTCGTCGTCGTCATCGTCGTCGTCGTCGTCCGCATCGTCATCGTCCGCATCGTCGTCGTCCGTGACGTCATCGTCATCGTCGTCATCGTCCGCGTCGTCGTCGTCGTCGTCTGTGACGTCGTCGTCGATCAGATCAGGCCTGGGGAGCTGCTTGCGCCGCCCGCCCTCGCCCCGGCCGCTGGGCTCCTCGTCGCCGCGCACGTTGCCGGTAAGATAGGCCTCGAAGTCGGCTGGTTTGATCAGGTCTTCGACATGCAGGAACGCAGCGCGCACCATGCTAACGTCGATAAACGCGGCCTGCATGCCGGGCAGTACGCGGCTGACTCGTCCCAGGACGATGTTGCCGACAGTTGAGCGCGATGCCGCTCGCTCGATATGCAGTTCGGCGATGACGCCGTCTTCAATCAGAGCAACTCGGGTTTCACGCGTATCACAATTGACTACGAGAGTATTTCTGGCCATTTACGGGAACAACGGGGTCGCGTGCAGTGGGTGCACGCGTCGCCTACGAAAAGAAAACCTGCGAGTCGGGCCCGACCACCGGGCGCGGACTCTAACGCCAGGTCACCACGGGCGCGCAGGTGTGTCAAGTGGTTGAAAATAGAGAGATTTCGCCGGTTTGGCGCCCAGGCACCGCGCGGGGCCAGCCGCTTCGGGCACCTGGTACGCTCAGTTCCTGCCCTTCCCTCTCAGGAAACCAGACAAGCTCACCCCAATGCCGCGTCAGTTCCTCGTTCTCGACATTGAGACCATCCTGGATGCCGAGCTGCCGATCACGGAATCGACGGAGGCCCAGCGACTCCCCGCGCCGCCGCATCATCGCGTAGTTGCTATCGGCTGCCTGCTTCTTGACGACAACTACCGCGTACAACGCCTGGGTGTGATCGGAGAAACCGACGACGAAGCCACCATGCTTGTCGAGTTCGCGAAGTATCTAGACCGACATCGCCCAGACTTGGTCACCTTCAACGGGCGCGGTTTCGATCTGCCGGTGATCGCCGCGCGCTGCCTGCGCCATGGCGTCGCGCTACGCCACTATTACAGGTCCCGGGACGTGCGCTACCGCTTCACGCCAGAGGGTCACTTCGATCTGATGGACTTCATGGCTGACTTCGGAGCGGCCAAGCCGTGCAAGCTGGATATCTTGGCCAAGCTTTGCGGCATGCCCGGCAAGGTCGGCGTCGATGGCAAAGACGTCGGCCCTTTGGTGCACGCCGGCCGCCTAGACGAGGTGCGGGACTATTGCCTGTGTGACGTCGCGCAGACCGCCGGAGTGTTCTTGCGCGTGCAGCTCCTGCGTGGGGAGCTAGGCGCGGAGGCGTATGGGCAAGCCATGCAAGGGCTCATCGATTTCATTCGCGCCGAACCGAAGCTGGCTCCTGTCGCCGCGGGAATGAATGACGCTCGCCTTCTGTCTCTGGCACCTGGCCAAACCTAAGACCCGTACGAATCAGAGGATCCTGATGACCCAATTGTGTACCAAGAGCTGCGTCCCCTGCGAAGGTGGCATCCCTGCGCTGAGTCTCGATGAGGCCAAGGCGCTACAAACTCAAGTCCCCGAGTGGGAGCTATCAGACGACGGCAAGCACATCCGCCGCGAGTACTCGTTCAAGGACTTCCATCACACGATGGCGTTCGTCAACGCAGTCGCATGGATGGCCCACCGCGAAGATCACCACCCGGACATGCTCGTAACCTGGGGCAAGTGCGAAGTTCGCTACTGGACCCACGCCATTGACGGCCTCTCCGAAAACGATTTCATCTGCGCCGCCAAAGTCGACCAATTGCTCGCGTAGACTGCGGAGAGTCCCGGGGCGCGCGCGCCTCCACCTCGCGGTTTCAATCGGCGCCCACGCCCACGCCGACGCCCATGCACGCTCTCGCGCTCACGCCCACGCCCACGCACGCACGCTCACGCTCGACGTCAAATGTCGTGTTGGCTCCGGCGCTCCGCGCCGCTCGCCCGACGGCGATGGACTCGGTGGGATTATTCTTGCGCGGTCACGGGGACCGGCATTGGGCCCGACGGAATTGGCGCACGTGGGATTATTCTTGCGCGGTCACGGGGGGCGGCACTGGGCCAAGAGTCGTTGTGCCGGCGCGGGTCACGCGTGATCGAGCGTCGCGCCTGATGGTGGATTTGTTTGGCGCAGAAGCGGGGGAAGATTCCCCCGCCGTTTCCCCCTCGCTCGCGGGGCCCGGCCCGCTCGCTTCTGCTCGTGAGGGTGGCTGCTAAAGGGCTGACGCGTCGTGACGGAACTGGCGCACGTGGGATTATTCTTGCGAGGTCACGGGGGGGCGGCATTGGGCCCGACGGAATTGGCGCACGTGGGATTATTCTTGCGCGGTCACGG
>CALMUT010000177.1 GCA_937872925.1 uncultured Myxococcales bacterium | reverse complement strand
CTCAGGCGCGGGAGGCATGGCGGGCGCCGGCGGGACGGAGGGCAGCGGCGCGACGGCGGGCACAGCGGGCGCTGGCGCGACGCCGGGCACAGCGGGCAACGCCGGCGGAGGTGGGACTCCAGGCGTCGGCACATCGGGCTGCGGCAGCCCGCCGCCCGCGAACGGCAAACACGAAGTCGCCCATGGCGGGGGCCAGCGCAGCTACCAGCTGCACCTACCCAAGGGCTACAATCCGTCGAAACCAACGGCGCTGGTGATGAACTTCCACGGCCGCACGTTGACCGCATTGGGTGAAGCCGCGGCGGCACAAGAGTTCTTGAGCGGTCTGTATGCAAAAGGCGACGCTGCCGGCTTCATCGTCGTGAATCCTCAAGGTTTGACGGCAAATGGGGAGCAAACCTGGAACGCAGGGCTGTGTTGCGCTGCCGACAAAGGGCGTGACGACGTCGGATACGTCGACGCCGTGATTGCGCAGCTGAAGCAAAGGCTCTGCATTGACGAGAAGCGCATTTACGCGACGGGTATTTCCAACGGTGGTTTCATGTCCCACCGACTCGCTTGTGAGCGGGCGAACGTATTCGCCGCTGTGGCGCCCGTGGCGGCATACAACACGATGACCGCCTGCAACCCGTCCCGGGCAATGCCGATGATCAGCTTCAACGGCACATCAGATCCCTTGGTGAACTACGGCTGGAGCCGGGACTCCAACCAGGCCTGGGTCGCGCGTAACGGTTGTGATCCCAAGCCGACGCAGACGTTCAAGAACGGCGACAGCCACTGCGACACCTTCGCGGGGTGCCAGGGCGGCGGACAGGTCGTATTTTGCACCGTAGAAGGCGGTGGTCACACCTGGCCGGGAGGCCCAGGTCTGTTTTCAGTGGGTCTAGGCAAGACCACCCAAGACCTCAGTGCCAACGGCGCGATGTGGGACTTCTTCGAAAAGCATACGCTGCCATGAGCGTCGTTGGACGGCGGCGCCAGCGCGTGATGCTTCGCAGCATGCTCAAGCAGGTGTCGCGTTGAGCGGGCGGGCGAGGAGAGGGGGGATAACAGCAGCCCGCGACGCTAGCCCACGGATCGCGTGATGGGGCGGGCCTGGAGACAGTAAAGCGTATCTCCGGCGACGGCCCACTCCACATCGCGTCCGTCTCCGAAGGCGTTGTGGGTCTGGCGACCCAAGACTGCGAGCGCCGCGAGCTGCGCGTCCGTGAGACAGCGCGTCGAAGCGCGTGCGGGATCGACTGCGCGCCGCTTGAGTCCCGAGCCGTTGGTGACCAGTTCGACCGCTTTGTTGCCGATGGTGGTGTCGCGCAAGTTGCCCTCGACGTCCATCTCGTAGCGGTCTGGAGTGACGGACCCGTCCACGACCGTCTCACCGTAGCCCCAAGCGGCCTCGACGATCTGCGTCGCGCGCTTTGGATCGAAGAAGAGCACGCCCGCGCTCTTTGCCGGCACAAGCTCTTGAATGACGACCGCCATGCGCACGGGATCCGTGTGGCCCAATCGCCGTTGGTACGCCCGCACCGAAGCGGAGTGGCCCGAGCGCCACACTTCTGCGATCGCGTCTACCACCGCGTCGACGCCGACTCCGAGCACCGTCTTGAACTGCCCAGCGAAGCTGGCGTTGACGGCGTCTTCCACCGTGGCGCTCGATCGCACAGCGAAGGGACCGCTTCGGTCGGCCAGCGCGACGCGCAGGCGCTCGATATGATCGTGGTCGCCGGCGGCGATGGCTTGTGCGGCGTCGACGCACAGCGCGACGCCCCAGGGCACGCGCACGTCGCTCCGCTCCAGCTGACTGAGGCTGGCCGCCTTGCCGCCAAAGCGCGTCGCGTCGCCGGCATCGGCTAGAGGCGCGATCACGCCCGCTTCGGTCGGCACGGTCGCGTCCGGGATATCCGCTTCGGCCGGTCGCGTGCGAACCGTGTGCTTGTCCGGCGCGCGCTCGGCCAGCAGCTCGACGACGCCGCGGTCTCCGTCGACTTTGATCAGCGCTCCGTCGGGGATTTGCTGCAGCACGTTCGTCACGCCGACAATTCCCGGAATGCCGAACTCCCTGGCCACGATGGCCGCGTGGCAAATCAGCCCTCCTGTTTCCGTCACGACGCCGCTGGCGGAGGCGAGCAGCGTATTGAACGCCGGAGACGTCATGGGCGCGACCAGAATGTCCCCCTGGGCGAAGCGGTCGAAGTCTTTGGGGCCGCGCACCACGCAGGCCCGGCCCGTGACGGTGCCCGCGCTGACTCCGTGCCCGGCAAGGCCGCTCTCCTCGACCGGATCGGCGTCCCGAGAGAAGCGATTCACGAAAGCGAAGGTGGCGCCCACCAGGCGACGCATGTTCTCGGGAAAGACTTCGACAGGCGGCGGCGCAGACACCGGGCCGACGATCTTGGGGGGAGTGAGCACCGCGTTGCGCTTGCGCTCAGCCGTGTGCGCGCGGATCTGATCCGCGCTGGGCCCCTCGCCGCGCAGCACGGCGACGACCTCGCTCTCGGTCAGATCGAAGGCACTCTCAGCCTCATCGCATAGACCGCGGCTTACGAAGCGGTGGCCGGCGTCCAGCAGCGCGAGCCGCGCCAAGCCGATGATCGTCAGCAGCACGCCGCCCTCGTCTTCACGGCGATCCGTGCAGCCTCGGGCGCAGGCGAGCATGTCGTCCCACTCGGCGCGGTGCTCCGGGGGGACTCTTGCTCGGATCTCGGCGGCGACGGCGTTTGCGCGCTCGCGTGCCTGGCCAGACTGAGCGGCAGCCAGCGTGCGCTGGCGCAAGTTGTCCACCAGCAGCTCCGGCATTTCGCTGAGCGTCTTGCCGAACACCGAGTAGTCCGTCGCGAGTCGTGGTCCGAACTCCCGCTGGTACTCTGCGAGTCGAGTGGCTGCGACGGTGGAGGCGGCGGCGATCTTCGTGAGCACGTTCTGGGCGTCCGCCTCGTCAAGCACCGACAGGGCGTCTGCGTCGCGCAAAGCGTCAAGAATGCGATCCAGCCCCAGGAGCGGACTGGTGGTCGCAGCGGTGTACCCGGACAGCGCTCGGATGGAGTGCTTGGCCTCGACGCCGGCCCACTTTTCCGAGTGCAGTAGGAAGTCGCCGGTGGGAATGGCGACCGCGGGCACGCCGGCGAAGTGGGTGTGCGTGACTTCGCGGAACAGCTGGGTCGTTGCGGTGATCAGCGACGCAAGGTCTTCGTCGGAGAGATCTTCTTCGCGGCGAGCGACCAGCGCCTGCATGCGCTCGACGTAGACCGGGCGATGGTTCTCGAACCACTCGCGCTTCATCTTTTCCCACTCACGCTCAACGAAGAACCGTGCCGCCGCCTTGCTGCGACGTCGCAGCTCCGGGTGGAGCTTGAACATCAGCCAGAGCGCGAAGGCTGGGGGCGGACCGCCGCCTTCTGCGGGACCGGCGACGGGGCGCACGGCGATGTACCACCAGCCGTTGATGATGGCGCCTTGGACGGTGCGCAGCGGGATCCCTGCGCGGCGAAAGCCCTCGGCTGCTCCGTCCGCAGTCGCCTGCAACATGGCCTCGTCCACGTAACGCCCATAGGGGTGACACTGATGACTGGCGTCGAGCTCCCAACTTCCCGGCGCCGGTTTCTCCCAAATCACCTCAACCATGATCCTTCCCTCTCTTTGGACGTTTTGCCTTCTCCACCAAGGTTTCGACCATCCAGCGGATCGTGTCTTCACCTTCTGGGTTCATCAGTCCGAAGCGCCACAGCATCATGGCGCCCGCGGAGCTGTACAACATGGACAGCGCGTTGAGCAGACGCTTGCGCTCCTTGCCGCGCACGCCCTTCAGCTCTTGCTTGAGGCCATCGGCTATCCAGTCTGCGCGCGCGGCGACCTGCTCGGGCAAGAGCTGCTCGGCGTTCAGCGCGAACTGCGCGCGCAGCAAGTCGTCATCCACCGTCGCGACTTTGCGCATGTGCTTGAGCTGTCGCTCTACGATGCCTGCTGAGGACTGCAGCGGCGACTCGTCGATGCCAAAGTGCCTTTTGACCGCGGCGCGCGCTCCCGCAGTGAGTGCCTCCTTGTTGGGGAACAGACGGTAGACCGTAGGCAAAGAAACCCCCGCTGCCTTGGCCACCGCGGGCATGGTGAAGGCCGCGGCCCCGTCTGCAAGCACCCGGAGCGCTGCCTCGAGAATGCGCTCCCGGGTTGCTTCTGCCTGTTCGTCCCGGAGGGGGCTCTTGTAGGAGCGGCTGCGTTTGGCCGACGACATGAGGGCAATATTAACGATATGAACCCTATAGTCAATATGAATATTGTATTCATGAGATGAAACCTACTCTTAATAGCGAGTAGGCCGCTCATGGAGCGGCTGCTGACGGGTGCGTGGACTCACGACTTGGCGCCGCTAAGTCCTGCCAAAGCCACGTGGTTGGAGAATAGGGCCACCGTCGACGGGTGCATGAGCGGGCGAATGGAAGCTCCGGCTCAAGTTTGTTTGGTCCTGAACTACCGAAGGCCCGCTGGAAGCGGTGCACGACGGTGCGTTGGAGTTCCACGCGCCAAGCGAGTCAAGGGTTCGGCTCAGCTGGAAACCTGCGCGCCCTGCGGAGTCATTGGCGGCGCTGGCGGGTCACGGCGCGCGCGCGCAGCGAGTGCCGATGTTGCTAGCGGTAGACGCGGGCGCGATCTGGATGCGGCGCCAGGTCTTGAGAAGATCGACATCCGTGTCGCTCCAGCCACCGCCACGCGTGACGCGCTGCGTACCGGTGAGCTGCGCGCAGTCTGTGCAGGGCGTTGGCATCGAGGCGGTGCCAACGTAGTAGTCGAGGGTCCATTCGCGAACGTTTCCAGCCAAGTCACTGTGCTGCCAGCGACCATCGCCCGTCGGCGACTTCGAACCTACAAACAGGATGTCCGTTGCGGCGCACGGCGCCAGGGTGTCCCCCAAGCAGTCGTACGAAGCGTTGCTCGCGGTGATCGTCGTGGACACCGGCGGGGTGGACCACGGGTATTCGCGTTGCTCGGAGCCACCAGCAGCTGCAAAGTTCCACTCGGCCTCGGTCGGCAAGAATCCGCCATCCCAGATGCAAAAAGCATAGGCGTGGTACCAACTGACGTGATTGATCGGGCGGAGCTCGTTCGCAGCCGCCACTGACGTCCAAGTCGCATTGCCCTTCGACAGTGCCGCATCCCACGCCGACGCGGTCCCGGGAAGCTCGCTATTCCACGCCGCCTCCCACCCTTTCTCGTCAGCACCGTTCTCATCGTCTACGGCGCCTCCGTTTAGGTGAGTGTGCTTTCCGGCGCCGACGGTCGGCTTGTAGCCCGCCACGACTGCTTTTACGAACTGACGAAACCGTCCGACCGTGACTTCGAAGCGGTCCAAGCGAAACGAATTCACGCTCGCAGGCGTGACTGGATTGTTCGAGCGATTGAACGAACCACTGGGAACGACAATCGACGCGCAGCAGAGTTCGTTGCTTGAGGGACCACAGTCTTTTCCAGCACCAGGTGCCGACGCCGAGCAACTCGGCGGCACCGGCGCGCCGGCATCCGCGCCACCGCTGCCAGCCGTGCCACCTGAGCCTGACGAGCCTCCTCCAGAGCCGCCCGCTCCCGACGACCCGCCGCCACTCCCCGATGAACCGCTGGCGCCGGAAGCCCCGCCGCCACCAGACGCGCCGCCGCTATTGCCACCACTACCGGCGGACGCACCCGTTCCACTACTACCGGCAGACGCACCCGTTCCACCACTGCCGGCAGACGCACCCGTTCCACCACTGCCGGCGGACGCATCCATTCCGGCGCTACCGCCTCCCGCCGTGCCTTTGCTGCTGGACGTGCATCCGCCGGTCGCCAGAGCAAGCCAGAGCGCAACGACGATGCAGTTTTGCTCGGCTTCGGCGCACTTTATAAACGTCACGTTCAACCTCCGGGCTAGCGCGGGAACAGGAACTGAGCGTCCCCTCCAACTCTGACATCGTGCCACAACTGCGCCACGCTCGGGGGGGCGAGTTGGTCGGCAGGCCGACCCGCTGCAATCATAACTCGATGCAATTGCTTGAAGCGGGGATCTATCGCGGAGCGGCAGGTTCCGCGGCGTCGTCGAGCCGCGGCTTCCCCTCGATAGTCTTGGCTTATGGCGGCATCCAAAGCTTCGATTGGCGGCGGGCGCTTAGGCGACCCAACTTGGGTGGCATGAGGATTCAAAAAGGCAAAAAGGTTCCCAACGTCGTGCTCGCCGTTCGAGAGGAGGGTCGCTTTACGCGACTCGAAACCGACGAGATCTTCCTGGGCAAGAAGGTCGTCGTGTTCTCGCTACCTGGTGCGTTCACGCCCACCTGTTCGTCCACACATCTTCCGCGTTACGAAGAACTAGCGCCCATCTTCAAACAGGCCGGGGTCGACGACATTGTGTGTGTGTCCGTGAACGATGCCTTCGTGATGGAAGCCTGGGGCAAAGCGCAGGGGCTCCGCCAAATCCGTTTGCTGCCCGACGGGAATGGCTACTTCAGTGAGGCTGTCGGCATGCTCGTAGATAAATCTCAGATCGGGTTCGGCAAACGCTCCTGGCGCTACTCCATGTTCGTAGACGACGGTGTCGTGAAAGAACTCTTTGTCGAACCGGAACGAGACGGGGATCCGTTCGAAGTCTCCGACGCAGACACGATGCTGCGAGCCATCGCGCCGTCCGTGAAAGTACCTGCCCCCGTCGCCATCATCACGCGCCCAGGCTGCCCGCATTGCGCCCGGGCCAAAGAGGTTCTTGCGACGCATGCCATGCCCTACGAGGAGATCGTGCTCGGAGAAGGCGTTCGCCCCGCCGCACTCCAAGCCTTGAGCGGCAGGCTCACCACACCCCAGGTCTTCGTGGGCGGCCAACACATCGGCGGAGCGGACGACCTAGAGCAGTGGTTGAAAAAACGGCCCGCCGCGGCTTGATGGGTTTGGAGTCGGACCGCGATCACCTCGTCGTCAGCTGTCTGTGCCATCAGCAGCTTGACGAATCGGCACGCCACGACAAGCCCAGCGCTGACCGCAGCCGCGTGGCCCGCATCACTTTGGGAGCAAGAGTCAGACGCAGACTGGGCAACTGCAACTGAGGTGGTTGCCGTTGGGGGCGCCGTCGCAAACCAGTCCGGGACCGGCGCACAATGAGCCGGCGCATCCAGCTCCCTCCACTGCACGTGCGTTGGTGCAGCACTTCTTTTCCATTTTCGCAGGTCTTGTAGTTGCACTGCATGCCCGCGTGACACGCATCGCCAACGACGTGCGGCTCGTCAGCTCAGCCGCACTGCCCGGAGGTGCACGTTTGCCCGGCGGGGCATGGCTTGTCGCAGGCTCCGCAGTGCAGCGGATCGGTCTGCAGATTCGCGCAGGACTGGCCGCACACCGAGAAGGGATACGGGCAGTAGCAGTTGCCACCCGTGCAATAGGTCTGCCCGTTTGCGAACATCGGACATGCCACTCCGCAAGCTCCGCAGTTTTTGGGGTCTGACCAGAGGGCTGCACACTTGCCGTCGCAGATCGTTGCGCCGCTTTGGCAACTGCACTTGCCGGTCACGCATTGTTCGAAGGTGCCACACTGGGTGCCGCAGGTGCCGCAGTTGGACTCGTCGGACTGAAGCGCCTTGCAGCCGTCGGCGCATTCGGTGAAGCCGGGGGCGCAGGAGCACTGGCCGCTCGTACACTCCTCGCCGCTGTCACACTGCACTTCGCACGCGCCGCAGTTGGAGACGTCGCTGTTCAGGAAGAAGCACTGGTTTCCGCACTGGGTCTTGCCGGCGGGGCAGACGCATTTGCCGCCAACGCATACGAGGCTTTTGTTGAAGAACGGCGAACTTCCACAGGAGGCGCCGCACGCGCCACAGTTGCTCGAATCTGTGAGCAGGTTGGCGCAGGCGTAGCCGCATTCGACCTCGCCGGGCGCACACTGGCAGCTTCCGTCGATGCACGCGGCGCCCTCCAGGCACTTGACGCCGCAAGCCCCGCAGTGATCCGTATTGGTCTTCAGGTCGGGGCAGGAGAGCCAACCGCATTTGGTCGCTCCGGTTTTGCACTTGCAGATGCCGTAGACGCAGTCTTGGGTTGCAGCGCATTCTTTCCCGCACTTGCCGCAGTGCTTCGCGTCGGACTGCAAGTCCACACACTCGGCGCCGCAAGCGGTCACGCACTGACAGGAGCCGCTGGCACAGGTTTCTTGCGCACTGCAGGTGTTGCCGCAACTGCCACAATGCTCTGGATTGGTGCGGGGGTCGACGCACGCGCCGCTGCAATCGATGAGATCCGACGGACACGAAGGCAAGCACTCGCCGCCGGCACAATACTCGTGGGGCTTACACGCGGCACCGCAGGCGCCGCAATGACTCTTATTCGCTTGGAGTTGCACACAGTCGCCGTGGCAGTTGACCAGGCCCGAAGCGCAGCCGGATTCGCAGACGCCAAGTTTGCATACATCGCCGGCGGCGCATGCGCTGCCGCAGGAGCCACAGTGCCGTTCGTCGAGTTCGAGGTCCACGCACTGCTGATCGCATTCAGCGCGGGGCGCCGGGCAGGACGTAGTGCAGACTCCTTCGGCACACAGTTCGCCCTTAGCGCACTTGGAATTACAGGAGCCGCAATGCGCGTTGTTCCAGTTCGTATCGATGCAGCCGCTATCGCACTCGGTCAAGTTCGTTGGGCACGAAGCGTCGCACTTGCCCTCTGCGCAGACCAATCCCGGTGGACACGCCGCGCCGCAGGCGCCGCAATGATTGACATTGCTTGCAAAGTCGACGCAGCGCGCGTCGCACCAGGTGGCGCCCGCATGGCAGGCTGGGTCGAGTCCCTTGTGCTCGACTTCGACGCAACCGGCCCCCACAAACGCGCCCCAGCCGAACAGTGCGC
>CALMUT010000176.1 GCA_937872925.1 uncultured Myxococcales bacterium | reverse complement strand
CTCGACGAAGCGCTCGACAAACAGCTCGAGAAGACCGTGCTGAACTTCTTTTACATAGACCCGGCGTTGAACAACTCGGATTGGGTCAACTACAAATCCTTCGGCGTCGGAGTGAGCGATCAATACGCGGACAATTGCCCTTGGGGTTTCGGCGGTCCCACCAACCCGCTGCTCGATCCGACCGAAGTGACCGAAACGGGAATCAAGGTCGACCGCGCGGCAGGGACGGGTGCGTTCGACTCGGGCACCTTGACGGTGGAAATCACGTTTCCGGACAAATTCATCACGGAGTGAGCGCGGTCCACGACTCGTCGACGCCTCTGGCCGGTCTGCTGCGCGCAGCCAAAGCAGCGCACTCCGCAAGATCCGCACCAACTAGCCAGCGCGTCCGCGGAGCCAGTCGCCGCGAAACGCGCAAATTCCGCGTGCGGATAGTTGCCCCGGGCGCTCCCGATCTGCACGGACAAACGCTATCGTGATGCGTCGTGTCGCGCTGCGGCGCTCAGGAGGTGAAGGGATGGCCCGCATAGAGTTCACGCTCAACGGTACGCAGCAGCGCGTGGAAACAGCCCCCGGGGAGTCGTTGCTCGATGTGTTGCGGGAGCGCTGCGGGACCCATTCGCCCAAGGACGGTTGCAAGCCCCAAGGCCAGTGCGGCTGTTGCCTCGCCTTGATTGATGGCAAACCAAAAGTGAGCTGCGCCACCTCCGCGGAAAAATGCGCCGGAAAATCCGTGGTCACCCTCGAAGGACTCAGCGCACAGGACCGAGAGATCACCGCCAAGGCATTCGTCGCTGCAGCAGGGCTCCAATGCGGCTTCTGCATTCCCGGCATCGCCCTACGCGCCAAGCATCTGTTGGACGAAAACCCAAATCCGACTCGGGAGGCGATAGCAAAAGCCCTGGACGTGCATCTCTGCCGTTGCACCGGCTACGTAAAGATCATCGACGCCATCGAACTGATGGCAAAGGCGCGTCGGGGCGAGCCGATCCCGGAGCCCTGCACCGACGGCAAAGTGGGCGCCGCGCTGCAACGCTATCAAGGCTTGGAGCTCGTCTTGGGCGATCGGCCCTACGTGGCTGACATGACCCGCGAGGGCATGTTGCACGGCGCGCTCTTACTCTCGCCCCATCCCCGGGCGCTCGTCACGGCGATCGACACCAGCAAGGCCCTGGCGCACGCCGGCGTGCATGCCGTCGTGACGGCAAAGGACGTTCCCGGGCAGCGCTGGGTCGGCATGCTGTATGCGGACTGGCCGGCCTTCGTCGCCGTGGGCGAAGAAGTGCGCTGCGTGGGAGACGTGCTTGCCGCCGTCGCCGCCGACGACGAACGCACCGCTCGGGAAGCGACCCGGCTGATTGACGTGCAGTACGAAGTGCTAGAGCCGGTGCTCGATCCCGAAGCTGCCTTGCAGAGCGGCTCGCCGCAGGTCAATCCCACCCACGAAAACCTGCTCAGCCGATCGCTGATCACCCGCGGCAACGTCGACGAGGCCCTGGCAGAGAGCGCCCACGTGGTACGCGGCACCTGGCAAACGCAGCGTATCGAGCATCTCTATTTGGAGCCTGAAGCGGCTCTGGCGGAGCCGTTGCCGGATGGAAAGCTTGCGCTCTTCACCCAGGGACAAGGCATCTTTGACGACCGGCGCCAGGTTGCCGGCTTGCTCGCCATCCCTGAAGACGATCTGTACGTGGAGCTGATCCCGAACGGCGGCGCCTTCGGCGGCAAAGAGGACATGAGTGTGCAGTCGCAGACGGCCTTGCTCGCACAACGCACCGGACGACCGGTACGCCTGGTCTTGAATCGTGAGGAGTCCATCCGCATCCACCCCAAGCGTCACCCGATCAAGATGGAGTACGCCGTGGGTGCTGACGCCGAAGGACGTCTTACCGCGGTCAAAGCACGCATGATCGGCGACAGTGGCGCCTATGCTTCCGTTGGCGGCAAAGTTCTAGAACGCGCAGCCGGTCACGCCTGCGGACCGTATCGCGTTGCCAATGTGCACGTAGAAGCGTTTGCGCTCTACACCAACAATCCACCCTGCGGCGCGATGCGCGGCTTCGGCGCCAATCAGTCCAACTTCGCCATGGAGGGCGCCATGGACCTCTTGGCCGAAGCTGTCGGTATCGATAGCTACGAAATCCGCGATCGCAACATTGTTGCGCTCGGCGACGTGTTTTCGACCGGTCAGGTATTGGACAAATCCGTGGGTATCCGCAGGACCTTGGAAGCGGTCAAAGACATCTATTACGCCGCGAAGAAGGCGGGGCGGGCTGTGGGTATCGCCTGCGGTCTAAAGAACACCGGCATCGGCAACGGCGTGCAGGAGTGGGGCAAGTGCAGACTGGTCGTGGAGCAGGACCAGACGGTGTCGCTCTACAACGGCTACACGGAAATGGGCCAGGGCTTGCTCACGGTGCTCACGCAGTTTGCGGTCGAAGTGACCGGGCTGCCCGCGGCTGTGTTCCGCCCCAAGGTTGACTCCACCTTTGCGCTCGGTTGTGGCCAGACCACCGGATCGCGCGCGACCCTATTCGGCGGGCTCGCGGTAAAGAGCGCTGCCGAGAAGCTCAAGGCAGAGCTGGATCAAGGCAAGACCCTGGGCGACCTGATGGGGCGCGTCTTTGCCGCAGACGTGATCAAAGACGATACCACCGCATTGGGCGCGGACGTTCCGAAGATCAAGACGCATACGTCGTTCGGCTACGCCACGCAGGTGTGCATCCTCGACGAAGCGGGCAAGCTCGATCGCTTCGTGGCCGCGCACGATGTGGGCCGCGTGGTCAATCCCGCCCTGTGCGCGGGCCAAGTCGAAGGTTCGATCCACATGGGTTTGGGGTTTGCCCTCACCGAGGAGCTGCCTTGCGAAAACGGCATGCCGGTGACCTTCAAGATGCGGGACATCGGCGTGCTGCGCGCGCGGGACATGCCGAAAACCGAAGTGATCTTGATCGAAGAACCCGAGCCCGAAGGTCCCTTCGGTGCCAAGGGCGTCGGCGAGATCGGTTTGGTGCCCACCGCCGGCGCGGTTGCCGGGGCACTGGCCGCCTTCGACGGCATCCGTCGCTACACCCTGCCCATGAAAGACTCGCCCGCAGCCAAAGCCATCAGCGTGGGACGGATCCGTCGGGAGCGGGGCGACTGGCATTGACGTCAATGTTGCTCGACGCGCAACAGCGCGGCACTTCAGTCCTGGTCGAGGCGGGCCACGTGGCCAAACTGATCCCAGCCGCTGAACCCATGGTCCCGCGGGCCGCGGGGTCCGCCAGCCCTGGGCTGTCCGTCCCTGCGAACGCAGTCGTCACACCCGGCGCCATCAACGCGCACACGCATCTGTACAGCGGCCTGGTGCCCTTCGACATGCCCGAAGTGGAGCCGCCGCCCGAGAGCTTTCTCCAGATCTTGGAGCGCCTTTGGTGGCGCCTCGATCGCGCTCTCGATGCAGATGCCCTCCGCGCCGCGGCTCGTTACTACATCGCAGACGCCCTGTTGGCGGGCACCACGACGCTGATCGATCATCACGAGTCTCCGCAGTGCATCGAAGGCTGCCTGGACATCTTAGGGGATGCAGCGGCCGAACTCGGAATTCGTCTACTCACTTGCTACGGCGCTACCGAACGCAACGCCGGCCCGACCGAAGCGAAGCGCGGCCTGCAGGAATGCCGACGCTTCATCGAAGACAATCGGCGCCCACTGGTGCGCGGCGCTGTGGGATTACACGCGAGCTTCACTGTTTCCGACGACACCATTCGCCAAGCCGGGACCCTTGCTGCGCAGCTGGGCGTCGTCACGCATGTGCACGTCGCCGAAGATATCGCTGATGTCTCCGACGCCAAGCAGCGTGGTTTCGCGGGGCCGCTGGAGCGGTTGCTTGAGCTCGACGCGCTGCCCCCGGGTTCGATCCTCGCGCACGGCGTGCATCTGAATGAGGCGCAGGCACGCCGTGCGGAAGCCGCGCGCCTCACGCTGGTGCAAAACCCACGTTCCAACGAAGGAAACCGGGTGGGCTATCCTGCCGCCCTTGCCGCCAGCGCGCGGGTCGCACTGGGCACCGACGGATACGCCGCCAATATGGCGGAGGAGTGGCGCGCCTTGCAGCGCCTCGCGGCTGCCCACGGCGACGGCGCTGCCCTGGAGCCGCGTCGCGCGGGAGGCTACCGGATGTGCGGCGAGCTGTTCACGGATCGCTTCGCGGAAAGCGTCGAGCCCGGCGTGGTTGCAGATCTGGTGGTGAGCATCCCCGGCGCAAAGCCCACGCACGTGCTCGTTGCTGGCCAGGTCGTGGTTCGGGATGGGGCGCTCGTGCACGCGGACTTCGACGAATTGCGCGCAGACGCCAGCGCGCAGGCGTCGCGACTGTGGCAACGCATGCGCGCGCTGTAGCTCCGGAGTGTCCACTCTCCGCGGTCAGTACACGCACTGCACTTTGGCGGCTTTCGTTGCCACTGGGATTGTTGCGCTGCCATCCGTCCAAACGACGTTGAGCGCCCACTCTCCACTGCAGTACCCGCAGGGGCCTTCACTGCCCTTGCCAGAGGCCGCGACCTTGGAGTGCTTGGTGCTGATGCTCTTGCCGCCGGGCACACTGCCGCTGTCCGTCGGCGTCACACTG
This sequence comes from uncultured Myxococcales bacterium, assembly GCA_937872925.1. Lineage (GTDB taxonomy): Bacteria > Myxococcota_A > Polyangia > Polyangiales > Polyangiaceae > JACKEA01. The sequence goes on along the minus strand of CALMUT010000176.1, from coordinate 286 downwards.
AACTTCCAGTCCATGCTGCTGCTGGCGGAGGTCATGCTCAGATGCGCGCTCGTGATCTTCAAGCTGCCCGGAGCCGTGCCGCTGTTTGCATACTTGACGTCGAAGCTGCCGTGGATCGGATCTGGACCCACGATGGGCTGGCAGTTCACCCAGAACTCCAGCTTCTCGATGCTTGGTGCGATCTTAGCGCTTCCGCCGCCGCTTCCCGCGCTGCCGCCTTGCCCGGCCGAACCCGCACTTCCCGCTGAGCCGGCGCTGCCGCCTTGTCCCGCCGACCCCGCACTTC
>CALMUT010000175.1 GCA_937872925.1 uncultured Myxococcales bacterium | reverse complement strand
TAGCTTCCAGTGCTCCGGCGCCCAACCCGCAAGGAAGCGGCAGAGGTCGGCCCGGGCGACGGGGTACAGCTGCCGCCACTCGGCCTCCACGCGTTCCCGCGTGCGTGCATCTAGATCCGGTCGCTGCGCTCGCAAGCGCTCTTGCAGCAGTTCGAAATAGCGATCCAGGAATCGCGGAGCCAAGCGCTCACACTCTTGCCCGTCCCAACAGCTACTGAAGAAATAGGCGACGTCTTTGATGCCAGCGCCGCCGCCCACGTACTGAAAGTCCACCGCAGCAACGCCCCGCGCACCGAAGCAAAAGTTCGCCAGCTTTGCGTCACCGTGCACCAAGGTCTGGAACGCACAGGCATTCAGCTGCGCATCCAATAGCGGCGCCAAGCGCTTCAAACGTGAGTCCGCGACGACTTCCAGCTCGTCCGCCCGAGTTGCAAGATGCCAGTACGTGCCGATGGGCCAGAGTCGACTCGGCTCTGCCCCAAGAAATGTTGCGTGGAACTCCGCCAGCCACACCAAACACTGCTCAACGTGCGCATCGGAAACGGAACTGCGGCGCCCGGCGTAACCCGCGGCATCCAGATCCTCCAGCACGATGAGCCAACCTGCGGGATCGTCTAGTCGCTGCACGCCGTAGCAGCGCGGCACCCGGCACACTGCGGTGCAGCGAGGCGCGAACTGCTCGTAGAACGCGCACTCGACGTCGTAGGAGCGCAGCTTGCGCTGATGAGAAGCGTCGCTGCTCCAGCCGCGCGGATGCCGCTGCACGTCGGGCGGCGTCACACACTTGACCACGACGCTTTCGACGCTGCCGCCCGCGAGCTTCACGCGCCAGATCTCGCCGTATCCGCTCCATAAACTCTGGATCGACTCAGCCGGAGTCGCGCGCGCCGCACCGACCCGCTCTGCGATCCACGAAAGTGGTAGCTCCGCGTGCGCTGCGCCCATTCGATGCTTCTATCACGGCAAATCCCGCCGGCCCGCCACCGAGTCCTACGGCGCGCCGCTTGCCTGGCTCAAGTCGAGTGGACCGGCCCGTCTCATGCTCCCACTTTGCCCTGCTGTGCTCCGAGGCGGCGGCCGGCTGCGGAGTTGAGCTACCCTCCCGCCCAAGCCCTCGATGCCCAATCGCGTCTACAGAAGTGCCGCACAGATGGCGGCGCGCCAGCGCAACATCTCCGTGTCCGAGTTCTTTTCGAAGAACCGTCACTTGCTCGGATTCGACTCGCCCTACAAGGCCGTGCTGACCTCCGTGAAAGAGGCGGTCGATAACGCCCTCGACGCTTGCGAAGAAGCAGGCATTCTCCCAGAGGTCAGCGTCGAGATCAGCAAGGTGCGGGACGACGTGTATTGCGTGAGCGTCGAGGACAACGGTCCTGGCATCGCAGAGGAACAAGTCGGGCGCATCTTCGGAAAGCTGCTGTACGGTTCGAAGTTCCACAAGCTGAGCCAATCCCGAGGGCAGCAGGGCATGGGCATTGCTGCCGCCGGCATGTACGGTCAGCTGACTACCGGCAAGCCCATGCGCATCCGCACGCGCACGGGTCGACGCCAGCCCGCTTGGGAAATGCTGGTCAGCATCGACACCGCCAAGAACCGCCCGGAAGTGCGCAAGAAGCGCAAGGTGGACTGGAAGAAAGCTCACGGCACCCGGGTGGAGATCACGATGGAGGGTCAGCACCGCTCCGGAGCGCACTCCGTGGAGCGTTACTTGCGGCTGACCGCGGTTGCCAATCCACACGTCTCTTTGCGCTACGTCGCGCCGGACGGCAGCGTGCACGACTTCGCCCGATCGAGCCCGGACGTGCCCGAAGCACCGACGGAAATCAAACCGCACCCCCACGGCGTCGAGCTCGGCCGTCTGATCCACCTACTCAAGCATACCGAGCACAAACACTTGGGCAGCTTCTTGCGGGAGGAGTTCTCTCGGGTTGGTAGCGTCACGGCGAAGCAGATCATCGCTCGCGTGGACGGTCTCTCCGCGCGGTCCTACCCCAAGCGCGTCGCAAAAAAGCAGGCCGCGGCGCTGCACCGAGCCATCACGCGCACCAAGATTTCTGCGCCCACCACCGACTGTGTGGTGCCGATCGGACAGGCGCAGATCATCGCCGGGCTCGAGCGCGAACTGGCGGCAGATCTGTATCTTGCCACCAGCCGTCCGCCCGCAGTGTACCGGGGCAATCCCTTCGTCGTGGAAGTCGGCGTCGCTTACGGCCGCCCTGGCGATGCGCAGCTGGAGCTCGACGCGGACGGACGCATCCAAAAGCGGCCCGCACCGGAGCTCGATGCAGAAGAGCTGATTGCAGCACCCGGCGATCCCGTGGCCTTGATGCGCTTTGCCAACCGCGTGCCGCTGATGTTTCAGCAAAGCGCCTGCATCATGACCAAAGCCGTTATCGACACGAACTGGAAGGCCTACGGCGTGTCCCAAGCCAAGGGCGCGCTCCCCATTGCCCCCATGGCGCTGTTCATCCACGTGGCTAGCGTGTGGGTGCCCTTCACCTCCGAGTCGAAGGAAGCCGTGGCCGCCTACGACGAAATCCACAAGGAGCTGCTCCTTGCTCTGCGCGAATGCGGGCGCGGCCTCAAGCGCCACATTTCCAAGCACAAACGCCTGCAGCAAGAACACGAACGCCGCACGCACATCACCACGTTCCTGCCGCACATTGCCCATGCCCTGGGCGAGATGCTCGAACTCGAAAGCGTGCGCCAAGAGCGGCTGATCGACTCCCTGGACCAGGCGCTGCTTCGGCGACGCCGCAAACGGTGACTCATGGCTAGCAAGAAGAAGACGCCAAAGAAATCTCGGCCACGCTCCCGCGCCGCCACGGCCACGCCGGTGCGTGTTCTCGAAAACGCCGCGCGGAGCGTGCTCGACACGGTCGAACGCGGGGAGCTCCCGGTCATGGAGTTCCCCTCGCGCAGCCTGTCCAACGTGCGCTACTCGCCGCAAGTTGGCTTCTTCCAGCTTGGTCCCCGCACCAAGCGCCGCGCTTTGCGCGCGAATTCCGCCAAGACCTTCGCTCAAACGCTGCGTCTGATGGCGCTGTCCAAAGAGATGGCCGCGACCGGCGACTTCGCCACCAAGCGCGAGGCCTACTACGTGAGCAAGAACTGGGGCGAGTGCCGCTTTACTGAACAAACCGAGTCCGACGCCGTGATGGACGACGTGGAAGCCCTTGTCTCGCGCGACGGCGTCTTCCGCGAGCAACTAGGCTTCGTGCCCGAAGAGCACGGCGGATCCGTGGTCGGCAACCTGGTGGTCCGTGAGCAGGACCCGGAAACCGGTCGCACACTCAGCGTCGACTGCGGCGCGCTCGGCAGCGGCGCCTACACCGTGCCGCGCAACGTCGAAGCCCTCACGCTGGAGTCCAACGCGGACTTCGTGCTGGCCATCGAGACTGGCGGCATGTTCCAACGCCTGCACAGCCACCGTTTCTGGCGCAAGCACCGCTGCATCCTCGTCGAGCTGGCGGGTGTGCCCAGCCGCGCCACGCGCCGCTTCGTGCGCCGCCTCTCCGAAGACCTAGACCTGCCCGTCTTTTGCTTCGTGGACTGCGATCCCTACGGCATCGCCAACATCTACCGAACCTTGAAAGTCGGTTCGGGCAGCTCTGCGCACGTGAACCGCTTCTTTGCGGTGCCCAAGGCCAGCTACCTGGGAGTCACGCCCCAAGACATCATCGACTTCGAGCTAGCCGATGCCACCCACCCGCTGCAGGCCGTCGACATCAAACGCGCCGAAGACGCCCTCAAGAACGATCCGTTCTTCCGCGCGCACCCGCGCTGGCGCGTCGCCATCGAACAGATGCTCTCCATGGGCGTGCGCGCCGAACAACAGGCGCTGGCAAAATGGGGTCTCAACTTTGTGATCGACGAATACCTTCCCCGCAAGCTCGCCGCGCGCGACACGTTCCTGCCCTAGTAAGCGGATTGCGCCCCTTAGTTACAACTAGTACTCACGGTGCTCGTTCCGAACATCACATCGCCGCCACACTGACTCGCGCATCTGGCGAGCCAAAACGGCGAGGTGGCGGAATCGGCGTCGTTGGCCGTGCACCAAGCGCGGCAGGCAACGTGTTGCGCTTCGAAGTGGTCCTTGCCGGTTCCCGTCGCCGCCTTTCCGCCATGATTCAAGTTGGCGCGACAGCTCGAATTGGTGCCCGCCGCGCATAGCGTCTTGACCGTGGGCGGCCCGCCTTTTGCCAACGCGTCGCAACGCACTCTGCACGCTTTGACCTGCTGCTCCAGATGGATCCCGACGATGGCTTGGGGCACGGCCGGCGAGCTGGGGTTGTCGCGCTTCCACTGGTCATACGCTGCGCGCACCGTCGGGTCACCCCACTCGCAATACGCGATGCACGCGCCAATCAACGAGTTTTCCTTCGCTTTGGCCGGATCACGGTCGGTGCCGAGGGAGGTGTGCCGCGTCGAAGCGAGCTCAATAGCGCTCACGCATTTGTGATCACTGCCCCCGGATTTGCAGGCAAGCAAAGCGACCAGCACGACCCCGACCCCAACTCTCTTGACCATCTCGGATAGAGACCACGGAAGACCACCGCACCGCAACACTGCGGAACCAGCGGGTCGCGGCGGGCCAGCAACATCTTCAATCGAAGCTCAGTTCGTAGGCGTAGCGCTTGCGATAGGAGTTTTCGACCATCAAGTAGAGCACCACGGTGTGCGCGTAGTGCGCGTCGCCCGGCTTGGCCTGCGCGACGATCAACGTGTCTGCGCCCCCGGCCGGCTGGCGGTGGTAGCGGAACTTGAGCGCGCCGAGTTCGACCACGCGCTCCATGTGGCTCTTGAGAAAATCGCCGTCGGACTTCTTCGTATGCAGCGTCACCTTCGGCGGTGTCGCGCCAAAGTCCACGCTGCCGACTTTCTCGCCGCTACGGGATACGTGCAGCTTCTTCACGGTCGGCGGCGGTAGCGGGTCAATCAGCGCAAGCACTTCCTTGACGGAGTACTTCGGCTCCAGCTCCTGCTTGAGAGCATGGCGATACAGCTTGTCGTCGTATTTGACAATGCGTGCGCCGAGCGGGCCGCGGCCTTTGCCGCTGGGTGGCGGCAAGTGCATTTCTAGAGCTATGCCGTCGGGACCGCCGACCGCCTTGAGCCGCGTTTGAAGCGCCTGCGCCGCCTCGCCGTCGGTCACGATCTCCAGCTTCGGAGGCTTCCCAGCGCGCAGCTCGATCACGCCGAGCTCGACGCCGTCCCCACTGACCACAAACCAAGTGTCCGCCGATTCGCCCTCTTCTGTCGGTGCGGTCGCAGTCGTAGGCTGGGCCGGGGGCGCGGCGGGCGTGGACGCTGCCGTCGTTGGATCCGGATTCGGCGCGCTGGCCGAACCGCCAGGGCCAGGTGCAGGCTTGGGCGTGCACGCGGCAGCCACGAACCCCAGCAGGCCGAGCAGGCAAATGCGACGATTCATGGGCGCCAAACTATCACGCCCGGCGTGGCCCCACTTGGCTCCACGTCCCTAGCGTGCGGGGGAAGTTCTCGCCCGAGTCGAAAATGAAGGGCCCCGCGCCCGCGACGAACCCGCAAAGTTCCCGGCGCGGGGGAACCGCACACCCACCTGGAAAAGCCAGGCTATGCGCCGCTTCCCTTCTTGCCTCCCCGTGCCGCCTCAGCCCCCAAGCTCTCTCGCCCACGATACGTGGGGGACCAGTCCGCCCGCAGTCAGGATCGAACTCAGTCCGATCGACAGCCTATTGACTGCGTGCCGGCGCGAGAGTTGGGTTCACGGATGCACCGTCACTCCGTCACTGTTCTTATGGTTGCTGCTTCGTCCCTTCTCGCTGCTGGCGCGCTTGCCCAGGGCGCCCCGCCGGATCCACCCGCAGATCCCGCTGCCCCGCCCCCAGCGGCCGAAGCAGCGCCGGCAACTCCGCCGCCGCCGCCGCCGCCAGCGTCCCAACCCCCGCCGGGAAATTACCAACAGCCGCCGCCAGGGAATTATCAGCAGCCGGGTGTCTACGAACCGCCGCCACCGCCCCCGGCTGGTGCGGATCCAAGTGTCCATTTCCACGACGGCTTCTACTTTCGCGGAAGTATCGGCGGCGGCGCTCTTGGCGCGACCATCTCCGTAGACGGACTCAGCGACGACATCGAGGTGAGCGGCGGCGCGTTCAGCCTGGATCTCATGTTCGGCGGAACCCCCGCGGACGGTCTCGTGATCGGTGGCGCGTACTTTTTTAGTCAAGCGCAGAAACCGAACGTCAAAGTTGGCTCCCAAGAGGGCGAGAGCAAGAACAACTTCAACTTTGGCATCATCGGACCCTTCGTGGACTGGTTCTTCGTGCCCGATGGCGGTTTTCACGCCGGCCTCATCGTCGGCGGCGCCGTCGCCAACGTCACAAACAACGACGGCACCGAGAAGTCCAGCAGCGCGACGGGCGCCGGCGGCGGCATCTTCTTAGGCTACGACTTCTGGATCGGCGAGCAGTGGTCCCTTGGCATCCTTGGCCGCGCCACTGGCGGTTCGGTGACGAACACCGACGCCCTGATCGACGAGAAGATCACAGTCGCCAACTTCGCCCTGCTGGGAACTGTGCTCTACCACTGACGTCTGTACCCAATTTGGCGCTGAGCGCGTTCGAAAGGTAGCAACGCGGGTGTGTGATCCGGGAATCACAAGCCTTGTACGAGCGCAGCGGTCGGGACCGTTGGCGCTTCACGTGCACGGCCTGGTTCCGATTGCGCCCTAACGGTAACGGCGTCCGCGCCGTTCAATACGGTGTGTTGGGTTCTCGACACACTCGCAGATGCTGGACGACACAGCGCACGCTCTTTTGACTGGGCGCCATGACGCACGACACCAGCTCTGCGCTCGCGGGCATGCCGCCGCCCGCGGGCGCCAGGTATTCGAGCTCCCAGCATGCCTGCTCGCAGTTGGCGAAGGCTTTGGCGAGGGGGTGGTCCCTGGTGACAGGGGGCCCCGCTGGACCGGGCTGGCAGGGACCGGTCTGCTGTGGCGGATCCGTGGGGGATGTCTGGCGCTGCTCGGTTGGACGTTCGCAGGCGCCGCCGGTCAGGCAGGCCAGGATCAGTGCGAAGCCGCGAGTCTTTTCCACGCAAGTGGGAGCATGCCATGTTGGCGTTCGCGGCCAAAGGCTTCGATCCCGAGGTGTGTCACAGGATCGCTACGGAGTGGTGCCCGGCGCCCGTCACGCGATCAAGGCGGTGAGGTGCGTTGCCAACCGCGCGTCACAGGATCAACGCGGTGACGTGCGTTGCCAACCGCGCGTCACACAATCGGCGCGGTCAAGCGGGTGCGTTGCGATGCCATGCGGGTCGCGAGCATCGCCACCACGAGCACGGCGCCGCTCGTGATCAGTCCGTAGGTTGCGGTGACCGCGGGGTTGAGCAGACCGCCTTGCACCGCGCTGCTATCGAGGGCCCAGCCGAGCCAGCCGTAACCGCGGACATCTTGTCCTGCGCCGCGGGCCCAGCTGGCGAGCAGGTACAGGGCGAAGTGCACCCCCAGCCCAGAGACGGCACAGGCCCAGGCAGTGCGGGCGTTCATGTCCCGCAAAAAGATGCCGCCGGCAATGGGCACGGCACTCGTCGCTACGATGCCGTACACGCCGACCATCCCAAAAATCCCCAATAGCTTTGGTGGATTGAGCGCAATGAGGAACGCGACCACGCCAATGGCGACCAAGATCAGCTGGCTGGCGCGGTGTGCGATGTGGGCGCGCTGCTCGGGTGTTTTGTCTTTGAGCATGTTGCGCTCGGCCAGGGGCGTGAACAAGTCGTTGGCTGCGATGCTGGACAGCGCGACCAAGATGCCGTCGAGGGTGCTCATGCCGGCGGCCAAGAGCGCGACGGTGATCACCGCGAGGGGCACTGGGCCGAAGCTCTTGGCCAGGTACACCGCCATCACGCGGTCTTGACTGAAGGCGCCGGTGGCGGGGTCGACGAAGGCTTCCGCGGGCAGGCCCATGAGGCGCGCGTAGACGCCCACCAGTAAGAGCGCAGTGAACACCACGGAGACCGCGACGCACACGCCCAGATAGCGCCGCACCTCGCGGTCCGTCTTCACGTAGAGCGCCTTGGTCAGGATGTGCGGCTGGCACACCAGCGCAAAGCCGATCAAGAAGCCGCTGATCCACACGCTGAAAGTGCTGCCGAAAAGCGCGCTCTTGGGGTTGACCCACTCGGCGAGATTCGGATCTTGCGCGGCCAGGGCGGCGCCGACGCTGCCGGGCAAGTCGCTGATGTAGTGGAAGCCGCTGATCACGATCAGTCCGGCGACGCCGACCATCACGATGCCTTGCAAGGTGTTGGTGTAGGCGTGCGCGTAGGTGCCTCCGACGAAGACGTAGGAAAACACGAACAGCACCGTCAGTACCAAGCTGGCTTGATTCGAGAGCCCGAGGGTCTGCTGCATCACGATGCTGATGCCGCCAATGATCAGCACCACGAAGGACAGGCTGAGCAGGTTGACGAGCGCGAAGAAGATACGCAGGCCGCGGGAGCCGAAGCGCTCGCTCATCCACTGCGGCAGGGTCAGCGCGCGGACCTTCTCGCCGAAACGGCGGAAGCCGAAGCTGAGCGCGAAGAGCCCAATCACGATGCCCGCGCCAGCGGCGATGCCCAAGTGCGCGATCGCCGACAGGCCGTGCACGTACACGAAGCCGGGGTTGATCACGAAGGTGGCCGTGCTGGCGATGCTGGCGGCCAAGGTGATGCCCACGACCCACGCAGGCATGTCGCCCGAGCCCACGGCGAAGCTGGCGATGTCCGTCGTCTTCTTGTGCCCGCGCCAGGCAAGCCAGCCCGTCGCCACCATGTAGATGAGGAACAACACCCAAACCAGCGGGCGATCAGTGAACAGAGACATCGCGTTACCTTCCCCTAGAAAAAAAGACCCGCCGCGGCCGCCGCGCTCCGGCGGAGACCACGGCGGAAAGCTCACATCGTCAGACCACCATCGACGTCGACGCAGCGCCCGTTGAAGTAGTCGCACTCGATCACGAATTTGACCGCGAGCCACAGGTCTTCCGGCACGCCAATGCGCCCCACGGGAATGGCGGCGACCAGCGCGTCGCGGGCCTTCTGGTGCATGCCCTGGGTCATGGGCGTTTCGACCATGCCCGGTGCGATGCAGCCAACGCGGACCCCGAAGCGCGAAAACTCTCGCGCCCAGGTCACCGTGTTGGCGGCCAAGGCGCTCTTGGCGGCCACGTAGTTGCTCTGCCCGCGGTTGCCGTGGCGTGACACGCTGGAGATGTTGACGATCACGCCGGGGCGCGTTTCGCGGCGCACCATTTCGGCCACGACCTCGCGGGCCATCAGCGTGGCGCCAGTGAGGTTCACGCCGATCACCGCGTTCCAGTCCTCCGTCGAGAGCGTGGTGACTTCGCCGCTGCTCTTGTCCTTCTTGACCAAAAGCCCGTCGCGAATGATGCCGGCGTTGTTCACCAGCCCATTGAGCCCGCCCAGGGTCTCCGCCGCCCACTTCACGGCTGCGATGCAGTCCGCTTCTTTGGACACGTCCACGCGCCGGCGCTCGATGCCCTTGGGCAGCTCCGCCAGGCCCGCTTCGTCCACATCGAAGGCCGCCACTTTGGCCCCCGCGCTAGCAAGCTCTTTGGCGAAGTACGCGCCCATCCCGCGCGCGCCGCCAGTCACAATCACTTTGAGTTCACTGAGTTTCATCTTGGGTCTCCGCTGACTGAGAAAAATTTGGCTCCTAACCGAGCTTGTCCGCAAACCAGCTTGCCAACTTTGGATACAACGTGTCCGCCGCACGTGGTCCCACAACGGCTCCCACGTGTCCGCCGGGAATAACAAGGACCTCCTGGTCCGTCGAGGACACATGGGCGCCAAGCCCCTGCGCGGCCTTCGGCGGGCAGATCACGTCACGATCCGTGACCACGGTGAGCAGTGGGCAGTCGATGCGCGCCAGGTCGACCTGACGGCCTGCGACGTAGTGCTCTTTTTTGACCAGCGCGTTCTGCTGATACAGCTCGCGGATGTAGCGCACGTAGGCTTGCGCCGGGAACGAGATGTTGGCGCTGGCCCACTCTTCCAGGGCTTGGAACGCTTCCATCTTTTGCGGCTTGTCGAGCTTGTCCAAGAAGCTGACCCACTTGGCAAGCTGCGCAGTGGGACGCAGCGCGACAAAGCCCGCTTGCATCTGCTCCGCGCGCATATTGCCGGCCGACGCAATGGCCTCGGGATCGAACCAACGCGGGTTCGTCATGTGTCCCAAAAATCCGGCTTCCGAAAAGTCCACCGGGCCCGCGAGATTCACCAGCGCGGCGATGCGCTCGGGTTCCAGCGCCGCATAGATGCTGCTCAGCGTGCCGCCCATGCAGTAGCCCAGCACGCCAATCTTGGGCGCACCAGACTCACGCTGCACGCGGCGCACCATGCGGCCGAGCCGTTGCACCAAGTCGTCCCATTCCAGGTAGCGATCTTCGTCGTTCGGCACGCCCCAGTCGAGGCAGTACACGTCCAGGCCCGCATCGACGAGCGCGGACGCGACAGACGCGCCTTCACGCAGGTCCAGTACGTACCAGCGGTTGATCATGGATGGCACGAGCAAGACCGGTAGCGCCGCTTTCGCCGCCGAGTCGTTCGGGCGACGAAAGCGGTACAGCTTGGCCGTGCCGTCTTGAAGCAGGGTGTCTTTGGGCGTGGGCTCAGCGGGCATCGGCTGGGGGCTCCTTTAGGACTGACCCATCATTTCGACGGACTTCTTCATGGCTTCCAGGCTGAGCTTCTGCCATTCCGTCGCGAGCTGGTGCGAATAGGTCACCGACTCCTTCATCAGCTTGGCGCTTTCTTCGATGGCTTCTTGAGCGCGCTCCACGCCCTGGCCCGAGAGCTTGGCCATCTGGCCATTCAGGGTCTCCAGGCGGCTGAGGTGATCCTGGGCGGCCTTGTTCCAGGCGGTGAAAAATTGCTGCGGTCGCGTAAAGTTGGGCATAAACATGAAAGACTTCCTTTTCTGCGTGGAGCAGCCTGATTCAGCTGCGAACGCCCGAATGAGTAAGTCCTGGCCGGATGCCTGTCAACGGAAAAATGTTGCAGCGCAACAACTGGGTGGCGGAACGGTGGGACCCGCAGCGCCCGAGCGGGGGCGAGGGCGTTTCCCCCAACTGTGCGAAGGGGCCGAGGGCGCGCCCACCGAAGATGCGCGAAAGCAGCGGGTATCGTGGGGGGGGGGACGCCGCAGAAAAATACTTCGTATACGCTCATGGTTGATCACTGTTTGGCTGTAATTTTCCAGCTAGCCATCCAG
>CALMUT010000174.1 GCA_937872925.1 uncultured Myxococcales bacterium | reverse complement strand
TCGCGCCGTGCTCCTCTTTCGAGTTGCCACGGCGGCAGTTTCGTCCGCCGGTGGACGGGGCGCAACGGCGTCATTGGCGCCGCAGGCAATAGTGCCGGAACGGAAGAAGAACGTCGCTGCACGGGGTCCACGGCTTTTTTAGCAACTGGGAGCCCGCGTGGACGACAGGCGCACTTCACCCCTACAATATCGCGGGAGGTTCGGCCGATGAGCATGCGGCGCACTGAGCATCCTCTGACTGTTCTGATCGTGGACGACGAGCCAGCAATGCTGCGTACGATCGCGCGGAGCCTAGAGCGGCGCGGACATCGGGTGCACGCCGCACAAACCAGCGCTCAAGCGATGGAGCTCGCCCAAGCGCACGCACTCGACGCGGCCCTGGTCGATCTCGTGCTGGGCGAGGAAGCAAGCAAAGAGTCCGAACCCGCGGGATTCGAACTGTGTCGCCGGCTTCGAGCACTCCCCGTCCCCCCTACTGTTGTGACGCACAGCGGCCAGCCGCCGGAAGCAGTCTATATCGAGTCGCTTCGTGCAGGCGCAGTAGCCCACCTGCAAAAGCCCACCCTGCCCGACCAGCTTGAAGCATGCCTCTGGGCGCACTGCGTGCGACGCCAGGAAGAATCGTCGCGGCCGCCCCCGCCGTTTCCCCTCCAAATTGCTGACGGCACAGTCTGCTTCCGAGGCAAGTTGTTCCCCGAAGTACGAGGCTGTGAGCTACACGCGCTCGAAGTGCTGCTCGACCATTGCGATCAGTTCGTGAGCACAGCCGAGCTGCACGAGGCCCTGGACTCCGGCTCCGATGAAGCAGCGCGACAAACCGTGTATCGCGCGCGACGCCAAATTGGAGATCAAGGCGAAATCATTGTGAAAGAGCGAGCCGGCTTCATCATTCGATATCGCTCGAAGAAGTAGTCCAAGCCGCGCCGCGGTGAGGGAGCGCGCGCATCGCAGTTCGGGCCGTGACGACAACGGCTCGTGAACTTCTGCGCGGCCAGAGCGGGTACGACACCGCCGCACACGTAGGGCAAGTGGCTCCAAAAAAATACCAAAAAAATACCAACTCGGAATTGACGACTCATCTACTTTGAGTGCGCGCCACAGGGCGCTCGGGGCGAGATGCAGGGGATGTGGGAAGTCATGAATACGCGTGCCGAAAAGCCCCAAGATTGCGGCAAATTGACGCGGCGCATGCGGGGCCCCGTCGCTGTGCGCAACGCTGCCCTGAGGCGGGGAGCAGTGCCAGAGATTGTGTGGCGGAGCAGGCGGGGGGGGGGACGCTTTGGGGTTTCGCCCCCCCGGCGCAACACCCCTCTGCGCCCCGCGGTGTCGTATCTCTGTCGCCTCTCTCTTCGACGCACGGCGTTGTCACGTCCCTGGCGCATCTCTCTGCGTGTTTTCCCGCGGATTCGACTTGATGCGGCGCAAGGACGACCGATGGTTTGTCCTTCGGCTTTGCTGTTCTCGGATTTTTCACGCAACTGGCGAACGGCTCCGACCGACACCGCAAACGTGCCCGATCTCAAAGGCATTTTCGGAAGTTGCGCAGAATCTGCTCAACGGGAGCGCCCACTGCGACGCTTCATGTCGCGTGTTCAACGGTCGCACCTGCGCACACCAAAAGTTCGCGCGCGCGACCTTCGCAGCAATCGCGATGCTGCACTTCGCGTATTGTACCGCGGTCGCTATGGGGCGCGCAGGGGAGCCACTGAAGTTGCGGTCGGTGGCGCGAGCACAAGAGGGAGTCGGATGAACCAAAAGTGGTCACGTGTTTTGTTGATGCGCGATCCAGGCATCACCAGCTCACAGCTTGTGCTCCTGCTTTCGGAGTCAGTGCAGGACTTGAAGGTACCAGAATGAAAAACATCTATCGAAACGCGCGCCAGGCGGTATGGTCACTTGTTCTGCTGGGTGCAGCGTTTGTCGCGAGTTGTGGCGGGGATGATTCCAGCGGGGGCGACAAGGCGAAGATCTGTCAGGCGGGTGACAGCAAGTCGTGCACGGGCCCCGCTGGTTGCCAGGGAGGTCAGGTTTGCAACGCCGACGGGACCGCGTGGGGTGCTTGTGACTGCGGCGGCGGAACCGGTGGCGCAACCAACGACGGCGGCGGCGCGACGGCGGGGCTGGGCGCCAGCGGCGGAGTTGGTGGGAGTGCGGGGAGTGCCGGTGGCGGTGCGAGTGCGGGCAGTGGGGGCGTCGGTGGCGGGGGCAATGGCGGCGCGTCCGGAGCCGGTGGCAGCGGGGGCGGCTCACTCGACTGCACGAGCAAGTTCGGCGCGACCATGATCAACATCAACAACGAGTTCTGCATCGATCAGCGGCCTGTCACGCGGGGCGAGTACAAGAGCTTCTACGTCGACACCCTGATTACGCCGTTCACCCAGTCCGCCGAGTGCAAGCTCAACGACCTAAAAACGAAGTTCGTGGACGAGTTTCCATTCAATAATCCCGACTTCGCGGCGACAGACGTGTCTTGGTGCGACGCTGAGGCGTTCTGCGCCTGGGCTGGAAAGCGGCTGTGCGGGAAGCGCGGGGGAGGCGGTCTGACTGGCGACGTCAAAGACCCGAACAACGAGTTCGCAGACCCACAGCTTTCCGAGTGGGCGTATGTCTGCACCAATGGCGGAACAACGAAGTTCCAGTACGGGGACGTCAAGAACTCCTTGCTGTGCCCGACCTTCCAGAGCTCACCGGTGATGTCCAAACCCGATTGCCACGGAATCGGCGTGCCCTTCGCGTCTGTGTTCGACATGAACCACAACATCGCCGAGTGGGTGAGCGGAACTCCAACCGGGCCCAACAGTCCTACGCATGCGGGAATGGGCGCCGCCGCCAGCGCGCCGGGCGTCGAGACTGGCGAGTGTCGAGCTGTACACGGCGGCAGTATCCCAGGCGCGCGCTGCTGCAAGTGAGGAGGCAACGATGAAGCGGAATCTTGAAGGCACCTCAATGAAGAACATCTATCGAATCGCGCGCCGGGCGGCGTGGTCACTCATTCTGCTGGGTGCGGCGTTTGTTGCGAGCTGTGGCGGGGATGACGCGAGCGGCGGTGACAACAAGGACTGCAAACCCAACGACACGCGCAGCTGCGTCGGGCCGGGCGCCTGTGCCGGCGGCCAGGTGTGCGGCGCAGACGGAACCTGGGGCGCCTGCGACTGCGGCGCCGCGGGCAGCGGTGGCGGTGGCACTGCGGGAGCGAGCGGCAGCGGCGGTGGTGGCGGCGCGGACGCGAGTGCGGGCAGCGGCGGCGTTGGCGGCGCGAGCGGGAGTGGCGGTGACGGCGGACCCACGGATTCCGGACCTGGCGGCAGCCCGAACTGCCCGCAGGGCAAAGGGCCGGTCATGATTGATGTCGGCGCGTTCTGTATCGACAGCACGGAGGTCACGCAGAAGCAGTACAAGGAGTTTCACGACAGCTTGGCGGGCACCAAACCGAAGGTGCCGGAGTGTGGCACCATTTCGGCGCTTGTGGACGACCCGTTGGGCTGCCTCACGCAGCCTGACGAGCCGGTGGTCTGCGCGAACTGGTGCACGGCGGCAGCGTTCTGCACCTGGGCAGGCAAACGCCTGTGCGGCAAGGTCGGCGGCGGCCCGCTGCCGGATGCCAACTTCGGCATTCCCTGGGAGAACGAGTGGGCCTTCGCTTGCACGCAGGGAGCCAAGACGAAGTATCCCTGGGGCGACCAACCCGCTGCGAACTGTGTCACTGACCAATGCCCCCTCGCGACCTGCTCGGGCAAGGTCGCGACGATGCCGAACTGTCGCGGCGCTCAAGCTCCCTTCGACCAGATCTACGACTTGATCGGCAATGTCGCCGAGTGGACGAACACCCACTCGCCCGACACGTGGGTCCGTATCGCGGGCGGCGCGAGAGATGGGAACATCGCTGAGTGCGTCAAGCCGACGGACATCGAAAGCAAAGCCCACAGCGCCAAGAACGTCGGCGTGCGCTGCTGCGCCGATCATGTGGGAGGCGGATGATGAACCAAGAAAACGACACGCACAATGGCTGGGGCAATGCGCCGAACAGATCTGGCGCAAGAGAAAAGGGAACCTTCATGGACTCGCGCGTCAATCTCTTCCGGCTCGTGCTCGTGCTTGCGACCTTTGCGCTTGCCGCAAGTTGCTCCGGCAATCCTGAAATAGTCGTACGTCCAGCCAAGAAACCTGCCAGCGAGTACTCGAGCTACAGCATCAAGATCTTCGCTGGTGCGGAGCGGAAGCGTTACGACCTGCCACCGCTTGCGGAAGCGGCCTTCAAGATCCCTGTCGATCGACTGCTCAACCCGCGAGCCAAGGTCCCAGGCAACCTGCCAGCAAAGCTCGCCAAGTCACTTGCGCCGGCGCCGACAGCAGTTCCGCCGCCGGACGCTGACGGGAAAGCACCGGGCGGCAAATCGAAACCCCAGGCAGAAATCGGCACGCCGGACGGCGGGGCTTCGGTGGGCGGCCCGCTTAGCGACCCGCTAGGCTGGGCCTTGGTGTACGGCGCTGCCTATGAGTGCGGGATGGACAGCGAAGCCACTTGGCCCGACGGGTACCCGCAACGGCAGAAACCGCGGGTCGCACCCTGGCAGTCCGGTGCCTACTACATCTTCAAGTATCCGCCGGAAGCATGCGACCACCAATTGGCCTACTTGGAGGTCTTGACGTGCGTAGCGTCAAAGCTGTCCGAGGTCGCGGACAGCCCCGGCGTCCTCCGCTGGGAGAAAGTGCCCGCGCAGCCTGCGGCCGCCGGCATGCCTCCCGGGCCATGGGAAATTTTTCCGCAAAGCGCAAAA
Source organism: uncultured Myxococcales bacterium (assembly GCA_937872925.1). Lineage (GTDB taxonomy): Bacteria > Myxococcota_A > Polyangia > Polyangiales > Polyangiaceae > JACKEA01. Next base: position 6,511 of record CALMUT010000174.1, on the reverse strand, counting down.
GACAGATTTCTCGCTAGAGATCTCGCAATTCATACGCTGGCCGTGGCAGCGCTTACCGACCTGAACCTGCGTCCGACGACGACGCCGAACACGTTCCGCACGTGCGCCACCACGTACGCCGACGCGGCCGCCGCCACGAACCCATCACCCGCCGAAGTGCAGAACTTTCTGACCACCGGCTTCGGCGTTGGAAGCGGTGGCCCATCCTTGTACTTCCCGCCGAAGAGCGTGCCCATCCAGGCTTCCACGTTCACGGAGCACGCGAAGTCGCGCCTGCTCTTCAACGCACACGTGCTGAGAGCGGGCGCGCGGCTGCTACGCGAGCAGTTGCCCAAGGGCGTCTACGCCGACATGGCTGGTGCGGAGCGTCAACGCGCACTGGCGACGGACCCAGCACGCGGCGCCCGGCTGGTGTGGGGCGCGGAGTCCGACGCGGGCGAGGCCTACAACTCGTTGGCGCACTCAACTCGGCTGCTTGCTGGTCGCTGGGAGCGCGGCGTGCTCGAGAGCGCACCGTACCTGCCCTGCGGAGGCGTGGAGCCCATGGCCACGCTGAAGGAAGGACTCGGACCAGAGTTCACCGCGCGCGCCACAGAGCGACCCATTCGCAACGCGGAGCAGCAGGACGCTCTGCGTCTGGTCCAGAGCGCAGGCATTGTCTTGCCAGAAGCCGTGATCGTCCAAGACACCACCACGGCGTACCGAAGCGCGGTTCGAGATCAACTGGTCGAAAACGCGGCGAAACTCCACGGGCTGATCGGCGATCCCGGCTTTACGAGTTGGGGACAGGGCAAGGCCATTGTGAACGCTTTTGCCGAAGTGTCCGATGAAGACCTTCGCTTCGGGCTGCTCAGAAACCTCACGGCCTACCAGCAGCTCACGACCGACGAGGGCGCGACCGTGTCGCAGGCGGCGCCGGGAGGGGGGTTGACCGCGAGCACTACGGTGGCTTCGTTGAACACGGCAGGCGGGATCGCCCTCGACGGCGGGATCCCGAACGAAGACCTCGCCGTGGACTACACCAGCCGCGCCGGACGCATCGCCACGGCGGCGCAGTGTAACGAGCACCTCGGAGCTTGGGGCGCGTTGCATTCGGACCTGGGCTACCTCGCGGCGTTTCAGGACAGCCTGCTTATTGGCGATACCTTGCGACGCCGCCTCGTCGTCGTGCGCGAAGAGGCGACGCGTGCACTGGGTGCTTCCGACGAAGCCGCAGACGTGGCAACGGCAGCCGCAGTCGAAGTGCGCACCTGGTCCGGCCTCGGTCGAATCACCCTGGTGCCCCAGCTCGACGATTCGGGGGCGGCGACCCACTTGACGGTGTGGTTGGTCGGCTTCAATCCCAGTGACTTTGGCGTGTCGGCGCCCGCAGATATTCCGGCACAGCTGGGCCTGGTCTTTGGCAAGCCCTGGGTAGCTGACTGCGCAGCCGGCCTGCGCGCGAGCTGTCCGGCCGGGTTCGATACGGACTATGTGGCGCGACCAACTTCCTCAGTTGTTTGGAGCGATCTCGATCCCTTCGCGCTCGGCTTGGGTCAGAACTGGGCCAGGTTTAGCGGGGCGGACGGCACCCTGATCTCGCTCGAATTCGATCTATCGATGGCTCCGTCGAACTTCCAACCGGTCCTGGAAACGCCGGGGTCGATTCCTCGCCTGTATCTCACATCAAAGTACAAACCTGAGTCGGCCACAGGAGCGGTGCTGGGCACTCTCGCTATCCGCAGCAACTTCGGAGCGACGACGTCCCTGTACTCCAAGTTCAAGGGCGAGCTGATCAAGAACAGCGTAGGCGTGAGCCCGCTGTACCCGACCACGGCGGACAAGTTGGCCGGGCCTTCCACGTCCAAGCCGCCCGCATACTGCATTGACGGCCTGGATCGCGAACCCTTCGTTCCGCTTGAGAACGAGCTCACCTCTGACGGGGACGGCTATGAAGACAACTGGGCACACTATTTGCAGTTGGCGAAAAGCGCCGCAAATCGTGCCGATGAACTTGGCAAGGAAATTATCCGGCTCGGCTTGGAGCGCGACCTCAGACGTGAGGGGGCCGGCAAAGAACTCGCAGAGCAATGCGGCGATTATGCCGCTCTGGACAGCATAGAGTTCGACAAGGCCAAAGGCGAGATCAAAGAGTCTAAGACGGACAAGGCACTGAACGTCTGTCTGAACGAGTCAAAGAAAGACGTGGTGTTCTTGAGTGAGGTGCCGACAGCCTTGATTGGAACAGACGTGGCGGCCTCCACTGCGTGGATCCAAACCAACGTCCTCAAGTGCGGCCCAAGCGCCTCGAACCCGCTCTGCAACCAGGCGGAGTTGTCGTACGACGCGTTGGGACTGACACCGTTTATCGATCTGACAGCAACAGGCGCTGCGGAATGTGATTCCGCAGTGCAGGTTTCCACGTCGCTCCGCTTGAACGGTCTCGACACCAAGAAGTTGCAGCAGATTGCGTCGCAGCCTTGGGTCACAGAACCGCACTTTGCCGCGGCTGTGGCACAGCTTCGAGTTCGCGTCGAGGAATCCGGTGAGTGGACCGTCTCTGCGGGGGGCGCCCTGGTGATGAGCAGCACGGATAACAACTTTTGGCCAGCATGCTTGCCGTCTTGCGGTGCGGGGAACAAGCTAGCGGCGCTCTTCGACGCGATCTTTCGCGACGGAAACACGCCATGGCCTCCTCCACTGTCGAATGCAGCAAAGATGCAGCTACTGTGGCGCGTCCAAGGAGCAATATGGATGCTTGGCGCACTCTCCGGCGACGTTCCGGCGGGCACGTTTTCCGGGTACGTGCCAGCCGCGCGCCTGGACGATGCACTTTGGCAGCCCAACGACGGCGTCGCGACACCGTTGGTCTATGCGCATTCCCAGTATCTCGTGGCGCCGTCGGGTGGCTGGATGCTCAGCGCAGTGCCGCTGGGTAGCTACTCACCAAGCGACACCGATCGCGCCTTGATCGGAGTGGCGAAACCCATCTCCCCGGGCTTCGACTTGTCCTTGTCGAGCGCTCCGGCCTGGGTCCAGCAGTCCTATTCGTTAGCCGCAGGGCTGGCACACGTTGGGGCAACTAACACGGCCTACGGTGCGCGGCAGCGCGCGAGCCAGCAGGCCAAGCACCTGGGCCTGGGGGCCGGTTACACAATCCAGCAGGCCTCCGTGGGAGCGTGGATCGCTGAGCAAGCTGGGAACTTGAAGGGACTGCAATGCGGGAACCTGGACGGGCCGGTCGTCACGTCAGGAGGCGCCAACAACGGCGCTCGACGACAGATCGGAAACGTGAAGTTTGGCCAATGGGATTGCGAGACCGCACCAGACGGGTTTCGCATGAGCGCTGGACTGAACACCGCCGACGAATTTCTGATTGATATGGTGCCGTTCGGCAACGGTGGGCTGTGCCCATCCATCCTGGAGCCACCACCCGGCGCTCCGGTGCGCGTTCGGGTCGACCAAGTAGCCTGCGCAAGATCGACGCCCAAGATTTCGTCGTACGTGTGGCGTCCGGAAGTGTGCCCACCTGGCGCGCGCCTACCGCTGTTCGTCAATGCCTACCCGCCGGCCAACAATTGCCAGGCAGCTGCCCAGCTGACCCAGGCAGTGGCGCTAGGGTGCGCGATGTCGCGCGACGGCTACCGACCAATTTCAAGCAGCCCGGGCCAGATCAGCGAAGTTGGCGATATTCAGAAACTGGAACGCTGGCTGGGAGATCTTTCGACGCTCTCCGATGCTGCCGTCAGTCGTCTCTATTTGACGGGAGTGCCAGATCGGGTCGTGAGCGACTTCAAAGAAGGCGACGTCGGTACCGGTAGTCTGCTGGGCAACCATGGAAGACTGGTGCTCGAACTTGAGTCCGCGATTCGAGACATCTCGACTGGCTACGGGCAACTGTCGGGAACGCTCGCCAAGATACGGTCCGCGCTGCAGCAAGCGCAGTATCAAATCGACCTCGAAGACTTGAAGAGCAAGGTTGATGCACAGCAAGCTGCCATCGCGCGCTGGCAGGTCCATTCGAAAATCATTAACGCTACTGCGCGGACCGTGAGCGTTGGAATCGGCGATGTGTTCAATCCCGTTGGGCTAGCCGCGAACGCCTATGCGGCGGCAAACGACGTTAACCTCGCGAGCAAGGAACTCAACGCGCTCGGCAAAATCGATGCGTTGAATGCGCAGATAAAAGACACCAACCTCTTGCTCGTGCTCAACGAGTTGGATGAAGCTACAAACACCCTCTACACGGACGCGCACACATCGCTCTCGGCGGTTCAGAAATCCACTGCGAACGCGGCGCAGCTCAGCGAATCGCTTCGGTTCAGCGAAGCCACCGCCCAGTACTACGCTGCGGTCGGCTCCGGCGCCGACTTCTTCGTCGACGAAACGGGCAAGGTCGTGGAGCTGCCTGTCAATATCGTCCTCAACCGCCAGTACGACATCACCAAGCGCAGATATGAAACCGCGCTCAAAGAAGCACGGTACCTTTCGTACATTGCGCGTATCGCAATCGAGCAGCGGCTCGGCGTTCGCCTTTCAGAGTTCACCGAAAGCATCGGGCCACTCGATGCGCCTGCGAGCTGGGCTGAGGATATCTGTGTCGCCACCGGCGTCGACTACGGGATCAACTACGAGAACCTTCGGGACATTGAAGTGCCCGACGGCGGTTTCGAGAACTCGGATGGCGGTACAAGCAACGACGCAGCGAAAGAGTTCGCGAACATGTTCATCGGCGACTACGTGGACAAGCTGGAGAAGTTCGTCGAGTTCTACAACATGGAGTACCCGGCGCATGACGGTGACGACACCGCAGTACTGTCGCTGCGCGACGATCTTCTTGGCCCTGGCGGCACGTGTCTTGCGAACTCATCGAACCTGCTCCTTTATTCGTCTGATCTGAGGCAGAGCCACCCACTCACCACGGAATCCGGAGATGTCGTGAAAGGCTGGCAGCTGCGTCGCTGTGAGCCGCAAGACCCGTACTGCCTCCAGTTGGAGGTCGGCAGCACGCTGAGTCCGGAACCGGAACCCGCGAACCAGGCGCCGGGATCCGGAGTCACCTGGCTCAAGGAGCAAACCATCGCGAGCATTGCGGACGAGGCAATTCTGAGCCAAATCCAGGCGACGACGGCACCGGCTCGCATCGTTTACCAAACGGTCAGCCTCTCCGCTGGACCGCACGTGCTTTCGTGGTGGGACCAGGCACGCGACATTGCCGGCGGCGTCGGAACGTCGCCGCAAGAGTACCCGGTCACGGTGTACGACAGCGCTTGGAGTTCGGTGAAGACGGCTGTGCACCAAACTCATGTGCCCACCGCCACTCAGAGTTGGCAACGCAGGGAACTTGTGTTCAACGTGGCAACGCCGGGCGAATTCCACATCGCGTTTGCGGCAGGCAGCTCCGGAGCCGCTCCTGGAAGCGTGGCGATAAGCGACGTGCAGTTGGAAATGGGCAGCGTCGCCGGACCTTTCGTGCCAAACGGGTCATCCCCACTGGCGCTGACCACCAATTGCGCGAAAGGAAGCGCCAGCCAGCTACAAGCCGCGTTCCAGTACCGCTGTCTGCCGGGGCCGGTGTGCTTCTACGAGCTGGCCGCTCCGTTCCTCGTGGACTCGAGCAATCTGGCGCTGTCGCCGCTAAACGGCAAGATCGCCGTTGACAACTTCAACTATCGGCACGTGTCGCTCGGGCTGAACGTCGTCGGCACTGGCGTGGTCGATTGCAGCGTGGAAGCGACGCCTTCGTGTTTCGGCTCTGCCTACGTGGACTACACCCTCGCACACTCGGCGTTCGACGTGATGGTGCTCAGCCACAAGCGGCCAAAGGAAGCCCAGCATTTCAATTTCGGTCTCGCCAGCATCAATCACGGCAAGGCGTTGGCAGCTGAGCGCTTCATAACCCTGCCCATCGGTAGCGCCGATAGCGCGCTGCTGTCGCAGCCGGCGTTCGAGAAGATCGAGTTCCGCGGACGACCGATCGAAGGAAGCTACCGAGTCAGGATCTTCGACAAGCCGTCGCTACGCTGGAACAAGGTCGAAGACATACAGCTGGTCCTCAAGTATCGGTACTGGTCGAGGATCCAACCACAACCGAGCAGCCAATAACCCCGGAGAGTCGTGATGCGACCACGCGTTCACAATCCGCCGGGTTTGACGGCACGGTCCGCGCTTCGCAGTGGAGCGTGGGTCGCCACGCTCGCGTTTCTCTCGATGCCCGGCGCGCTCACGCTTGCCTGCGGTCCCGGCGGCGGCGGCACTGGTGGGGCCGGAGGAAGCGCGGGCAACGCGGGTGCATCCGGTAGCGGCGGCGCTTCCGGTAGTGGGGCGACGGATGGTGGCGGCGGGACGCCACTCGACGGCGGTGATGAAGGGGGCGGCACTGGCGGCGGTGACGCCTCCATCGACGGAAGTGCGGGCACCGCTGGCGACGCTTCCGTCGGCGATGGCGCAGCGGGCGATTCTGGGAGTGACGCGCCCATCGACGGACCGACATCGCAATTCTGCGGCGATGGCGTTCGCGATCCGGTGACAG
>CALMUT010000173.1 GCA_937872925.1 uncultured Myxococcales bacterium | reverse complement strand
CGCCCGGGGAGCGGCCGGGCTTCGGAATCCACGGCGCAGGATCCGTGACACGCCCGAGAGAGAACACGCGACGCGAAAGCGCGTGGTGTTGAGTCAGATTTCGTCGTTCAAGGCGGGGCGTGGCGCGGAGCGTGCGCCCCAGTGCAGAAGCCCGGCCGCGGGCGGGCTGGGTGCGATGTGAATTCAACGGTCGTTGTTAGCAGGTGCGGCGGTGCGGCTGGTGCGTGGCGACCAGAGGATGCGGTGCGAGCACGTTACATCGATGGACAGGACGACCGTACGTACGCACCGCGAACAGCGTCGACCTCCCCCTGCCGCGCGAGCGTTCGCCGCAGTTCAACTCGCGTCGTTGCTCTGAGTCACATCGCTCGCGGCGAACGCGCAGCCCGGCTTTGGGGGAGGTGGGCGCTGCGAAGCAGCGACCGGTGGGGGCAACACCATGGGCGGCATGGGCGGCATGGGCGGCATGGGCGGCATGGACTTCTGAGTTCGTGTTGTTCATGTGCTTCGCACCGACTTGGTGCGTGAAGCTCGTGAATGTGAAAACGCGGTGCTCCTTTTCGAAGGGGTGCCGCGTTTTTGCTTTGTGGGGGCGCGCGTTTGGTGGTTGGTTTGGGGTCGCGGATTTGGGGCGGCGATGGGCCGCTACTCTAGAGATGGGCCACGGTGGGGCAGTTTGACGAAAGCGGGGACGCCTACGGAGACGGGGACGGGCGCCTTGGAACCATGCAGGCCCTGGTGAACACCTCTCTCCCGGACCCCGTACCCGTCACCAACAGCCGAAGTCTTTGACCGCGCAGCGCCCGAACTTCTTACACAGGTCTGAGGCCCGGCAATCCTTGTCCGAAACGGCAATGCAGCGTCCACGTCTCGCGGCGCAGAGGCCGGAGTGTCGGCAGGCGATAGACGATCGACAGTCAGCGTCGGCGCCGGCAACGCAGCTATCGTTTTTTGCGGTGCAGTGCCCATAATCCTCGCACCAAGCCGATCGCGCACAGTCGTCGGCGGAATTGATCACGCACTGGATACCCTGAAGCGAGCATTGACCCACTTCCCGACACGCCAAGGACTTCTTGCATGCACCATCTGTCGTTGGCTGACACGCGGTGCCGGCCATGGGTGTACAGGTGCCACTCTCGGCGCATCCGGGACAGCTCTGCCGATCCAATGTGGGTTCGACGCACTGACCCTCCTTCAAGTGGCACAACCCGTAGTCGCGGCACCAAGTGGACTGCTTGCATTCCGCCTCCGACGCTGCAATGCAGCCAACGTCAGGCCTGGGGGAGAGGCTACACTTGCCGCTTCTGCGACAAGCCACAGAGCGCTTGCAGACTCGGGCTGAAGTAGCCAAGCACCAACCGTCTCGAGCGGTGCACATTCCGTGCGTGCTACACGCGACTGACTGCCGGCAGGACCGATCGGCTACGGCTACGCAGTAGCCGGTGCGCGCCGAGCAGGTCCCGACTTCGGCACACTGCGACGAGCGACGGCAGTCGGCGTTGGCCGTGGCTTGGCAAGCGCCAGAGACGGCGCTGCACGCGCCGAAGGTGTCGCAGTTGTCCGATCCCCGACAGTCCGAGTCGTTGGCGGCCACGCAACAGTATTGAACGACGCTCGGCTTGCAGTTCGGGTCGGGACTTCCGGAGCACAGTCCTTCGTGGCGACACGCATGAGTGCGTTTGCAGTCGTCGTCCGTGGCGGCAATGCACCTGGAGTGCCTGGCCGTGCACTCACCGAATTGCTTGCACCAGGAGGACTTCTGACAGTCGGCGTCGGTGATGGCCACGCATTTCCCATCCCGCAGTGAGCACAAGCCTGTTGTCCGGCATGCTTTGGAGGCGCGGCAATCGGCGTCGGAGTCAGCGTAGCAGTTGGCTGACGTGTCCGTGGCACATCTCCCCTGCTCTCGACATAGGTTCCTAGTCTTGCACCAACCGGCGAACGGGTTTGGCGCAGTCGCGGACGCAGCCGCCTGCGAAGCATCCGACGCGGTCGGCGTCTGTGTACGGTGCACTGGGGAGCAGGTGACAGCACCGACGAACAAGACGAGGCCGGGCAAGCGCCAGTGCGCGCCGAGTACCGACCATTCCATCGGCTTCATCATCCGCCCTTCACCTAGGGGCCCGGGCCGCAGCAATAGCCATCTGCCAAGTCCACGGGATCGGAGGATAGCCCGACTGTTGCAACTCGGCGAGCCTGCGACTCGGGCGAGAAGCGCACGTGCGTCGTCGACGCCGCCTCTCGCAGCGCTGCCGCGGCTCTCGGCGTGCTCTCGGGGGCCCGATCTGGAATGGGTCGTCGTTCCGCAGCGGGTGGCCGGCTTGTAGAAGAGCTTGAGCCGTCGCTACTCGCGCAACGCCTCGCGCACCCGCGCCACCGCTTCTGGCAGCCGCGACATGACAAGCGCGGCGTCAAGACGCAGCACGCGATACCCGAGCCGGCGAAGCGCGCGGTCCCGCCGCGCGTCGGCTCCGGCCCGGCGGGCGTGGTACCCGCCGTCGACTTCCACGATGAGGCGCGCGGCAGGCGCGCAGAAGTCAGCGATGAAGCGACCGATAGCGACCTGCCGCCGGAACTTCACCCCGAGCTGACCGCGCCGAAGCGCCTCCCAAAGCGCCGCCTCCAACGGCGTCAGCGAGAAGCGCATCTGCCGCGCACGCTGCTGGACGATTGCTGACGATGACCGCTGAGCTTTCAACATGGTGATCCTCCCCGCCCGGGGAGCGGCCGGGCTTCGGAATCCACGGCGCAGGATCCGTGACACGCCCGAGGTAGAACGCGCGACGCGGAAGCGCGTGGTGTTGAGTCAGATTTCGTCGTTCAACACGGGGCGTGGCGCGGAGCGTGCGCCCCATGCAGAAGCCCGGCCGCGGGCGGGTTGGGTGCGATGTGAAGTCAGCGGTCGTTGTTGGCAGGTGCGGCGCTGCGGTGTTGCATGGGCGGGCAGAAGATGCGGTGCGAGCACGTTACATCGAGGACTCACACGACCGCGCCGTTCCACGTCACGAACAGCACCGACCTCCCCCTGCCGCGCGAGCGTTCGCCGCAGTTCGATTCGCGTCGTTGCTCTGAGTCACATCGCTCGCGGCGAACGCGCAGCCCGGCTTTGGGGGAGGTGGGCGCTGCGAAGCAGCGACC
>CALMUT010000172.1 GCA_937872925.1 uncultured Myxococcales bacterium | reverse complement strand
GGTTGGCTTAGAAGCAGCCATCCTTTAAAGAAAGCGTAATAGCTCACTGGTCAAGCGGGTCCGCGCCGAAAATTTAACGGGGCTTAAGCTCAGTACCGAAGCTACGGGTTCTCGTAAGAGAGCGGTAGGCGAGCGTCCTTATGGAGATACACGGTGGACGGTGACGACCACTAGCGGCCATAAGGAGTGAATATGCAGGCATGAGTAGCGATAAACCGGGTGAGAAACCCGGTCGCCGTAAGCCCAAGGTTTCCTGGGGTAGGATAATCCTCCCACGGGTTAGTCGATACCTAAGCCGAGGCCGAGAGGCGTAGGCGATGGAAAGCAGGTTAATATTCCTGCACCGCTAGAGATAGCGTTGAAGTGAGCGGGGACGGAGAAGGGTAGCTCAGCACGCTGCATGGTTATGCGTGTTTAAGCCCGTAGGTGGAGTTCTTAGGACCCAATAGGGACAAACGAGAACTCGCTACACCGAGAGGCGATGAGGTCAGGACCTAGTCCTGGACACTGAGTGATCCCATGCTTCCAAGAAAAGCCGCGCACAGAGCTCCTCTAGCGATCGTACTGCAAACCGACTCAGGTGGGCGGGGTGAATATCCCAAGGCGCGTGAGAGAACCCTGGTTAAGGAACTCGGCAAATTGACACCGTAACTTCGGGAGAAGGTGTGCCCCTGTTGGTGAAGAACCTCGCGTTCGGAGCTGCCGGGGGTCGCAGTGAAATGGCGGTTGTGACTGTTTACTAAAAACACAGGACTCTGCGAAGTCGAAAAGACGACGTATAGGGTCTGATGCCTGCCCGGTGCTGGAAGGTTAAGGGGATATGTCAGGAGCAATCCGAAGCATTGAACCGAAGCCCCAGTAAACGGCGGCCGTAACTATAACGGTCCTAAGGTAGCGAAATTCCTTGTCGGGTAAGTTCCGACCTGCACGAATGGCATAACAACATCCGCACTGTCTCGACCAGGGACTCAGCGAAATTGCATTGGGGGTGAAGATGCCCTCTACCCGCGGAAAGACGGAAAGACCCCATGAACCTTTACTGCAACTTGGCAGTGATTTTCGGGTTGTTCTGCGTAGGATAGGTGGGAGGCTTTGAAGCCGGGCTTCTGGGTTCGGCAGAGCCACCGTTGAAATACCACCCTGGATAATCTGGAAATCTAACCTGCACCCATGATCTGGGTGAGGGACACTGCCTGGTGGGCAGTTTGACTGGGGCGGTCGCCTCCAAAAATGTAACGGAGGCGTGCGAAGGTTCCCTCAGGCTGATTGGAAACCAGCCGTAGAGTGCAAACGCATAAGGGAGCTTTACTGTGAGACCGACAGGTCGATCAGTTGCGAAAGCAGGTGTTAGTGATCCGGTGGTCCCGCATGGAAGGGCCATCGCTCATCGGATAAAAGGTACTCTGGGGATAACAGGCTGATCGCGCCTGAGAGTTCATATCGGCGGCGCGGTTTGGCACCTCGATGTCGGCTCATCGCATCCTGGGGCTGGAGCAGGTCCCAAGGGTTTGGCTGTTCGCCAATTAAAGCGGTACGCGAGCTGGGTTTAAAACGTCGTGAGACAGTTTGGTCCCTATCTTCCGCGGGCGCAGGACACTTGAGAGGAGCTGCCCATAGTACGAGAGGACCTGGGTGGACGTGCCTCTGGTGATCCGGTTGTCAGGCCACTGGCATAGCCGGGTAGCCATGTGCGGAACAGATAACCGCTGAAAGCATATAAGCGGGAAGCTGGCCTCAAGACTAGGTGTCCCCTGCCGCAAGGCACTAAAGGCCCCTTGGAGACTACAAGGTAATAGGCTGGGTGTGGAAACGTCGCAAGACGTGGAGCTAACCAGTACTAATAGGCCGTGCGGCTTGATCATCTCTCTAAGGCACAATTGTAGTTCAAGCCCGGAGTCGGGCTGACGAACTCGAGCAATCGAGACCTCGTCGAACGGACCGAGCGCATCACAGAATGCGCATTGCTTGGTAATTGAACGCGCAAGCGTTCGCACCAGCAGTTTTCTGCAAAAACACACATCGTCATGGGGCGATGTGTCAACGCAGAGCAGCAACAAAACGCTGTTTGGACGCCCAAAATTTCCGGTGGCGATATCGAGGAGGCCACACCCGATCCCATCCCGAACTCGGAAGTTAAGCTTCTCGGAGCCGATGGTACTGCACGGGTAACCGTGTGGGAGAGTAGGACGCTGCCGGGTTAATCACCCCAAAAGGCCCTGAAATCGCAAGGTTTTCAGGGCCTTTTGCTTTTTGTCGATCGAAAGGGCCGGCTACGGCGTAGTCTACAGCGAAATGCGGTTTGTCCGGCGCTTCCTCCTGCTTCCAGGTGCACTGCTGCTCGTGCCTCAGTCCGTGGCCGCGCAACCCGCGCCGCGCGCACCTGCCGCGAATGGTGGTCACGAGCACGCGCATGCGCATGCGCACGAGCAGGACCACGATCACGGCGCGGCGCCTCCGCACGGACACGGCGCGGCGCGCCCAGCGACGCCCGCGACGCCCGCGAAGGCGACGAAGGTCGCGCCCATGCATGAAGAGGCCCCCGCGGACGAGGCGCCGGCGCCTGGACACACGCACCCGATTGAAGTCGAAGTGCGGCAAGAGCGTGCTGGGACCGAAGCCGCGTCGCGTTTGCGCTTGGGGCGGTGGGAGCTGGCCCTGCGCCCGCGCAAAGGGGCGGCGGCGCTTCTCGAAGCCGCCCCTGGCGTCGTTGTGGCGCAACATGCCGGCGGCGGCAAAGCCGCGCAGATCTTCCTTCGCGGATTTGACGCCGATCACGGGACGGACGTCGCCCTGTTCGTCGACGGGGTGCCCGTCAACATGCCGAGCCACGGTCACGGACAAGGCTACGCCGATCTCTCCTTTGTGATCCCGGAGCTCGTCGCGGGCATGGAGGTCTACAAGGGCCCGAACTACGCGCGTTTCGGCGATTTCGCGACGGCGGGTGCCTTGGAGCTGCGCACCGCAGAAGTGCTGCCGGAAAGCTTCGCGAGCTACACCCTGGGGCAGTTCGGCGTGCATCGAGGGTTGGTGGCCAGCTCGCCCGCGCTTGGCGACGACTGGCGCGCTGTGGTGGCCGCCGAGTACAAGCAGCAAGACGGCCCCTTCGATCAGCCCGAAGCACTGCGCCGTCTCAACCTGTTCAGCAAGGTAACGCGCGATCTGGGGGGCGGATCAGCGCTGACGCTCAGTGTTGGCTCGTTGAGCGCCGCGTGGCGCGGCTCGGGGCAAATCCCTGCCCGCGCCGTGTGTGGAGAAGGTGAAGCAGGGAGTCCGGCGCCAGAATCCTTGGGGCAAGCATGTCTCGACCGTTTTGGTTCTGTCGACGACGGCGAGGGCGGCGCGACCCAGCGTCAACACGCCCAACTCGGTTATCGCGTGGCTGCCCACGACGCGGATCTGCACGCGGATCTCTACGCCATCCGCTACCGCTTCAACTTGTTCTCGAACTTCACGTTCTTTGACCGGGACCCACTGCGCGGTGACGGCATCGAGCAAAAAGACTCGCGCACTGTCCTCGGCCTGCACACCCGCGCACGCAAACACGTGCACCTCGGGCCCGTGACCATCGTCGGCACTTTGGGGCTGGAGCTGCGTCGCGACGACATTGAGACTGGCCTGTACGATCAAGTGAGGCGGGAACGGCTGGGCGCCCGGGTCGACGCGGATATCGCGGAAACCTCTTCGGCGGGCTACGCGGAGATCGACACGCGGCTTTTGCCACAGCTTCGATTTCTCACCGGCGTGCGCCTGCAGCGTCTGGAGGTGGCCGTGGACGACAATATCGAAGACACGTCGACTTTGGGCACCCGTGGCAGCGGGAGCGCCGGCAGCAGCATGGTGCTCCCGAAGCTAGGAGCTGTGGTGACGCCGGTTTCTGATTTTCACTTGTTCGCGCACTACGGGCGTGGCTTTCACTCGAACGACGCCCGGGGCGCGGTGCTGGATCAAGGGCGCGTGCAACTGCTCACGCCCGCGCTTGGCTACGAGGTGGGCGCCAAAGTAGAGCCGGCCAAGAATGTCGCGTTCAACGTCGCAGCGTTCTTGCTGGATCTGGACTCGGAACAAGTGTGGATCGGCGACGAAGGCACCACCGAAGCCTCCGGCGCCACCCGACGCTACGGCATCGAGGTGGGCGCCCGTGGCCGCTTGTTCGACTTCTTGTACGCAGATGCCGACTTCACGGTGAGTCGCGCAGAGGTTCGCTTTGGGCCAGACCGCGGCAGCCCGGTGGCACTGGCACCCGTGCGCACGTTTAGCGCGGGCGTTGCCGCGCGCCACAAGTTTGGCAGTACGACGCCCTTCGGCAGCGTCCGCTTTAAGTCGATCAGCGATCGCGCCGCCAATGAAGCGGAGTCGCTCGTGGCCGAGGGCTATTCCCTGGTCGACGCCGAAGCCGGCGTGCGGCAGGGCCCGATTGAAGCCGCACTCAGCGTTGAGAACCTATTCGGCAGCACCTGGCGCGAGGTCAGCTTCGCGACGACGAGCCGCCTCTCGTACGAACCCGCCGCAGTGGAAGGCATCCACTACACGCCGGGATGGCCGCGGACCGTAATGGGCCGCGTGGCTGTGTATTGGGAGTAGCCGCGCAATACTACCAGCCACTCCCGCTGGCCCGCGCAGGCGCGCGAAATCCCGGCTGCCGAGCACGGCGGGCGGCCACCAAAACGTGGACGTTCGTTAGGGGGTGCTCGCCGCGTTGAACAAGGGACACGTGGTTGAGCAGACGTTCTTGGAGCAGCCCGTCATGTCGTCGTACTTTGCGCGGCCCATCGAGCTTCCCGCTGTGTAGCAGCTCTTGAAGCAGTTCGAACTGATGCCGCCTTCGGAGGCCGCGCAATTGTCCATGCAGTCGAGAATTGCCTTGCAAGCCGGCGCACACAGACACGCGTCGTATTCGGACGAGCACTCGGCGAACAAACACTGGTGGCACGGCCCGGATAGACCCTGCCCGTTGGAGCCGCAGCCTGCATCCGCCCCGGTGGCCCCGTCGCTGGCGGCGGCATCGCCCACCCCGCTGTCCGCGACGCCCGTACCGGCGCTGCCGCCCGTGCCGGACGCGCCGGAACCCGCCGCGCCAGCAAGACCCCCACCTGTGCCTCCGCCGCCCCCGGCGTCCTGCGGCAACACCTTCGACGACGTGCTGCTGCACGCGACGACCAGTACGACCAGTACGCCCACCACGCAGCTCGCTCGCAAGGCCATCCTCTAGTACTACCGGATGCCGCCGCTCGGACCAAGGCCCGGGCGGCGGCCTGTGCTAGCGTCGCGGCCCATGCAGTCGCTTTCGCCGCTTTTCAAGCGCGTGTTCATCGCCAATCGCGGCGAAGTGGCGGTGCGCGTCGCGCGCACCTGCGAGGCCATGGGCATCACTCCCGTGCTCGCTGTCTCCGAAGCTGACCAGGGCGCAACCTACGCGCGGGGCCGCGAGTCCGTCTGTCTCGGGCCTGCGCGGGCCGCGCAGAGCTACCTCGACCCCGAGCGCGTGATTCAGGCAGCCAAGCAGAGCGGCTGCACGGCGCTGCATCCGGGCTGGGGGTTCCTGTCAGAGAACCCACGCTTTGCCGCGCTGTGCGAAGCGCACGGAGTCACGTTCATTGGACCGCCGGCGCACGTGATGCACCTGATGGGCAAGAAGACGCCGGCGAAGTGTGCCATGGCCGCGGCGGGGCTCGACCTGATCCCGGGCAGCGACGGCGTACTCAAAGATCTCTCCGAGCTCGAGTCACTCGCGGATCACGTCGGCTTTCCCATGCTGATCAAGGCGGAGAGCGGCGGCGGCGGGCGCGGCATGCGCATCGCGCGCCAGCGTTCGGAGTTGGCCGAAGCGTTTCACAGCGCTCAGCAAGAGGCACAAGGCGCCTTCGGCGATAGCCGGGTGTACGTCGAGCGGCTGATCGAACGCGGACGCCACATCGAGATCCAGCTGCTGGCGGACAAATACGGCAACGTGGTGCACTTGGGTGAACGCGACTGCACCGTGCAGCGCAAGCACCAGAAACTGATCGAAGAATCGCCGTCGCCGGCGATCTCCGCCGAGGAGCGTAGCCGCGTGCTCTCCCTCGCGTGCCAGGCCGCGGCCTCGATCGGCTACGTCGGCGCCGGCACGATGGAATTCCTGCTGGACGAAGGCGGCACCCTGCGTTTCATGGAGATGAACACGCGCCTGCAAGTGGAGCATACCGTCAGCGAAATGCGTTCAGGCATCGACCTGGTGCGGGAGCAACTGCGCGTGGCGGCGGGCCACCCCCTCGGGTTCCAGCAAGCGGACGTCGTGCTGCAGGGTCACGCCCTGGAGTGCCGGCTCAATGCCGAAGACCCCGAAGCAGACTTCCGCCCCAGCCCCGGCACCATCACGCGCTGGGAAACTCCGGCAACGGGGTCCGAGCTACGCGTCGATACGCACATCCAGAGCGGCTACGTCGTGCCGCCGCACTACGACAGCTTGATCTGCAAAGTGATCACGCACGGAGCAGACCGCAAAAGCGCGATCAACGCCATGGTGGCTGCGCTCTCGGGCATCGTGTGCGAGGGCGTCCGCACCACCATCCCGCTGCATCTGGCAGTGTTGCAGAGTGCGGCGTTCCAAAGCGGAAAGTACGACAGCAGCGCGATCCCCGGCTGGCCGTCGGCTGCGCCTGCGGCATGAGGGGCCAGCACGCCGAACGTGTTGTGGCACCTAAACGCTCGCGCGGAAGTGCTCCGCCACGTTTGGCGCGCGGCTAGAAAGAAAACGGAACGCTCAAGAAAACCGCAGGCCGCGTCAGGGGGGTGCTACTGCTGCCGGGACCGGACTGCGGCTCGTGCTCCGTCGACAGCTCGTACCCGAAAACCGCGCCCGCCAGCGGCAGCGCGACGAACAAGGAAGCGTAGACCCAGCCGGGAGTGTCATCGCTCGCCACCCCGAGAAACAGCGCGACGGTGCCCGCGCCTAACACGCCCACGCCTTCGCCCAGATAGGTATAGCCGACGCCGCCGTTGCCTCCCGCTAAGGTGCCAGTGCCCCAGACGCCGACGCCCATGAAAGCGTAACCGCCAATGAACGCGCTGAACACCGTCCCAACGGAGCAGCCAATGGCGTCCATCATGCCGACGATGGGATTGTTCGAGCTGTTCGAGTCACAGGTTTGTGCGCCGATGAAACCGCCGATGACTCCGCCAAGCGCCGTGGCCGCAGCGCCTCCGCCCACTTCCGCAGCGACGCGCGCTGGACGCCGGTCCTCGGGGTCCCAACCCGCGCCGGCGCTGGTTCTGGGCGCGGTGGTCACCGCGCCAAAGAAGACGGCCGCCCACACCCAGTGCACTCTGGCCGTCCTGCCGGCGCCGCTGGTTTCCGCCGGAGTGCGCTCGGACTTGCTCTCGGACGAGCATGCCGACGGAAAGGCGACGAGGCCAAACAACCGAATCAAGCGCTTCAAGGTGCTTTCGATTATGCACCATCGGGCGAGCTCGATTCGAGCCGAAGGCGCCGGGAGTCACGCCGCCCTCTGCTTCGGCCGCCGGATTGGGTATACAGGCACGAGTATGGCTCACGTTCCCCTCGTTCCCATCGGGAGGCCGCGCGAGGACGTTCTCGACGAAGAGACGTATCGCGAACACTCCGAGACCCTGAACGCGCGCGAAACGACCCTGCGCGAGCGGCGCGCGGAGGTCTTCGAAGGTTGGGGTCAGAAGTACCGGGACCGCGTGCACCAAAAGGGCAAGCTCACCGCGCGGGAGCGCATCGAGCGGCTCAAGGACCCCGGGTCGCGGGTGTTCGACGTTGGCACGTTCGTCAATCACGGTATCGAGTTCCAGGGCGGACTGAAGTCGCCGGGAGCGGGAGTGGTCACGGCCTTCGTGCGCATCGAGAAGCGTTGGTGCATGGTGATCGCCAACGACAACACCGTGGCTAGCGGCTCTTGGTGGCCCCGCACCCCCGAGAAGATCCAACGCGCCCAGAACATGGCCCTGCGGCTCCGCATCCCGGTGGTCTACCTGGTGGACTCCAGTGGGTTGTTTCTACCGGAGCAATCCAAGGCCTTCCCGGGCATGCGTGGTGCCGGCCACATCTTCAAGATGAACAGCCTGCTTTCCGCCCAGGGCGTGCCCCAGATCGCCGGGGTCTTTGGCGACTGCATCGCCGGCGGCGGTTACATGCCGATCATCAGCGATCGCGTGTACATGACCGAGCAGGCGTACATGGTCATCGCCGGCGCCGCGCTGATCAAGGGCGCCAAGAGCCAGAAGATGACCAGCTTGGGCATCGGCGGTCCAGAAGTGCATGTGCACGTCAGCGGCTGCGCGGATGTGCGCGTTCCGAGCGACGAAGTCTTGCTCGACTGCATCAAGGCCGAAGTCGCGAAGTTGCCGTCGTCGGCTGCGGACTACTACCGCGGAGACGTGCGCAGCGTGGAGCCAGCGTTGCCTGCCGCCGAGATTGCCGGGCTATTGCCGCCGGACCATCGGGAGGCATACGACGCCCTCGAGATCGTCGCGCGTCTCTGTGATCAGAGCTTGTTCTGGGAAGTGATGCCCTCGATCGGCGAAGAAATGATCTGCGGCATCGGTCGCATTGGCGGACTCTACGCCGGCATCATCATCAACCGCCAAGGCCTGATTGGGGACCCCGAACACCCAGGGCGCCGCCGACCCTCAGGGATCTTGTATCGCGGCGGCATTGCCAAAATCAGCGAGTTTTCCCGGAGCTGCAATGCTGACGGGATTCCGATCCTGTGGCTACAGGACATCTCTGGTTTCGACATTGGTGCGGAGGCGGAAGCCCACGGCCTGCTCGCCTACGGCTCGAGCCTGATCTACACGAACTCCACCAACGACACGCCCATGTTCACGGTGCTACTGCGCAAAGCATCGGGCGCGGGCTACTACGCCATGAACGGCCTGCCCTACGACCCGGTCGTGCAGCTCTCCACGACGCTGTCGCGCCTGTCCGTGATGGAGGGGCGCACCCTGGCAATCGCCGCGTACAACACCAAGCTCGACGACAACTTCGAGATCATCACGCAGGACCCCGCGGAGCGGAAGAAGCTCGAAGACGAGATGCTGCAAGTGGAACAGCGCATCGAAGCCGACATGGACCCTTACGTTTCCGCACGGCAGATGGATACCGACGAAATCGTGGAGCTTGGCGAACTGCGCGCCTACCTCGCGATGTTGCTGGAGACAGCGTACCAAAGCGCCGGCACCCGCCGCATCAAGAATTCGCGGATCTGGAGCCTGCACGATCTTGCCGTGCTGGTGGAGGCGGTGCGCTGATGTCTCAAGGTCGCAGCGGTCGCGTGTTTGCGAAGATACTGATTGCGCCGAGCCGTCGTGTTGGTGGGCGCATCGTGGTCACGGCGCCGCAGCCGGGGCTGTACCGTGGCGGGCCGGAACCAGGCAGCGCTGTGCACGCCCATGCGCCCGTGGGCGAGCTGGAAGTGCTGGGCATGTTGCAGCTCTTGCGCTCCGACGCAGACGCTCACGGACTCGTCGTTTCGGATGCACCGCCGCAAGCGCGCCGCGCGGTCGGTTTCGGGGACACGCTCTTCGAGCTCGACCCCAGTGCCAGTGTCGACGCCGTTGCAACCGCAGAAGCTGCGCAAGCAAGTGGAGCTGGACTGAGATTTGTCGCACCATCCAGTGGCCGCTTCTATATCCGCCCGGCTCCCGGCAAGGCGCCCTTCGTTGCCGTGGGGCAGGTGCTCAGTGAGGGACAGCCTGTCGCCCTGCTGGAGGTGATGAAGACCTTCAATCGCATCGCCTATGGTGGCCCCGGGCTGCCGGAGCAGGCGCGGGTGTTGCGGATCCTCGTCGAGGACGGCGCGGACGTGGAAATGGGCCAGACGTTGCTCGAAATCGAAGACGCGGGCGCCACGCCCTAGCCGTCTGAAAACACTTCAGAAATCCCGGAAGAAAGCCGCGCCCGTCGGCGTTTTTGCAGGGAGATGGGCCGGGTTTTGGCAGCGGCGCTAGGCTGGTCCGCGCGAATGAAACGCGGCCATAAGATTGCGGGTGCGCTGGCGCTTGCAGCCGTCCTTGGGGGCGCCCTGTCCTTTGGACCCGCGGTGCGCGCCAAGGCACGTTCCGCGGCAGTGCAGCGTGGCCTGGAACTCGACATCGACGTCGTGCGGCCCGGCACCGGTCGCGTATGGCTGCGTGGTGTCCGCGTCCGCGTCCCAGAACTTCCGTCCGTGCAAGTCGAGCTGCATGCCGTGGAGGTGCGCCTCGGCGCATGGCTGAGCGCCGGGCATGTTGCTGTGCATGGAGGGACCGTGCGTATCAACGGTCCGCTCAAGACTGTGCGCCAGGAGATCGCAGCCTACCGCGCGAAGCGCCCGCGCTCCGCTGGAGCCGGTGGCGAGCGCCGTGAGATCCGCGTGGAAGGCCTCAATGTCGTCTGGGATGGTGCGACGGGCGGCGACCAAACACAAAAAGCATGGGGTGTACGCTATGCGCGTAGCGCCGACGGAGAAGAGATCGCCGCGGACTTGATCCGCATCGCGCACGAAGGGGTCGCGATCTCGGTGCAGGGCGCGCGCCTCGACCTGGATCTCGATCGTAAGCTGCGGCGCCTTGGCGCCGACGGTGTGTCCGTCGCCCTGGACACCGAAAAAGCAAACGCGTTGCGTGGCGCTGCCGAGGGTCCGGGTCAGTCGCCGCCACCACGTTCCGGGCAACCCGAGGCCCAAAAAGAACGAGAAAAGACGCCGCTTTTGGCCCGCTACGTGCCCCTTGATGACGCTCGCGGCGCGCGGGTGCGCCGGACGTTCTCGGATCTGGCCACGCTGATCGCAGGCGCACTTCCCGCTCAGGGGGAAGTCGATCTGGACGGTGTGCGCATGCGATTGCATCACCGTGGGCAACGCCTGGCCCTCGGCCCAGCCCGTGTCAGCGTGAAGCACGACGGTAAGGTCGCATCCCTTCGCGTGGCGCCCACGGCGGATGCGCCGCAGCCGCTTAGCGTTGCCCTGAAGCTACCTTTGGCCAAGGGCGAAATAGAGCTCGCCGTGGCGGGGGGCCCGGTGCCGCTGAAGGCCTTAGGTATGGAGAGTGGCGATCTGGGCATCAAGAACGTTGACGAAGCGAAGCTCGAACTGAACGCAACCCTGCGCATCGATGCGGACGCCAAGAAAGTGCAAGGCTTCGGTAACGGCAAGTTGTCCCAGGTCGACATCTTCCAAAAGTGGCTTTCCAAGACCCCCGTCCGAAAGCTCGAGGTGGGGTTTCGCGTGCGTGGCTCCGTCGCGTTGGACGGTTCGCGCTTGGATGTCGAAGAGGGTGAGTTGAAACTCGGCAAGCTGCGCGGCGACGCCAAGGGCTTCATCACTCGGGAAAAGACCAAAGATGGCGAACGCGCGCGCGTCGTTTTGGAAGGCGGCGTGCCCCTGGCGTCGTGCCAGACCATGTTGGATTCCTTGCCCGAAGGATTGGCGCCTCTACTGGCCGGAATGCAGGCGTCTGGCACCTTTTCCCTCACCGGTCGGCTGCAGCTCGATACGGACAAGCCCGAAGACGTGCTCACGCGTTGGAATATCGGCAACGAGTGTCGCATCACCAGTACGCCGCCGGACGTCTCGCCACAGCGTTTCAAGGCTTCCTGGACCCGCGAGGTGCGGGGCGCCGACGGCAGGCTGGTGCAGATCCAGAGCGGACCCGGCACGCCCACCTGGGCCCCGCGTCACGTGATTTCAAAACACATGGATACGGCCGTGCTCATCTGTGAAGACGGTCGTTTCTACGCCCATGGCGGATTCGACCAGGAAGCGATCCGCAATTCGATTCGCGAGAACCTGAAGGCCGGTCGCTTTCTGCGCGGTGCCAGCACGATCAGTATGCAGCTGGCCAAGAACCTGTATTTGCCGCGGGACAAAACCCTCTCACGCAAGCTCCAAGAAGCTGTCTTGACTCAGTTGCTCGAGCAGCAACTGACCAAAGACGAAATCATGGAGCTGTATCTCAATGTGATCGAGTTTGGCCCCGGTATCTACGGCATCGGAGCCGCTGCCGCTCACTACTTCAACGCCGCGCCGCACCAACTGAGTCTCGGTCAGTCGCTGTACTTGGCCAGCGTGCTGCCCAGTCCCAAGCGCCATTACTTCGGTGCGGACGGTCGCGTCACGCCGGGATGGATGGGCTATTTGCGCAGACTGATGCGCATTGGCGTGAAGATCCGTCGCGTCACCGAAGCGGAACTGGCCGATGCGTTGCAGGAAGAAGTGACGTTCAAGGTGCCCTATTCGCCTCGGGTTCCCAACGAAGACTCCCCGGAGCCTGAAGCCGACCCTTACGAAGAAACGCCGACGCCAGCGCCCATGAACTGAATTCGGCGGCTGGGGGGACGTTGGATAGCCGTCATCGTAGCCGCTGCGAATGCAGCGCTGCACGAGCCAAGGTGAGTATACTGCGCGACCATGGCGGGCGCTCAGGGGTCCAGTTTCGGCGCGATGGTGATTGCGCTCGACACGGAGGAGGGGCGCGAGTTCTTGCAGAGGCGTCTCAGCGCGTTCGGCCGGGTCACGTCGTTCATCTCGGCGTTCTTCCTCGTGGGCGGCACGGTGCTCAGCGTGGCGTTGGTGCCGGACTACACCCTGAAGGACGCGCTGTTGGTGCCCTGGGCCGGTTGGCATGTGGGCGCTCTGGCGGGCTCGGCGCTGCTGTGGTTGGCATTGCGTTCCGGGAGCCCAAGCGCGCGTGCCATTGTGCTTTGGGACGCCACAGCCAACGTGGCCATTTGCAGCTGCTATGGCGTGATGGCGCATTATTCCATCCTGACCGGCAACACTCGGCCCGATCTGCTGATGATGCTCGTCTTGATGTCCATCCTCGTACTGCGCAGCGTGCTGGTGCCGAGTAGCTGGCGCCAGACCCTGCTGGTCACCACGCTGTGTTGGATCCCGGCTCTGGTGCTGTCCGTCTTCATCGGATCGGCCCTGGAGAGTACGATCGCCGTTGCGTACGTCTTCGCGCCAGTGAACGTCTTTCTCTGGGGCAGTGTGATCGTGGCGATTGCCACCCTGGCTTCGAAAGTCATCTATGGTCTGCGCCAGCAGGTGGCCAAAGCGCAGCGCCTTGGCCAATACGAGCTGGTCAGCAAGATCGGCCAAGGCGGCATGGGCGAGGTGTATCGCGCTCGTCATGCTCTGTTGCGACGTCCGACGGCGGTGAAACTGCTCTTGCCGGAGCGCTCGGGTCAGGCCGCGCTGGCCCGCTTCGAGCGCGAAGTTCGCCTCACGGCGAAACTGACCCATCCGAATACCGTGGCCATCTTCGACTACGGGCACACGCCAGAGGGGCTTTTCTACTACGCCATGGAGCTGCTCGACGGCGTGGATCTTGAGCAATTGGTCGCAGAAGATGGCGCGCAGCCCGAATCCCGCGTGGTGCACATCCTGACCCAAGTATGTGGCTCCCTATCCGAAGCCCACGGCATCGGCCTCGTGCATCGCGACATCAAACCCGCCAACATCGTGCTCTGCGAGCGCGGGGGCGTTTTGGACACGGCCAAGGTAGTCGACTTCGGCCTGGTCAAAGAATCCGACGCGGCCGCCTCGCCTGGCGACGCGAAACTCAGCATGGTCAACACCCTGATCGGCACGCCGATGTACATGGCGCCGGAGACCATCAAACACCCTGAGGCTGCGGGACCGAGCAGCGATCTATACGCACTGGGCGCTGTTGGATATTTCCTGCTGACGGGGGCGACGGTGTTCAGTGCCGAGACCGCAATGGAAGTATGCGCGGCGCACCTGCACGAGCAGCCCGAGCGCCCATCGACGCGGCTCGGCACACCGCTCAACGCCGCGCTCGAAGAGTTGCTCTTGTCGTGCCTCGAAAAGGATGCGGACAAGCGACCACGGAGTGCCGCCGCGATGCGCCAGAGCCTGCTGCAATGCGGTGTGGAGCCCTGGAGCGAGGAGCAAGCGCGTGCTTGGTGGAGCGCGCGGCCAAAGCGAGACACTCCGGTCGAGTCGAGTTCACCCAAGAACGCTCTGACGGTGAACTTCGCCGAGCGCATGGATCCGATCACGCCAAGATGAGAACGGCCGAAATCGAAGTGACGGCGGGCGCGCGCTTCCACGGCTCCCGCCGAAAAGTGACGACCCAGGCAGGGCGGAATCCTAGCGGAGGTCTACTTCTCGCCCGCTGCGCGCAACTTCGCAAAGAAGGCGCGCAGTCGGTCGACGCATTCCGCGTCCAAGACGCCAGGCGTGGAGTCGAAGCGATGGTTCAGACGCAGATCGTTGCCCAGGTTGTATAAGGACTGCAGTGCGCCGGCCTTGGGATCAGCGGCGCCGTACACCACGTGCCCGACTCGCGCGTTGATCAACGCGCCGGCGCACATGGGGCAGGGTTCCAGGGTTACGTACACGGTGCTGCCTTCGAGTCGCCAGTGCCCCGTGGCGAGAGCAGCGTTGCGCAACGCGACGACCTCCGCATGTGCCGTCGGGTCTTGGTCCACTTCTCGCCGATTGCGACCGCGGGCGATCTCGTGGCCCTCGGCGCTGACGACGATCGCGCCCACGGGCACATCCCCGGCCTCGGCGGCCAGGTCCGCCTCGCGGAGCGCCGCTCGCATCCACTCTTCGTGACTCGTCATCGTCCGTCTGCACTGATTGTGCAGCGCTCTTTGCGCACCCGGCACGATTCGAACGTGCGACCCTCGGTTCCGTAGACCGATGCTCTATCCAGCTGAGCTACGGGTGCAGTAAAATGAGGGCCGCCTTCATAGCACGGCCAGAGGTTTCCACAACGGCCATCTGACGCTGCCCAGGCGCGCGGACCCCCGGGGAAAATCCCCGCGCGATCCCGGCAAATACCGGCGGCAGCGGCTCCCTGTCGCGACGGTCCCGGCGCGGTGAGGGGCCCTGGGTGGGATTAGCGGCCCCGCGCCGCCAAGTGCCCCGACCCCAAACCAGGCTTCATACTTGAGCCCAGGGGCGCGGGGCGCATTCTGGTGGCCTCTAATGCGGGGCGGCCCGTCCTGCTCGGTTCGTCGCCGTCCTCGAGGAACGCTAGTGCCGGCCTTTCCGGCGCAGGGCGGGTGTACCCTCGGCGTTCATGAGCTCCGGAACGGTCACTCTCTGCGGTTCGCTGTCTAAGTTTCCCGTGGGGCTGGGGCGCGCGATGCACGAAGCTGGATACCGCGCGCTGGGTCTCGCCTACGTATACGTGCCTTTCGGAATCGAAGACGTGCAAGGAGCGCTTGCGGGCATGCGCGCCTTGGGCATTCGAGGGCTCGGGGTTTCCATGCCGTTTAAGCTGGAGATCTTGGAGCACTTGGATGTCATCGACGAACGCGCGCGGCAGATTGGCGCCGTCAATACGGTGGTGAACGATGCTGGTGTGCTGACGGGTTACAACACCGACGCGGACGGCGCAGTGCGCGCGCTGGAAGAAGTGACGCCCCTTGGTGGAAAGAGCATTGTCGTGGTCGGCGCGGGGGGTGCTGCGCGCGCCGTGGCATTTGGTCTCGTGGCCGCCGGCGCACAGGTGACGATCACAAATCGTACCGCGGCGCGTGCCCAGGCATTGGCGCAGAATATCGCCGCGCAGATGCCGGCCAAGGCGCAGGCCGTGCGCGCTGAGACGTTGGAAGGGGCGACCTTCGCGGGCGCGGACATCGTGGTTCAGGCGACCTCAGCGCCGATGGCGGACGTGGCAGGCGCTAGCCCGATCCCCGACGGCGCGTTTTCGGCGGCGCCCATCGTGATGGACATCGTCTACAAGCCCCTGCGCACCGTGGTCATCGCAGCGGCAGAAGCGGCGGGGGCCCTTTTCGTGGGCGGGGGGCGGGAGGTGCTCCCCCCCACCCGCCCCCAGCTCCGGCCGGCCCCCCTCCCGCCCCCGCCCGCCCGCGCTGCTCTATCTCGACGAGCACAGCCTCGGGCGGGCGATGGCGGTCTGGCCGCCCCGCCAGTTCTCGATCTTCGCCCCGCCGCCCTCGCTGCCTT
>CALMUT010000171.1 GCA_937872925.1 uncultured Myxococcales bacterium | reverse complement strand
GGGGGGTTGGGGGGGGGGGGGGGGGGGGGGTGGGGGGTTGGTAGGGGGGGTGGCTTGGAAGCGGACAAGGAACCGGGGTTGTTGGAGAGGGTGGCACGTGAATTGAGGGTGCGGCACTACAGTCCGCGGACGGAGGAGGCGTACCTTTCTTGGGTCCGGCGCTTTGTTCGGTACTTTGGCAGGCGTCATCCGGAGGAGCTCGGCGCGGAGGATGTGCGGGCGTTTTTGAGCCACTTGGCGTCGACCAGGAAAGTGGCGGCATCGACGCAGAATCAGGCGCTGGCGGCGCTGCTGTTCTTGTACGCGGAAGTGCTTGGCATCCCCCTGGAAGAGGTGAGCAGCTTCGTGCGTGCCAAGCGGCCCAAGCGCTTGCCGATTGTGCTGACACGCAAGGAAGTCGCGGCATTGTTCGAGCAACTGGACGGCACTCCGCTATTGATGGCGCAGCTGATGTACGGCTCCGGGTTGCGCCTCA
Source organism: uncultured Myxococcales bacterium (assembly GCA_937872925.1). Classification (GTDB taxonomy): domain Bacteria; phylum Myxococcota_A; class Polyangia; order Polyangiales; family Polyangiaceae; genus JACKEA01. The sequence continues at coordinate 15,456 of CALMUT010000171.1, read as the reverse complement.
AGGAGTGCGCGCGGCTTCGGGTGAAGGATCTGTGCTTCGATCGCGGGGAAGTCGTCATTCGTGGCGGCAAGGGGGATCGGGATCGCGTGGCGCCCTTGCCGCGCCTCTTGGAGCAGCCGCTCCGGGCGCAACTGGTGCGGGTGAAGCGCCAGCACGACGCAGACTTGAAGGCTGCCGGGGGTTGGGTGGAGTTGCCCGGGTCCTTGGAGCGCAAGTTCCCAGCCGCGGGCCGCGAATGGCCCTGGCACTGGGTGTTTCCAGCGACGCGCACCTACTTTCATCCGGCAACGAACCAATACCGCCGCCACCATCTCCACGCGACGGCGCTGCAGAAGGCGGTGCGGGTCGCGGGGCGCGCGGCGGGCGTGAGTAGCCGGGTGAACTGTCAGGCGCTGCGCCATACCTTTGCCACCCACCTCTTGGAAAGCGGCTCCGACATTCGGACCATTCAGGAGCTCATGGGGCACCGCTCGGTCGCCACCACGATGATCTACACCCACGTTCTGAATCGCGGCGGGCTGGGGGTGCGCAGTCCCCTTGACACGCTGCTGTGAGGTCTATCGCCGTTGGGCGAATGCCGACGTCAATTGCGGGTGCGGTGCGTCGCCGTGTGTTGGCTCAACCCTAAGTCCAAGTCGGGTCGCAACATTTCGAAGTGCACTCGGGCAACGTGCCAGCCATTGGGGCTGACGTCCGCAATGTGATGAGGCGCGAACTCCACGACGCTGCCATGGACCAGGCCATCGGGATCGCCACCGAGCGGATCGTTGGCCAATGTGCCAACGTATCCGTGTTTGCTCACCCGCCGGACGCGCACCCACATGCGCTCCACACACCACACGGGCCCCTCCGGCTCGTGGGTGACGATGTCGAATAGCAGCTTGGCGCAGTCACCCCGCTGCAGTGTGGTGCGCATCGAGAGCGGCGGTATCTTGAAAGTCTCCGGAGCGGCATCGCGATGCGCCTCGGCACTCAAGAGCTTCCACCCGTCACCTCTGTATTTCGCCATGTCTTCGATCCGTAGTTCCGCGCTCCACCCACGCGGACCACCAACATAGATCGCGAAGCCCGGTCCGACCAGTCCCCGGCTAGGTCAAAAAACGTCACGGAACGCCCCTAAAAGCCGGAGTCAGAGTCACCGCGCTAAAAAACCAGACGCAAGAAACGAAAACACCCCGCTGCGCTTCGCAAACGGGGTGTCTTCAGCTTTTCGCGGCTCAGTTAGCAGAGCAGCGAAGTGCCGTGGGCTCAGGTCAGCGCGATCAGCGGCGCGATGACGAGGGCAACGACGCTCATCAGCTTGACGAGAATGTTCAACGACGGACCAGCGGTGTCCTTGAAGGGATCACCAACGGTGTCGCCGACAACGGCGGCCTTGTGGGCTTCGGAGCCCTTCTCATGCACGCTGCCGTCTTTCATCTTGTAGCCGCCGCCCTCGAAGGACTTCTTGGCGTTGTCCCAGGCGCCGCCAGCGTTGCTCATGAAAAGCGCGAGCAGAACGCCAGTGACGGTAACACCGGCAAGCACGCCGCCGAGCGCTTCCGCACCCATGAGGAAGCCAACGGCAACGGGAGTAACGATGGCAAGGGCGCCCGGCATGACCATCTTCCGGATGGCTGCCTTCGTGGAGATGTCGACGCAGCGCGCAGTGTCCGGCTTGGCCTTGCCTTCAAGCAGACCGGGGATTTCCCGGAACTGCCGCCGCACTTCTTCGATCATGTCCATGGCGGCCTCGCCCACGGCGCTCATGGCCATGGAGGAGAAGAGGAAGGGCAACATGCCGCCCAGGAACACGCCGGCCATGACTAGGGGCTTCGAGATATCGATGCCAGTGATGTTGGCCTGCTGGGCAAAGGCCGCGAACAGCGCCAGCGCCGTCATGGCGGCGGAGCCAATGGCGAAACCCTTGCCGATGGCGGCAGTGGTATTGCCCACGGCGTCGAGCTTGTCAGTGCGCTCGCGTACTTCTTTCTTCTGGTGGCTCATCTCGGCGATGCCGCCGGCGTTGTCCGCGATGGGGCCGTAGGCGTCGACCGCCAGCTGGATGCCCGTGGTGGAGAGCATGCCCAGAGCGGCAATGGCAACACCGTAGAGGCCGGCGAAGTGCGCCGCGCCAACAACGCCGCCCGCGATGCACAAGATCGGCATGGCGGTGGACTGCATGCCGAGGCTGAGTCCGGCGATGATGTTCGTCGCGGTGCCCGTCTTGCTCTGCTCGGCAACGCCGTCAACGGGCGGCTTCTCCATCGAGCAGTAGTAGCTGGTGATGAGACCCACTGCGACACCGGTGCCAAGACCGATGACCGTGGCAATGCCCACGTCCGTCCACTGCACCATCTTGCCGCCGAGCTCTGTGCCGCCTTCGGGCCACAAGGTCTTGGCGAGATAGAAGGTCGCGCCGGCCATCACCCCCGCGGCTCCAAAGGAACCCATGTCCAGGGCGATCTGCGGGTTGCCGCCTTCTTTGACGCGCACGACGAAGGTGCCGAGGATGGAGCAGACGATGCCGCCGGCCGCAATGGCGAGGGGAAGCACGATCGGACCGAGGTTGCCTTGCGCAATGCTGGTCGCGCCGTAGCCGAGCACCATGGCGCCGATGATCGCGCCGACGTAGGACTCGAAAAGGTCCGCGCCCATGCCGGCCACGTCGCCGACGTTGTCACCGACGTTGTCGGCGATCACGGCGGGGTTACGCGGGTCGTCTTCGGGCAAGCCGCTTTCGACCTTGCCGACCAGGTCGGCGCCGACGTCTGCGGCCTTGGTGTAGATACCGCCGCCGACGCGGGCAAAGAGCGCGATGGAGCTGGCGCCCATCGAGAAGCCTGTCAGCACGTTGATGGAAGTCTCCAGGCTGTTGGGGAACACGGATACGGTGAACAGGATGTACAGGCCGCCGAGACCGAGCAGCGCGAGACCGACGACGCTCATGCCCATCACGGTGCCGCCGGAGAACGCGACGTCCAGAGCCTTCTCCAGGCTGCTGCGCGCGGCCGCGGTGGTGCGCACGTTGGCCGCAGTGGCGACGCGCATGCCGAAGTAGCCGGCGAGGCCGCTCGCAAACGCGCCGACGATGAAGGCCCCGGCGATGAGGGGGCTATGCCCGGGCTTGCCACCCATGTTCGCGAAGGCAAGCAAGGCGGCAACCAACACCACGAAGCCGGCGAGCACCTTGTACTCGCGGGCCAGAAACGCCATCGCGCCTTCGCGAATCAGAGCGGCGATTTCTTTCATCTCGGTCGTGCCGGCGTCTGCCGCGTTGACCTTCAATGTCTTGATGTAAGCAAAGATCAGCGCGAGAACGCCGGCGACTGGGGCTGCGTAGACGAAGAGTTCCAAGGCAATGGCTCCTTGCGGGGTCAGGTCCCGCCGCGCGCTGCCTTTTTGCAGCTGCAGAATCGCCGCTGCGGGCACCGCATGCCGCGCTGCGGCACGACGGGGCGACCCGTATAGCTCACGACTGGGCATAGCGGAAGCCAAATGGGCAGGGTAAAAGGGGGAGATCTCGTGACCCTGGCTCAGCTAAAAAACCCAATCCAAACGTATGCTTGGGGCTCCCGCCGGGTGTTGGCGGAACTGCAGGGCCGCGCGGCGCCGAGCGACACACCCGAAGCCGAGCTGTGGATGGGCGCGCATTCCTCGGCTCCCTCCCGCCTGCAGCTACAGCAGGGAGAGCGCACGCTCTGCGCGGTGATCGCGGAAGATCCCGGCGCGACCCTGGGCCAAGCAAGCCTCGAGGAGTTTGGACCGCGCTTGCCGTTCTTGCTCAAGGTCCTCGCAGCCGCGGAACCCCTGTCGCTGCAGGCGCATCCGAGTCCAGAACAAGCTCGCGCAGGCTTCGCCGACGAAGACGCCCGCGGCATTCCCCGCGACGCGCCCACACGAAACTACCGCGACGAGAGCCACAAGCCGGAGCTGCTCTGTGCGCTGACGCCCTTCGACGCGCTCTGCGGCTTTCGCGATTTGGAACAAACCCGCGCGCTGCTCTCGGCACTGCGCGTTCCTGAACTCGATGCGCACGCGCAGGCCCTCACGGACAGCGCGGGGCTGCGCGCCGTCTTCGATGCGCTGTATCGCTTGCCCCAACGTGAAGCCGCCGAACTCACGAACCGAGTAGCCGCTGCGTGTGCGCAGCATTGCGACGACGCAACCTTCGGGGATGCCTACAGCTGGGCGAGCAAGCTGCACGACAAGTACAGCGGCGACATCGGCGTGGTGACGTCGCTCTTGCTCAACGTCGTGCATCTGTCCCCCGGCGAGGCTATCTACCTGCCCGCGGGCAATCTGCACGCTTATCTCGAGGGTGCCGGCATCGAGATCATGGCCAGCAGCGACAATGTCCTGCGCGGCGGGCTGACCGTGAAACACGTGGACGTGTCGGAGCTGATGCGCGTGCTCGACTTCCGCAGCATGCAGGTGCAGCTCGCTCCCACCGCGCAGCCCGGGGCCGGGCGCACGCGCTACCTAACCGACGCGCGGGAATTCTGTCTCGAAAAGATCGAGCTCTCCGGGGATCTCGAAATCCCCGATGCGGCCCGCGGCCCAGAGATCCTGCTGTGTTTTTCCGGTCACGCGGACGTGCAGGCCGGCGGGCGGGAGCTTCGCCTCGAACAAGGCGCTTCGTGTTTTCTGCCTGCAGGCGCCGGCCCCGTCGCGCTGCGCGGAAATGCAGTGCTTTACCGCGCGCTCGTCGGCGCTTTGGCTTGACGGTTTGGCGGTGTACCCTGGCTCCTTCGATCGAAGGAGGACCGCCATGAGCATGAGCGCAACAGAGCAGACGAACCACTTCTTGCAGCAAGCCTTCGACATTCTGAAGCTGTCGCCGCACTACAAGACTTTGCTCGTGACGCCGTCACGGGAGCTGCGTGTCGAGATCGCCATCGAGATGGACGACGGCGACATCGGCAACTACATCGGTTACCGCATCCAGCACGACAACTCGCGCGGGCCCTATAAAGGCGGCCTGCGTTACCACCCCGACGTGGATCTCGACGAGGTGCGCTCCCTGGCCAGCTTGATGACCTGGAAGACCGCCGTCGTGAACGTGCCCTTCGGCGGCGCAAAGGGTGGCATCCAGGTCGATCCTCGCAAGCTAAGCAGGCGCGAGCTCGAGCGTTTGACCCGGCGCTTCGTCGACCAGATCGGCGAGCTGATCGGACCCAACGAAGACATCCCCGCTCCGGATATGAACACCAACGCTGGTGTGATGGCGTGGATCTTCGACCAATACAGCAAACGCTACGGCTACTCACCCGGGGTGGTCACCGGCAAACCCGTAGAGCTGCACGGAAGCTACGGACGGGAAGCCGCCACGGGCCGCGGCTGTCTGTTCGCGATCCGCGAAGTGCTGGGCACCGAAGGCAAGAAGCTCGCGGGCACCCGCATGGTGGTGCAGGGCTTCGGCAACGTCGGCAGCTGGTACTCGAAGCTTTGCCACGAACAGGGCGCGCGCATCGTCGCCACCAGCGACGTGAAAGGCGGCATCTTCAACGGTGACGGTCTGGACATCCCCAAACTGGTGGAGCACGTAAAAGCCACGGGCAGCGTGGTGGAATTCCCGGGTTCCAAGCCGGTCTCCAATGAAGATTTGCTGATCGCCGACTGCGACGTGCTCGTGCCTGCCGCTCTGGGCCATGTGCTAACCGCGCAAAACGCTCGGGACGTGAAGGCCAAGTACGTGGTCGAAGCCGCCAACGGCCCCACCACCGCAGAGGCCGACGAGATCCTGGAGAAGAAGGGCGTGATCTGCATCCCCGACATTTATGCCAACGCCGGCGGCGTGACCGTGTCCTACTTCGAGTGGACGCAGAACACGCAGAAGTTCCGCTGGACCGAAGAGCAAGTGAACAAGCAGCTCGAAGAGCAGATGGTCACTTCCCACAAGGCCATCGCCAAGACCATGAAGGAGCACGGCTGCTCCATGCGCAAAGCGGCGTTTGCCTTGGCGATCCTACGCGTCAAAGAAGCGACGGACTTGCGCGGACTTGGATGAAAGCGACTGCGGCGCTGCTCGCTCTGCTTTGCTGCATCGGCTGTGATCGGAGCGAAGCGCCACAGCTGGGCGCGGAGAAGCTCGCCGCGTCCAGCGCGACTAATCCAAAGCAAACACCTGAGCCCGGTGGCGCAAGCACAGATCCAAACGCTGCCACAGCGCACAGCAGCGAGGTTCCCCCGCGCGCAGCGCATGCCAAGCCCACCAACGCGCCACCAGAAACGCTAGCAAGCGTTCGCAAGCGCTACGCCTGGCTCGAGGGCGCCGACGCCGTTCCCCCGCCGGTGGACACGCTAGCGCAGCGTTTCCCAGCGCCGGACGGCTTCCAGCGGCTACCGCTGCAAACGCAGAGCTTCGCGGCCTTCTTACGCACCCTGCCCTTGGCCGCCGCGGACACCCCCGTGCAGAGCTACAACGGCGGGCGCATCCTGGACGTGGGGGATCCGCGCTACGCCGCCGTCGTGGCCCTAGACGTGGGCAAAGCCGACTTGCAGCAATGCGCCGACGCGGTGATGCGCCTGCACGGCGAGTGGCGCTGGTCCGCAGGCGCGCGCGACATGAGCTACCGCGCCGCGGCGGGCCTGCCCATTGCGTACGCGCGCTATCGACGTGGAGAGCGACTGGTGCCGCAAGGCTCTTCCCTGTCGTGGCGCGGTGGTGGCCAGCCTTCGGACAGCTACGCCACGTTTCGCAAGTACATGAACACCGTCTTCGCTTGGGCCAACACCGTGAGCCTGATGAAGCAAAGCACGCCCGTCGCGTACGCAGATCTGCGCGCCGGAGACTTCTTCGTGCTTCCCGGTAACCCAGGACACACCGTGCTGATCTTGGACGTGGTGGTGCGCGGCACGCAGAAGCGCGCTCTCTTGGGCCAGAGCTACATGCCAGCGCAGAACTTCCAAGTGCTGCGCCCACGCGCGGGCGCGGTGTGGTTCGAGCTCGACCCAACGCAAAGCGTGAAGACGCCGTTTTGGGCGCCGTTTCCCTGGACCAGCTTGCGCCGACTCTGATTCGCCACGGCCTGCAATTCGATCCAGACTTGCGTCCTTCTTCTTCGCCCGCCTGAAAGCCCCATGCATCACTCCGTCCGCGCTTATGGCTTCATGTGCTTCTTCGCGCTCGGGGTCGCGTGCTCGTCGGGGGATCCCGCTGCCAACGCGAAGCTGGCAGACGCCGGCCCAGCCGATGCGCCCGCGACGGATGCGCCCGCGGATCAATCCGCCGACGCCGTGCCAGACGCTGCGGACGCTGGCGCCGATGCCGCGCCCAGTGACGCAGGCCTGGACGCCGCAGACGTCGCCAAGCCAGAAACCCGCGTGCTCTTCATTGGCAACAGCTACACCGGGGTCAACAACCTGCCCGCCGTGCTCGTGGAGCTAGGCAAGTCCGCGCAGTCGCCCATGACATTCAGCGTCGCGCAACACACTCCGGGCGGCGCCACCTGGGATGGCCACAACACCGACCCCGCGGTCGACCAGTTGATCCAACAAGGTTGGCATACCGTCGTGCTGCAAGACCAAAGCGCCCAGCCGTGGTTTGCCAAGGGCATCAAGCCGGCGCTGCTGTCCCTCGATCAGAAGATCAAGACCAGCGGAGCGCAGACGCTCTTGTTCATGACCTGGCCCCGCATCTACGCGCCCACGCTCTCTCCGCCGCACTATGCCCAAGCGGCGGCTGTCAATCACTACTACGAGCGCCATGCCGCCGCGATCAACGCGCGCGTGGCACCTGTTGGCCGCGCCTGGGAACGCGCACTCAACGATCCGGCGCAAACGCTGCACAGCGCCGACGGTTCCCACCCGAATGAGAGCGGCACCTATCTGGCAGCTTGCGTCTTCTACGCCACGCTCACCGACCAGACTCCCGTGGGCTTGGGCTCGGGCGGTCTGGGACTGTCGCCAGCGACGCGCGCAACGCTGCAGCAAGTGGCCTGGGAAACCCACCAAGCAAAACAGCGCCTTGCATCCCCGGCAATTGGCGCGTGGCCTCTTGCTGCAGTCATGAGCGGTCAAGACTTGATGACCAGCCAAGCCCTCGTGCTCGGCGGCGTCAGCGGTCCCGGCGGCGCACTGCCCACGGCTACGGAATTCGGCGTCAACAAATTCGCGGCCATCCCGTACTTTTCGGGGCTCAACGCGCCGGAGATCACCGTCGCGCTCCAAGCCTACCGCGCCGACTGGAGCACTTGGACCACGACCTCCGAGACGCTCTTCGCGAAAAGCTGGGCGTACCGCCTAGCACACACGCAGCTCAACCTCGAAGCGACGCTCTACACCACCAACGCAAACGACAACGGCGCGTTCATCAAGTTCCCCATCGACACGCTGAGCCCGGGCTGGCACCAGTTCGCCATCACCTACGACGGCGCCGCGTTTTCCATGTGGATCGATGCACAGCCCGTCGGTTCGGATCCCAACGCCGGCAAGGTCCGCTACTACGCGCTGCAGCCCGACGACGTGTCCCGCTATGAAGCCGTCGCCGTTGGCGCAAACCAAGTCGACACCGCGCTCTCCGGCGCTTCCCCCGGTCCGCACTTCAGCGGCGTGCTGGCCAACCTCCAGATCTTCGACCGCGCCCTCAGCCAATCCGAACTCCAAAAACTCTAACTGGCTTTGTTTGTTTTGGGTCGCGGCAAGGTGGCGCGCTGCTGCCCTCCTCTCGCCCTGGCTCCCGCGGGGTCACCGGAATTGAAGACACGCGCGTGTCCATCGGAAAGAGGCGGCAAGTTCGAGCGTAGGACGGCCTGATGACCGCCCATCGCGCCCGGCGACTCAAGGCTGGATTTTTTCTAGAATTCGGTGACGAAGCCGGCCTCTCAATCACAACGCTTCGCTGGATAGATGGGGATAGCGGCGCTTCGCCGAACCCGAAGCAACTTACGCGTCCCCGTGACTTTTGCAACACGCATCGGGCCCACGGAAGGGGCCCCGTGCAACTCGGGCGGAGGGGCAACTGCCAACACACTGTCGGTCGAGCAGGGCGCGGGCTCAAGCGCTCGAGAAGCACGTTTTCCCGCACACGGCCTACCGGTGGTCGGTGGGCACGCTGCCCCGCTCGGGCACAGAGCTCTCGCTCCAAATGGACTTGGGCCCTGCTACCCGGCGTACCGACGCTTGCCGGGGTGGGAACTCTCACCCGCTGGAAAAGCGCAGCACGGACACGCCGTCCGACGCGCCGAGGTGACGCCGGCAATTCTGTGTGTTCAGCCCGGGTTCCAGCAGCGGACCTGTACATTCTGTCCGCGCTCACCAGAGAAGACGAACACGCAGTCTTTGAGAACGTCCATTCCAAGTACACCGTCGGTTGGGCAAGAGGCTGAAGTCACGAACTCGTCGACGGCAGTGAAGTCATTGGCGCGAAAGTCTCCCACGACCAGCGGCCCAGCGCTTGCGCCCCCGTGCAGGCGGCGAGTAGCGACGGAAGTAGTTCGCATTCCTGTGTCCAACAACAACTTCATGACGGCGCGACCGTGCTCGGCGTTGATGCGGAAAACGCGATTGCCGTCGCTGGAGCAAACGGGGATGGGATCGCTTCCCAGCCAGAACCCGTGCTGCGCTCCCGACGGAAATCGAGTTTGATCGGGAAGCCACGCAGCTGCCTGCCGGTACGGGAGGACCAGCAGGCGGTCGCCGGGAAGATCCAACACGACAACACGCTGCTGTGTTGCAAGCTGTTGTGGTGAAAGAAAACCATGATGCTTCCAAGTCGGTGGTAGCTCGACGACGAGCGCGGCCTGTCCGGACACTCTAAACCCGCCCTGGACTTGAATCGTGCGTGCCGGAAGCTCGCCGACCGACGAACGTACTTTGTTGGATGGGCTCACGATCGCGGTCGGGGCAACGTCGGTGTCGACCTCCAATCCGGAGCCGTCGGCCACGGACTTCGCGATGACGTGTCGGGCGCTGCCGGTGTCCACGACGAGTCGGACGCCACGAGTGCCCAAGACAGCGGGCACGATGCGAAGCGCAGCTGCGTGCGGCCGCTCCCGGAGCAATCCAATGCACTGCTCTGGGTCCATCGACAGCCGCCTGAACCACTCCGGACCTGCGGTAGCGCGCGCGCACGGTTGGGCGCCGGCCGGATCGCGCGGGGTGGGCTGGTTTCCGCAGGCAGACAGGACGACCAGCGCGAATCCAACTAGCCATGTGGTTGTTCGCGCCATCGTCCTCCAAGCCTGACCAACGTCTCGCGTGCGCGTCCCCAGAGCAAGCTGAACCCAGTGCGAACACGGCGCGGCGCCCTGTGGTACTCTGCCCGGGCGTGGGGGAGAAGCTGGACAGTGCGCCGCCCTGGGCCAATGCGGAACCGAGCGTCCCAAACGCCGAAGAGAGTGCACCGCCCGCAGCTGTCGCGGAGTTTGCGCCGGCCCAGACAAGCGCACCGACGCCGCGCGAGTCTGCCAAGCAAGAATCTGACAAGCCCAAAACTGCCAAGCGCAAGTCTGACAAGCACTGCCAAGCGCAAGTCTGACAAGCGCAAAGCAACTGGCTCCCAGGACTACACGGCCGCGGTGATGCAGTCCCTGCACGACGGCGAAAGCGAAGCCGTCGTGGTGCAGTGGCTCGACAAGAAGGGACTCAGCGACAAACAGATCGGGAGCGTTCTTAGGGACGCTCGCAGCCGCCTGGCGGCCGCCAGGCCTGAGTCAAAACCGAGCGCGGACCGAGATGCAGAACGTGTCTCCGCCCAACGCGACAAGGACCGGCTCTACGGCGGCCTGTGGCTCGCGGCTGGGTTGGCGGTGACCGTGTTCAGCTACATGGGAGCCGAAGGTTCCGGAGGTGGGCGCTACGTGCTGGCGTGGGGGCCGATGCTCTATGGTGGCTACCGCTTGCTGAAGTCGCTTTAGCTCAGCGTGGCCGAGGCAGCTTCGTGCGTGATAGTCTTCAAGCGCATGGTTTCACGCGCGCCAACGGTCTTCACCGAAGTCGAGTACCTCGCGCTCGAGGCTGCGAGCGATACGAAGCACGAGTTCATCGGTGGCGCCATCGTCGCAATGGCAGGAGCCTCCCCTGCACACAACGCGCTTGCGGCGAACGTGACCGCCGCGCTACGTGTGTTGTCGCGAGGCAGACCCTGCGTGACGCTAACGAGCGATCAGCGCATCCACGTTCCTACGACCGGTCTGTACACCTACGCGGACGCGCTGGTGGCGTGCGGCGAGCGCCGTTACAAGCCGGGCCCACCGGCATCACTCCTCAACCCTACGGTCATCGTCGAAGTCACGTCGGACTCCACGGAGGACTACGACCGCGGCAAGAAGTTCGTCAACTATCAAAGCATCTCGGAACTGCACGACTACGTCATCGTGTCTCATATCGAACCCCGTATCGACCATTTCCGTCGCACCGCAGGTGGCGAGTGGATCGTCGCCACGCACACGGAGCTGGACTCCCGCGTTGCTCTGACTGGTCTCGACGGCAACTTCACGGTGGGCGACATCTACGACGGCGTCGACCTGACAGAGGGAACGTAGCTGTAGTAGCCGCTTGTTCTATTCAAGCCCGTCTCGCTGCCTTCTGCGCGGCGGCCGCACGAGCAATCGGGCTGAGCGGAGACCGGACGGAGCTAGGGGCCGAAGCGCCTTCGACGAGAGAGGACAAGCGCGCCAGCGAAACACACGGGCCACAGCAAAACCAGGCCGACCCCTGTCCACACGCCCCATCCGATGAAGAGGGCTACCGCGCCGACATCGCGTTTCACAATCCTTCCGTCATTCGTCTTCGTCACGCAGTGAACCGTGATGCCGTCCTTTTCCCCGGAGCGCGTGCCTCGATCCACCGAGAGGTGTGGCTCCCCTTCCTCGCACAGGTCGGCGTATTCGGCGGTGAGGACCATGCTGTTTGCTGCCGCCAATCCGCCGGCGACGAACGCCACGAAGATGGCGATACCGAAGCTCACAGCGGCCGCTCGCAGTACGCCACCCGCGGCTGCCTTGGAGTGGGTGTGCTGGCGCATGGTGTCTCCGGACTAAGCCGCAGGTGTTTCCCGGTCGCCCCAATCCCGCGGGATCACCCGCGCTACTGCGGTGTCGTGGACTCGAGCGGACGGACCACCCCCACCAAGGCGTCGATGGACAGTCCCTGGATCTGCGAACTCAGCCGCGCATGCGCGGTCGGAGACTGCAGCGTCTTGATCACGCCCTTGCAAGACTGCGGCGAGGAATCCACGGGGCAGGCCACGGTCTTCAGGTCCGCGAGGCACTGGTCGGCGCTCGGCCCAAGGCCGACTGCGGAACTGCAGGTGGACGACAGCTCCGCCTGCACTGCTGGCACACAGTCCGAGACGCTCGTACCGTCGCAGCGCGCAGAGACGTTGCAGAGCGCGACCGCAAATTGATCGCAAAACTCTGCGACGGGCGCGGGGTCGTTGATCTGTTTGCACGAAGCCGGAAGGTCGGCTGTCGCGGGGCAGGCGGCGCTACTCAACTCCTGCGTGCACGCCTGCATCGTCGCGTCGTCTTTGCAGAACAACGCTTGGTACAGATTGTCGCATTCGGTACGCGCCTGGAACGCGCATTTGTCCGACAGGAAGTTGCAGACAGCGCCTTGCCACGCCAGGCAGGTGCTCGTTCGCTTCGAAGCGAAGTTCGTGCCGCCACTGGTCCCGCCACCACTGCCGCCCCCACTGGAGCAGCCCCCAGCCGCCACGCTCACCACCAACCCAACCAACAAGGACGCGCGCAAACTTCCCATAGGTCCAAGCTTACGCCCGTTTCGACGCCGAGACCATGTGACTGTCTCGCCCTGACGCCTGCCCACCGGCTCGCCAAGCCACGCCGGGTCGCGCGCGTCGGATCTGCATGCCCGGCACAATTCTGCGTGTTTCGGCGGGCATGCGCTACAACGCAGATCATGGCCGCAAAGAAGCGCCCCCGCGGCGGCAAGCCTGCTGGCCCTGCACTGAAGGGCGCGGCGCGGCGCATTTTCGAGACCACCGGGGAGGTGCCGCCGCCGCGGCCCGTGCAGAAGCAGCGCCGCGCGCTGACCCATGTGGGCGGCCCGACAGAGGTCGCCGGGGACCCGCGGCTAGCCGAGATTCTGCGAGTCGCCTTGGACGTGCACCCAGACGAAACGCGCACCCGGGCAGACGTGCACGGTTTCCATACCTATCCAGCGCGCATGCATCCAGACACGGCTTACGCCTTGGTGCAGGATCTCTGCCCCGAGGGCGGGCGGGTGCTCGATCCCTTCTGCGGCAGTGGCACCGTATGCGCGGAAGCGCGACGCGCCGGGCGCCACGCCTTCGGCGTCGACGCAAACCCGCTGGCAACGGAGCTGGCGTGGCTCAAGGCTCGCGGCATCACTAACGACGAAGGCGCCGTGCTCGTGGATGCAGCTCTGGGCGTCCGGGAACACGCCGACATCCGCCGCAAGAAAAAGCTCGGCGCCACCCAACGCTACCCCGACGCGGACGTGGCGCTATTCGAACCCCATGTGTTGCTTGAGCTCGACGGCCTACGCGACGCCATCAAACTGCTGCCCGCGGACGACACGCGTCGCCTGCTATGGCTCGTGCTCTCTTCGCTGATCGGCAAGGTCAGCCGGCGGCCCGGCGACACCACGGCCCAAAGCGCGCCGCGGCGCCTCGGCGCGGGTTACACCGCAAAGCTGTTCCAGCGCCGCACCGAAGAGCTCATCACGCGCATGCGCGAATACGCCGCGTCGCTGCCCCCGGGCGCGCCAGAAGCGAAAATCCGCACCGGAGACGCACGCGACCTCGGCTTCGCCCGGGACGCCACCATGGACGTGATCGTCACTTCGCCGCCCTACGCGGGTGTGTACGACTACTACGACCACCACGCCGCGCGCCTGCGCTGGTTGGGACTGCCGGCGTCCCAGTTCGAGAGCACGGAAGTCGGATCCCGACGGCGCCTAGAAGCATTGCCCTTTGCGCAGGCCTTGGGCCGCTACCAACAAGACTTCGCCCGTGTGATCGCGGAAATGGCCCGCGTGCTCACGCCCACGGGCTGTATCGCCTTCCAAGTTGCAGACAGCACGCTCAGTGGACGCGCCGTGCACGCCGATCGTCTCGTGGAACAAATGGCGAACGCCAACGGCCTCGCCATCGTGGCCCGCGCTTCACAACAACGCACAAACTTTCACGGGGCCAGCCAGCGTGCATTCACCGACCGACCACGCGCGGAGCATCTATTGCTCCTAGCGCGTCAGTGAACAGCGGACCGCCCCGCCCGCTGCCGCGAGTCCGGCAACGCCCTGCCCAGGCACGGTCCCGCTTCGCGCTTCGGTTCGACTGCACCTAGCCGCGCGGCTCGCGCAGCAACGGCATCAGCGCGCCGGGCTCGTAGTCCAGGACGACGAGATCCTCGGCACAGAGTTCCAGCCAGCGCACCGGGCCCGTCCAGTCCAGTTCGTCGAACGAACCATAGCTCCAAGGCACGAACTCCCAGCGCCGATTTCGGGTGAGCATGGCGCGCACTCGCGGCGACGGCGGTTCAGGCGCGGGAGGCGCCACCCGGGGCGTGTGCTGCGGTGCCGGCACGCGCTCGGTTTCGAAGCAGAATCGATCTACGGCAGGATCCACGACGACGTCGGGGCGAACCAAGATCCGCTGCACTTGCTCGAACCAACTCGCGAGGTCCAAGCGCTCCAGCGGATCGAGGCTCTCGACCGGGGCGTCGTCGCTGCCGTCCGCAGCGTCCGCGATCGTGGCCGCAGCGTCCGCGATGGCCGCGATGGCCGGAGAGATCGCCTGCCGAGCGATGCGCGCGTTGTCCAGAATGTGGGCGTAGGGAGCTTTCAGTCGGAGCAACTGCGCCGTGCCGTCCAACGCCGACTGGAGCATCGCCTGACAGCCGATCCCCGGCCACGCCGCACATTCGCGAAACGGAAAGCCAAGGGCAACAGCCCGCTGTGCGGCTTCCAGGCAACGTTGCTGGGGTAGCCACGCCACGTCTTGGGGATCCGAAGTCGGATCGTTGCACGCATGGAAGAGGTTGCGCCACAAGCGGTCGTAGGGGCACCCCGCGGTGTGCAACACACGCCAAGTGGAGCGGAAGGGCTCGCGGTCCGGACCACAAGCTGCTGCCGCTGCCACGGTGTCCACCAGGTCGCCGAACTCTTCGGGGTCCAGGCGACGCTGGAGGAACTCGAACACTGGTTCGTCACTGCCAAATCCACCGCGCGCCAGCTCGGCTTCACGCACCACCGCTGCGACGTCTGCGTCCGCTACGCCGCGGGCCTCCAAAGCAGACACCAACGCAGCACAACCGGTCATCCAACGCTATGTAGCAGCTACCCGCACCACGCGAGAATGATGGTGCGCTATCAGGACATCGTTGACGCTTTCTGTGTCAGGACATGGTTGACACTTCCATGCCCGGACACCCCCGCCGCCACCGAACACCGTCACTACCCGCCGCCGTCACCGCCACGGCCACGGCCACCGCCACGGCCACCCACGCGGCCGCCGCCACCGACGCGGCCGCCGCCACCGAACACCGCCCC
>CALMUT010000170.1 GCA_937872925.1 uncultured Myxococcales bacterium | reverse complement strand
CTGGGCGGGGGCTTGTTGCGGCAACTCACGAGCGTGAGGAGTCCGAAAACGGCGAACCTGGATATGCGGGGGCGTCGCTGCATGCGCTCGATAACGCATCTTAAACAGCCCCGACAGAATGGGCCGATTCCCCGCAGAAAAAAACCTTGGCGCGTTCGGAGAAACCCGAATGAAGTCGGTTGTTTGGAGCTAGCTCAGCGCGGGATGCTCAGCGCGCAGCGTTCATTGATACAACTCAGTTTCGGATCGCAGCAGTCTGCGTCGATGCTGCACTTATCGAACTCCAGGGAGCACTCGTTGGTCTTCTTGCCGCAGGTCAGGGCGCCGCTATTGGGGTCCGCCTGGCAGAAACCGCCGCAGCATTCGTCTCCGCTTGAGCAGGTGGAGCCATCGGCTTTACAGGGGTCCAGCACCCAATAACCTCGCGCATTTCCAGCGAGCAATTCCTGCGCTGGCACGTAGAAGGCCGGGTGGCTCGGATCCGTACCGGGCTTGGCGTTCAGATCGATAGCGGCGACCCAAAGCTTCTTGGTCGTTGTGTTGGCGACCAAGTCGTGTTCTCGCGGGTCACTCGCCCACGGATCGATGGTTGCCACGTTGCCGTAGAGGCGCCTGCTCATGAACACGACCCAAGCGTATCCGCCGGAGGCAACGGGCCCCACGGTGGGTTCGTAGTTGAGCACCGAGTCGTCGGCGTGGTTGTTCGGGCCCGTGGGCAAGTAGCCCTTGCCGTTGAGGTTGTCGAGGCGCGTTGGCGTTTGCGTGGCGACGTCCACCCACCACAGCTCGCCCTTCGCACCGTAGCGAGTTGCGAAGTATTCGCCACTCGAATTGGCGGCCACCTCCGTTTGAAACACGACCCCTGCCGCGGTGGGCAGGAACGACGGCCAGCCAGGGCGTTGACTGCTCTTGTACAGCAGCCGGCCGTTGGAAAACGCATTCGTGTTTGCGTCAAAGTCCATAATCGCCAACTGCGTGCCGTCTCCAGCCCCGGTGCTGGCGCTGCCCGGCCCGGCGTGCAGGTTGAACGCAACGCTCTTGGTGTCCGGCGCAAAGGCCGGGAATCCAGCCCGCGTGACAAAGCTATTCAGTCCGGTTGCCGCAACAGCCGCGCCGGTGGCCATGTCGAACAGTCCGCTTTGATTGCCGTTGGCGCCGCCCGGAATGGGCACCGCGTTGGACAGACCCAGTTTGCCGTCTTTGGTCATCCCGATCCAGCCGATGTTGCCGTCGGTGCTCGCGGCATATGGGGTCTCGGGGAAGGGTGCGTTCAAGTCGTAGCTCGAGCTGCGTTTGTAGTTGTTGCCGTGCTGCACAATCATGCGGGTTCCATCCGCATTGACGCTGTGGCACACGCGGCAATCCCCCGTGCCTCCGCTCTTGCCAGCGACCAAAATGGGATCCGTCGCGCCGGGCTTTATGGCCAGCGTTGCTCCGCCGAAGGTGCCGTCGCCGCCCTTTGCGCCGGGGTAGTTCTTGGCCAAATTGGTGCCGTAGGACTGGTAATAGACCGTGCCCTTGAGGCGCCCTGCGGCCACCTTCCACGGCACCGTGATCGGGCCGTAGGCCACCCCGCCCGCGGCAACCGTGATCTTTGCGGTCAACGCGCCACCCGCTGCGGAAAGCGTCGCCTGCTCCCAAGTTGCCTTGTCGATGGGATGGCGGACGAACGGCGCGCCTGCCGCCAGTGGCGGAGGCCGACCGAAGTAACCCGTGTAACCGTAGCCTGGCGCGCTGAGCTCTATTTTGACTGCGTCAGCGACGGCCGCGGTAGCCGACGCTTTCCACATCATCAGGGGCGGTAGCACTCCCAGCGGCCAGACGGTGTTGGCGTAGGGATAGAGCAGCGCCATTTGTGGGTCTGCCTGCGCGGTGCCGTCGAGAATGGCGACCAGAGTGGCGTCTACTGCAGCGCCTTCGCCTTCGCCGCCGACCCCCCCGGGGCCACCACCCGCCTTGATGTTGCCGGTTGTCGGCGTGCCTCCGTTTTGTACGGCCAAGATTTCGACGTTCACTTTGGTCGTCAGCTTCACGGTACCGACAGTGGCTTCGACCGTCGCGGCTCCTGCCGCCGTTCCCGCTGCAGTGAAAAGACCGGTGGCGGAGATGCTTCCGATTTCTGCGCGATCCACCGCCCACAGTGCATTGGCAGTTCCCGCGGCTGACACCACTTGAAACTGCACGGTGGGCGCTGGTTTGGACGTGTCGTAGACCAGCGTTGGGTTCGGCGGCGTGATGCTCAGTCCGAGGGCTGCGTCGCCGCCGCCGTCAATCACGACGCCCGCGCCGGAGCCGCCGCTGCCCGACGCACCGGCGCTGCCGCCGCCGCCACCGAGTCCAGATGGACCCGCAACGCCGCCGTCCTCGCCACTGCAGGCGCCCAAGGTGAGTCCGATCCCGAGAGCGCCGATCAGCAGCGCCAGCCCAGCCCGCTTGGTGTGCATGGCTTTAGCGTACCACGCCGCGCCGGCGGCGGCCGTGACTCGACTTACTGGGGCGCGCAGATATCGCTCGGGCAAGAGTCGCTCTGGCAATCCGAGTCTTGGTTGCACGCCCGCCCGTCCGCACAGGGCGGGCAGCCGTTTCCGCCACAGTCCTTGTCGGTCTCGTTGCCGTTCTTGAGCCCGTCGCTGCAGCCGGGCGCGCCGCTGCCGGAGCTTGTGGCCGTTCCCGCGCCGCCGGACCCGCTCCCTCCGGTTGCTGGCGCTGCGTCCGGCTTGCGGATCTCGTAGGGATCGTCCACGGCGAGGGGACAGCCCGTGAGGATCAGGGCGGCAGCTGCCGCCAGCAGCATTGCTTGCCGCATCAGAAACGCCCTCGCAGCCCCACGTGCCCCACGCCAAGGGTGGGCATCAAATGCGCTTTGTCGGTCGACGATGAGCGCGTGAGAAGTAACGTCGCGCCCACACCGACGCCGACGATGCCCACGCCATACCCGATGAACGATACGGTGCGCGCGGATCGGAAACCGTCGAGGTCGTCCTGAGAACTCTCGGGGCAGGTGGGCGTGCATGCGTCGTCGAGGGTGGACTGCTTGTCCAGCATCACCAGGCCTGCGATGGCACCCGTCGCCAGGCCCGCCCCGCCAACCCCAAGGGCGATCCAAGCCCAGGGGGTGGATTCGGAATCGTCGTCCTCTTCGATGTGACCACTGGCATCGAGGGTGATCACATCGGACTGCCCTTCCGCCAATTCGAGCGCTCGTTCGCCGATGACTTTGTCGCCCTTCTTTACGACGACGCGATGGACTCCCGGATCTACAGGTTGGCGCACCCCGATCAACGCGACCGGGACGACGCGTCCATCCAGACGTACTTCGACGTTACCTAGCGCTTGTCCTGAGTTTTGGACCACAATGGTCAATAGCGGGATCTTGGGGCGCAGCTGCCCGAGTTCCTCATCCGCCGCCGCGATGGCGTCCGTGAATGCCGACGAACTATCGCTGGTCATCGTGGTGCGTCGTGCGTCTTCGTAACGCTCCGCCGCTTCTACGAAGCGCCCCAGCTTTTGAAGCGCCCGCGCCTCCATCAAGGTGATGGTGGGAGCCGGATACAAAGACGAAGCGCGCCGCAAGAGCGCACGGGCCTTTTCGAATTCTCCGTGCTCGAAGGCCGCCGCCCCGTCTTGGGCCAGCTGCCTTGCTGCGGCGCGGGTGCGGTCGTCCGCTTGAGGCTGTGCCTCCGCAGCTGTGTTGATGCAAAAACTCGGGCAGAGCAGACCGGCAAGAATGACCGCGTACTGCCGGCGTCTAGAAACCGAAGTCATAGTTCTTCCGCTGCGAGGTCGGGCGTTTGCTCGGCTCGCTGGGAAGCTTTTTACCTCGCTTGGGTGCCCCTCGCGTGGATTTCTTGACGACCGTGGGCACGGGTGCCGCGCCGGAATCCGCTGGAACCTCCGGGCTTTTTGCCGGGGCAGTCAGCACCGCCGCCGGCGAAATTTGCGCGGTCGGCACGGCGGCCGCCGCCTGCTCCGGCTCATCTGCACGCGCTTCCGACCCCCTGCGGCTGGCCGCGAGGATCAGCCCCGCCCCCAACATCAACAGTACGATGGCCGCGATGCCGAAGGTCGCGAAGCGGCTCTGCCTCGGCCTGTTCGCCCGCGCCGCTGAGCTAAGACTGCTAATCTTTTCGGTCGTGTCAGCACCGGGTGGAAGCGTCGAGATGCGCTCCGAGGATTCGGGCAACAAGGGCGAGCTATCGACGCCCGACAGCAGATCTTCGGCGGGAGCGCCCAACCATACGCTGCGCAGATTCCTGCCGGTGATGTCCTCGCTCACGCCGTGGCTCATCAGCCAATTCGCGAGTGCGTGACCGATCTCCCGCATATTGCTCCAGCGTTCGGCGCGGTCCTTCCTGAGCCCCCGTTCGATGATGCTCCACAGTTCGGCGTCGCCGGCTGCCAGTTCCACGGTCGGCTGTGGGTCCTCGTTGATGATCGCCCAGAGCAGGGCGTTGTAGTTCTCGTGGTCGAAGGGCACCCGCCCAGTCACGAGCTCGTAGAGCAGGATGCAGTAGCTCCATACATCCGTGCGTTCATCGATTTCACCTTCGCCGCGTGCCTGTTCCGGCGACATGTAGTCCGGGGTGCCGAGCACGGTGCCTTGAATGGTGAGCTTGTGATTCGTGGTGTCGACTTGGGCAATGCCGAAGTCGAGCAGCTTGGGCTGCGTGCGCCCAGTATCCTGAGCCGTGAGAAAGATGTTTTCGGGCTTCACGTCCCGATGCACGATGCCGTTGTCGTGGGCAGTGGCGAGGGCATCGGCGATCGGCAGCAGCGTTTGTATGACGCGCGTCGCTGGTACACGGCCCTCCCGCTTCAAGACGGATGCCAGGGTCTGTCCATGCAGCAGCTCCATGACCACAAAGGGATCGCCGAGCCGGGTTTCGCCAAAGTCGAATACCCGCACGATCGCGGGGTGCCCCAGCTTGGCCGCTGCGCGCGCCTCTTGCAGCAGCCGTTCGGCTTGGATCGCACCCGACCCGCTGGTGTCGGTGTGGATCAGCTTGAAGCCCACGTGCACGTCGAGCACGCTGTTGTGCGCGACCCATACCCGCCCCACGCCGCCCTGGCCCAGGGGGCGCACGAGACGATACTTGTCGGCGATGATTTCGCCGGATCGATAGCGCTCCCCCTCAGACGCGTTTGATAGATTTTCTTGGGGCGCTTGCACGGGACAGACATACCAATTTTCGCGTGCATCTGACGGGCTCGCAAGGCCAATCGCTGGCCAGCACGATTCGCCGCCTCTTCCGCTCCAAGTTATCGGTGTTTCGCGTCGGTGTTTCGCGTTGGGTGGGTGACTGCCCCACACCCCGCTCCAATGTGGGTAAGCGCGCGCGTCGACCACGCGTCGAAGATGCGCCGACGCGCGCGGCTGCAAGGGACGCAAGCTTGTCTCCGGGGGGCCTGGGCGTCGGGCCTGCCCTCGGCGATCATCGGGGGCAGTTCCGCGCGTCCTGCAGGCTCCGTCGCCAGGCTCTCCCAGGATTTTCGGGGAATTCGCAGGGACGATGGGCAGGTCGCCCGGCTCGCGCTAGGCTGCTCGGCCTGGGGCAGCAGGTGGGGGAGCTGAAACCAGACGCGGACTCGATTCGTATTTAGGTCTTCCTCGAAAGTGCCCATGAACAAACTCAGCGCCCCTTTGCTGATCGCGGGTTGCGTCGGCCTCTCCGGTTGCAGCAGCAGCGACAACAACGCTCCCGCCACGCCTCAGCCCATCGTGGACCTACGTGTGGACGTCAATCGTGACGGCCTGATCTCCCTCGACGACCCAACTGACGACGAAGGGGAGGAAGCCTGGTCCGCTGAGCGGGGCGCGGTGTTCCTTCCCAACGTCGACGACGACGCACAGGCCTGCCCGCACGGACCCGACCTCAAGGGCCTCAGTGATGATGCCCTTGCCGGCTGTCGTGACAGTGCAAACGATGTCGTCGATGGCCCTGAAGACGAAGCGG
Organism: uncultured Myxococcales bacterium; assembly: GCA_937872925.1. Lineage (GTDB taxonomy): Bacteria > Myxococcota_A > Polyangia > Polyangiales > Polyangiaceae > JACKEA01. The sequence continues at coordinate 50,482 of CALMUT010000170.1, read as the reverse complement.
ACTTGGCCCGCCTCATCGTGAAGCCCTGGGCTGCCGCGCCGGACGCTGCAGCTGGCCGAGTCTGGGTGGCTGCTGCGGCGGCCGAACAGGTTCGCCTGTTTCGACGAACCGCCGAGGGGTGGCAGCTACTGAGCTACGTTCCCGTGGAAGGCGGCGCGCCGTCCTGGTATCTCGATCTCACGGTTGCGGACCTGCGCACGGGCGTCGAGCTAGGGCTCGAAGGCCGTGACTTCGTTCGCAGCACCACCGGATGGTCCGGGCTAGTGGACGTGCACTTGGACGTGGAGACCGCTGGCAGCGGTATCGTCAGTGATCTGGTGCAGTTGCGGGTCGCTCCGCTGCTCTTGTCACACCATCTTCAGGCGACGGAACAGGCGTTCGCCAGCCGGGTATTTGGCTTCGACAACAGTGCATTTCACGGGAGCTACGACCCCGTCGTCGAAGCCGCGCAGATCCCCGGTGGCCTCGTGGACAACGGTCAGTTCGACCATTGGACTCAAGACTGGATGGAGATTGGCTACGCCACCGTGCCCGCGCCGGACGGCCAGCAACGCCGCTTGGACGTGTTCATGCGTTCCGCCAACGTGGAACGTCCAGGGCAACCAGCGAACGCACTGCGCGAAGCCGGGCGCGAAGTGTATATGAGCTATCACGGCATGAACTCTGCGGGGTACACGCCTCCCGTGGCGCCGGGTCATTCGCAAAGCATGGACTCGCTGAATTCCTACGGGAATACGGAAACGATTCCGCCACATACGCACAACGGCACGACATACCCCCTCGGCCGCATCTTGCGGGGCAGCACGCCGAGCTTCTTCCCTAATCCCGCGGTGGACGATTTCTTCGCCGCTCAACGCGTGCAGCCCACTGTATTCATCGACACCTCGTGGCTACTCGTTGGCCACGTAGACGAGACCGTCAGCTTTCTGAAGTCCAACTCGCCCCTTGGCTTCGTCGTGTTGGTCAACGACCCAGCGCTCGCCAAGAAAATGTTGGAAGACTTGGTGAGCCAGGGGCAAGGCGACACCATGATGTTTACGGGCAAGGCCTGGATCAACTTCGACACCAATGGCACCATTCCGGCACAAATCTCCGTGAGCGGCGCCCTTGCGGATACCGACGTGATGGCTGAAAGTAAGCGCGCCGAGGTGGAAGTCGACGCACAGCTCGACGTCCTGCGCACTGAGGTCGGCATCGGTGATGCGGACCTGATCCCGGCTCCGTTTCTGCATATGTCGTCGTACGGGGTGTCCGTGGCCTATCAGCCCGGTACCGTGAACGGCCAAGTGTTGGGCGACACCGTCTTTGCCTCGCCACGCCCGCACGGACCAAAGGTCGGCGGAGTGGACCCCTTCGAGACCCAACTCACTGAGGCGCTCTCCAAACACGGCATCACCGTGCACTTCGTGGAAGATTGGGACATGTTGCATCGACTCAGCGGCGAAGTGCATTGCGGTACCAATACGAAACGCACGCCCTTACCCGGCGTGTTCTGGTGGGAGGCGGGACTATGAAACTCACGCGAATCCCGCGGTTCTGTCGAATCGCGTTGCCCGTAGTTCTGACTTGCGGCCTTTGGCTCAGCGCCTCTGTCGCGGACGCGGCGCCCGCAGCGGCGCGAGGTGTGGTGCTGCAGCCCTCGGATCTGGAGGCTGCTCAACTGAAGATCTTGCGTCGCGACGTTGCCGCGCATCGGGTGGCTAATCCCGCGGTATTCGGCGCGGTACGTAGCGTGCTGGCGCAGGCGGCCCTACGGGACAAGCAGCGGCGCGGACGCCTCGCTTCGTTGACGCGCGGCCTGGACGCTCTGGGGCCGGACGCGCTTCTGCCAATGCTCGAGCAACTGGCACTGCAGGGGGTCGAGCGCGGTCCTTTGACGCCGACGGCGTGGCTCGCCGTGCGGGTCAGTCTCATCGAGTCCGTGGGACGCAAGCGCGACGTCCGGGCGGTGCCGGTGTTGTCACGCATCGCACAAAAGGAGCAAGACTATTGGGTCGTTCGCGCAGCAGCGGAAGCCCTTGGGCGCATCGGCAGCACCGAGGCGACGCAACTGCTTGTCTCCTTGACCCAGACGCCGGGTGAGCGGCGCCGGGCCGTGCTCAGCGCCATCGGAGACTGCCGTCGTCCCGTGATCGTTTCTACCCTCGACGGACTCCTACGCGGAAACCTCGACTACGACGAGCGAAAGCTGGCACTTGCAGCTCTGGGTGACGTCGGAAACTCCTGGGCGTGGGAGACGCCCGAGCTGAAGCAGCGCGGAGAGGCCGCGGTGGTTCGGAGCGGCGCGGCTAAAGTTCTGGTGCAGGCATTCGTGCGCCACCATGGGGATGCCACCCTGGCATTGGAGATCCAGAAGTCCCTGCTGATCGTCGAGGACGCATCGACGCCGGGACTGATCGAGGGCGCTAAACAGGGCGCCGACAAGCAGCTTGCGCAGCGCCTGGACGCTTTGAAGCTGAAGTTCACGAGTTTCGTCGCTCGCAAGCGCCGGTAGCATCCGCGGCAATTTAGAGTAGCGTGCCCTCCGAGGAGGACGTCGCGTGAGCTATCTTAGTATCCAGTACGCGGTGGACGATCGCGTTGCCACGATCACCCTAAACCGCCCCGATCGTCTGAACGCGATCGATCATCATATGCCCCGCGAGATCCGCGCAGCGGTCGAACGCGCGGGCAAGGACGACGCGGTGCATGTCATTCTGCTGACAGGGGCCGGTCGTGCCTTCTGCGCCGGCTACGACTTGATGGCATATGCTCAGACGCAGGGGGAAAACCCTGGCGTCCAGAGCATGCCCTGGGACCCCACCGTCGACTTCCGCATGATGTACCAGAACACTCTGGACTTTCAGTCGCTGTGGCGCAGCCACAAGCCGACCATCGCGAAAGTACACGGCTATGCCGTTGCCGGCGGGAGCGACATCGCGCTTTCCTGTGACCTGGTCGTCATGGCGAACGACGCGAAGATTGGCTATCCCCCCGCGCGGGTTTGGGGCTGCCCGACGACGGCGATGTGGGTGTTTCGGGTCGGCGCCGAGCGAGCCAAACGCATGCTCTTGACGGGAGATCTCGTGGATGGGCGAGCAGCTCAGGCGATGGGGCTCGTGTCGGAGGCGGTGCCGGATGCAGACTTGGACGCGCACGTAGCCGCGATGGCATTGCGCATGGCAGCGGTCCCGAAGAACCAGCTCATGATGCAGAAGCTTGTCATCAATCAGGCCTACGAGAACATGGGTCTGGTGAGCACCCAGGTGCTGGCCACGTTGTGTGATGGGATCGCGCGCCACACGCCCGAAGGCTTGTGGTTCAAGCAACGGGCCGAAGCCGTCGGATTCAAGCAGGCCGTGGCGGAGCGTGACGGTGGCCAGCCCATCGCCCCCGAGGCCGAAAAGCGCGTGCGCTTGCCGGAAGTCTGAGTCACGGCAGCATGATCAACCCCGCAGCCCTCGCGCGCTTCGGTACGCGCGCCGCCGGTTATCGGCGTCGCATGGCCAAGGGACCGGTCGGCGCGCTCCGCAGCCGGGAACGTGCCGTGGTGCGTGCGCTGCTTGGGCTTCGGCCCGGCGATCGGGTGCTGGACGCGGGTTGTGGCGCAGGTTTTGACTCCGCTTGGATTCAGGCTGCCGGCGCGAGGGTGCTCGGCGTCGATGCCTCTGAGGCGATGGTTGCTGCCTGCCGCAAAGCAGGCGTCGATGCAGTCTGCGCTGACTTGTGCCGCCTTTCACTGGATCAACGCTTCGACAAGGCCATCTGCCTGGGCGCGCTCGAATTCTGTTCGGACCCGGTCGGGGCGCTCAGTGGGATCCGCCGGCATCTGAGGGACGGCGGGCCGTTGGTCGCGCTCTACCCGCGGCGCGGAGCCTGGGGCAATGCCTACCAGATGTATCATCGCGCCTGGGGCGTGCCTGTGCGATTGTTCGAGGCCGTGGAAATGCAGCAGATGGTGCAACGCGCTGGATTCGAGGCACAGATGGACGTACGCGCAACCGCGATATCTCGCGTCGTGCTGGCCACTCGGAAAGCGACCCCGTGAGCCGATCCATCATCTTTAACGCTGACGATCTCGGCATGAGCGAGGAGATCGACCGGGGGATCCTGAGGGCCGTGCGCGCCGGGCTGGTCAAGGAGGTGAGTGTCTGCGTGACCGCGGCTCCGCAGCGTGCCGTGATCGCGGAACTCGCGGAGCTAGGAGCTGGCATCGGGCTGCATTTTTGCGTCACGGAAGGGCGCGCGTTGTTCGGGGCGCAGCCAGGCCTGACCAACGCCGCCGGCGACTTTCTTGGCTTGCCACGGGTGCTGCTTGCCACGGTGCGTTCCCGGCTTTCACCTCGCTGCATCGAGCGCGAGTTGATGGCACAACTCGATGCGCTTCAAGACTTTGGAGTGACGCCCACGCACATCAACGGGCACCATCACGCTCATGCCTTCCCGGTGATCCGCGACGTGATTCTCCGAGAGGCTGTGCGCCGCGCCTGTCCGCACGTGCGTGTGCCACTGGAACGGGCGCCGCCGTGGCGGGGCGGGCCGCGCGGGGTCTTGCTGCGCAGCCTGGGGAAGGGTCTAGCGAGCGCCGCTCGCAAAGCGGGTGTGCCTGTGCGTCCGGTAGTTGGCTTGGAGTTGACCGGAAGCGCACACTTCCGCCGCGAGGCCTTAGAGTTGGCCGCCCGGCTGCGCGACGACGTGGTCGAGTGGGTGGTGCATCCTCGGGAAGGGGATACGCCGCACTCTTTGGCAACCGTGGGCGCGCGTCACGCCGGACCGCAAGAGCTTGCGGCTCTGGAAGACCCCGAGCTGTCAGCGATCCTCAAGCAGCGCGGGTATCAAGCCGTCGGCTATCTCGAAATCTTGTGACGAGCAGGCCGTTCCGTTGCGTGCTCGCCGGGTTCGGGGACGACGGCGGCTAGATCCGGCGCGCCGTCGTATGCGCCACGTCGCGCGCGGCTGCGGATTTCGAGCAGGTCACCGAGCATCTGTGCTCCGTCCCGCGCCAATTGCAGAGAGCTGGGCTCCTTGCAATAGATGAACGTGACGGGCACTTCCTCGATGCGCAATCCCATGCGCTGGGCAAGAAACAAGAGCTCGACGTCGAACGCGAAGCGCTCCATCTTCACCCGCGGAAGCAAGTTGATCACGGTCTGCCGGCGAAACCCCTTGAGCCCTGCCTGGGTGTCGGAGATCCCACGCACGACCCCGCGTTGTACAACGGCATTGAACAAGCGGCCCAGGTGATGGCGCGTATACACGTGCCGGAAAAACTCTGGCGCCATCACGTAGCGGCTGTCGGGGTGCACGCGGCTTGCCACGGCCAGGTCCGCCCCACGCAGCAGCGCCTGCTCCACTGCCTGGAAGTTGTCACACGGGTAGGTCAAGTCGGCGTCAACAAACAGTCGCAGATCCCCCCGCGCAGCCAGCAGCCCGCGGCGCACAGAGTAGCCTTTCCCACGGTTGCGTTCGTTGGTCAGCATGCGACTCGGGACGCGTGTCGACGTTCGTGCCATCGCTTCCTGGACGACGCTTACGGTACTGTCGCTGCTGCCGTCGTCGACCACAAGCAGCTCACCGTCTCCCCTGGACGCTAGGTAGTCGGCAATGAGAGCCAGGTTCTCACCGACAAACCTGGCGCCGTTCCACACGGGAACGACCACGGAAAGTGACGGCATTCATCCAAGGGTGCCGGCGAGCCGCCAGGCTGTCAACGCGCGCGGCTTGTGCCCTGCCGTCCGCGGGGCGTCGCCCAAATGGGCGGGCTGCCCCGCATGCCTACGGATGCGTGCGCCCGATTTAGCGTCGCGTTGGCGCAGCGTCGCAGCGGGCGCGTCGGGTGCATTGGGGTCGGGCTACTGGCTTGCTCGGAACTTGTCAGGTGTCTGTTCGTCGTACGCCCACTTGGGGGCGCGCGCGTATGCGAAGCTCGTGATCACTGCCAGCGCGACGCAGCCGAGGGTCAAAGTCGCTTTGCTGCGCACGCGCGTGAGACGATGGCCAAGCAGTCCGACCCAGAGCGCCAGGAGGGCGCCCAGAATGGAAATCCCGACGGCCCAGGGAAAAAGCACGGGCCGATATTCGATTTCGACTCGATGTCGTCCCGGCGGTAGGTCCACGGCAATCCGGCCGCGGGTCAGCGTCAGCTCACCCGTGTCTGCGCGCCATCCCGGGGAATAGGTTTGATTGAAGATCACCCGAGCCGGATTAGGCAGCGCGACCACGGCCCAAAAGCTTCGGGTGGAGTTGCCCCAGGACTCTACAGCCCCTTCCGTGACCCGCACCTGGGCAACTTTGCCCGCCCACAGCCCTGGCGCTGGCCGGTACGCCATCCCCGTATAACAGAATCCCGTCCCCAGATTGGCTGACGGGAACTGCGCGGGCGCCGGATGTTGCGCCCAAGGCTGGTGAGCCTTGGGCATCGCAGCAATGAATAGCTGCGGAGAACGCTGCGACGCCGCCGCGACCACGGGTTTGTCTCGCCACATCCCTCGCAGCACAGACCGGTGGTGTTGGATCAACGAGACACTGATCCAGAGCAAGCACGCCCAGGGCACGGCGTGTCGCAGCCAACCATGGGCCCCGCTACCGAATTCAAAGCGTCCGAAACGCCGGGGCCGTCGCGCACGGATCCCATCGAGGGCGGTGCCTGCGAGCAGCGAGAAGTACAGTAGAAAAAGCACGACGAATCGTGTGGGCACGCGCAAGGAGTCGAAGACAGGGAGTTGGTGCAGCAGCGTCCATGGCGAAATGAGTCCGGTGTGTCCAAGGGTGAGCATGGCAAAGAGCACCGTGCCCACCAGCACACGTCCGTGGACCCTCAGAAGCAGTGCACGGAGGCCGCCGCCAAGTCCCAGCAGCACCGCGGGGTAGCCGATGTAGCTTCCGTACTCACTCCAACTCCATGGGTGCCCGCCAAAGCGCGTTCCTGGACCACGCGCGTCATCGCGCGTCAGCATCTGCAGCAATTCTCCCAGGCGGATGCTGTCGTTGCCCCCCACGAGGCGCGGATAGTATCCGAGGTGTTCAAGGATCGGCAGCAGACGCAGGGCGCAAAGCGTCAGCGTCAACAGGACGGTCACAGATCCCGCCACGACAATGCCCGTGCGCGTTTCAGTCTGGGGCGTTGGCTTCAGCATCTGAAGCGTGACCTCCACGCCTAGCAAGAGTGCAAAAAACGGAAAAGCGTAGGCGCCCCCCGCGTAAATAGCGCCGCTCAATACCAAGGCCAGAAGCGGCGCGAATCGCACGTCAGCGACAGCACGTCGCCACAGCAGCACAGCCCAGGGAGCGAGGTAGAACGCGATGAAGTTGCCGTGGCCGGTTCCGCAATGCCACGCGAAGAAGCCCGAGCCCACCCAGATCGTCGCTGCGGTCAGAGCGCCGAACCACTGTAGCCCTTGGTGCCGGGCTAAGTGGTACATGCCGAAACAACCGAAGAGTGCGTGCAAGCACAGGAAGACCTTGAGGGCGAGAGTTGTGCCGAGGAAGCCCGTGAGGGCGTATAGCGGGTGAAAGAACTGCGCTTGGGGGTCTGCCCAGTCCGGAATGCCTCCGCATTGAAACGGATTCCACAGTGGCGCTTGTCCCTCGCCGTACCACGCCACCCGGGCCGCTTCCCAAGAGTGGTGAAAGAACTGATAGTCGCCGAAACCGGTGGCCTGGGGATCTTTGAACAGCTCCTCCCAACTCAGCCCGATCAGGCAGGAAAAGAACGCCAACAGACCCAGGTTGCGCACCACGGGGTGGAAACGTTGGTGCGAGGGCATTGGGTCGTCCGCTTCCTTTCGCCTAGCGAACTTTCGCTATTGCGAACAAGTCGCCCGCATCGACGTAAAAGGATCTCCGTCCCAGATATCGCATAGGCTTTCTCGTCTTCAGCAGCCGGCGCGACAGTTCCTGAAGGGAGAAGTAGTGTCCGAGAGTGTCTAGGGACAGCATTTCGAACCCGGCGCGCTCCAGCATCAGTCGCAAGGAGGTTCGACTAAAGTAATGCAAGTGCTCCGGTGGTGTGAGGTGAGGCCAGCGAGCACGGAGAATACGTGCGGCCAAGGAACCGACGTTGGGCGTGTGGATCACGACGAGCCCGCCCGGTTCGAGAGCGTGCCGTGCCTTGTCCAGTGCTGCCCTAGGATCTAGGAAATGCTCCAAGGAATCCAAAAACGTTACCACCGTCTGTGAGGCGTCGCCGAGCGAGTACTCTTCGAATAACGCGGAGTCTACATTCAGGCCGGCGCCGCGAGCGTGCTGCGCCATCTCTGGGCACGGTTCGAGGCCGGCCACGTTCCAGCCGGCTGCTTTCGCCTCTTGCATGAAGAAGCCCGCGGCCGCGCCAACGTCGAACCAGCGACCCGGTGGCGTCCGGTGTCGCGTGACCCGAGCGATCACCTTTTGGGCCAAGCGGCGATAGTTTGCCGCATGCCCCACGTAGTCCAAGTAGTAGGCGCTTCCCTGGAAGTAGTCCGGGCTTGCATAGAGTGATTTGAGAGACGCCGGCGTGGGTTTCGGGAAGGCGGAGCCAAGGCCGCAAGCGTCGCATCGAAGGATGACGTGCTCTGTCAGTCGATAGGAGAGCAGGAAGAGTCGTCCGCCACACGCTGCGCATGTCTCGGCGGCCCCACTCGAAGAGCATGGCGCTGCCTCAACGGTCATTGTCCGCGGTCGGTCGTATCGATTCGACCCGCGCGGTCGAGTATCGACTGTGCGTCGAATAGCAGCTTCATCCAGGCGATGTTCAGCATGCGGGGATCGTGCGGGTCGAAGTCGGGTTCCGAAAGTCTGATGCAGAGCTCGTCGACAGTATCCGCGACGCTCCGCGTGGCACGCCAACCCGTGGCGTCGGTCAGCCGCTGGCTGGACAGGTTGTAGCTGCGATGCTTCCTGGCTTCGTCGGTCACAGCCAGTTCGATGCAACGCCCATATTGCTGTTTCAGCTGGGACTGAATGACCTGCGCCAAGCCCATCACGTTGTCATTGGAAGAGCTTACATTGTACACGCCGGTGGCAAGCCTTGGCGTGGATAGCACCCGCACGTAGGCTTCTACTAAATCGAGCACGTGCACTTGCGGGCGCGCCTCTCTCCCGCCATACAAGACTTGAATCCGGCCCTGGCTAAAGGCGGAGAGCGTCATGCCGTTCGTCAGTAAGTCGAAGCGCATGCGCGGGGACCAACCCATTACCGTTGCCTGCCGCAGACAGAACACCCGTGGTACATGATCGCTCAGCCAGCGCTCTGCTGCTGCTTTGGATTCCGAGTAGTGCCCAATCGGGGACACGTCGCAGTCCTCGGTCAAGATCGCGTCGGGCTGGTATCCGTAGACGCTTGCGCTACTGGCAAAAACCAGTGGGACATCGAACTTCTTCGCTAGGGCGCCCACGTGTTCGCTTGCGCGAGTGTTTTCCTCCCAGTTCATTTGCGGCGCGAAATTGGCCATGGGGTCGTTGGAAAGCCCAGAGAGGTGCAGCACCCATTGCGGCGCGATCTGCTCGAAGTCCTGTGCGCTCATGTCCTGCACACGTCGCGCGCGAAGGTCGAGTCCAGGAAGCGGAGACGGGAAATGGAAACCGAATAGGCCCGGATCCCAGCACGTAACACCGTGTCCGAGTTCAAGCAGTCGCAGACAAAGCGGCGTTCCGATGTAGCCGGCGCCGCCCGTGACGAGGATCTGCATTCGACTTCACCGCCGGACTAGGAATGCGACGCTAGGTACACCATGCCGTGCCCATCCGGGACGGCGATCAGTTGCAGATGCCGTTGGAGCTGCACACCGCCGTGCCCGTGCACACCGTTTCGGATCCGGGACAGCAGCCTTCGTCCTTCTTGCCGTCGCAGTTCTCGTCCGTGTCGTTGCCGCAGATTTCCTGCTCTGGAGCACGCCCGCCCTCACAGGTCGTTGCCCACGCGCTATTTTCGCAGGTCTGAATACCTGCGCAGTCTCCGCTACCACCGCAGGGGCGCGTCGTGCCGTCGGGCACCGGGTTACCCAAGTCGTCCTTGCACGGGCAGCCTTCGTCGCTCAAGCCGTCGCAGTCGTCGTCCTTGTTGTTGTCGCAGATTTCACTACTGGCGGGCACGCTGGGGTCGCTATCGTCACAATCGAAGGTGGCGCAGCCAGGGCCAACGCCGGCGCCGTCTCCGTCGGCGTCCGGGCACTCTTGGGACACGCAAAAGTTACCGACGCAGGCTTTCGTTCCAGCCGGGCAGTCGCTGACGTCGTTGCAGGTTGTGGGCGCGGGCTTGGTCGGCCCGGTCGGGCCACCGCTGTCATCGCTGGCGGCGCACGCCGTGACGAGCACTGCGAGGATGCCGAGCCACGGACTGCGATGGCGCTGTGTCGTCTTCATGGTAGTTCAACCCATAGAATCGCATGGGGGTCGACATCCGTCCAGCCTTGGCGGAAAACCGGCTACTTCTATACACTTGAGCGACCGCGTGGAGGACTACGGACTTGGCACCGCATATGAGCGCGGGGTCGTTTACGCGCGCATCGCTCAGTGGCTTGGCACGCCCAGGGGCGGGGCAACGGTCTTTGAAGGCCCGCGAGATGGTTTCGCAGGCATGCCGGGGCTACATGCGCTCGGGATCGCGCGGCTGGGCTACCACGTGACCGTGGCGCACGCGAGCGCTCAGCGGCTGCATGATGTGCGCACCGTATACGAGTCCGCGGACCTTTCTCAGCGACTCACAACGCTGCAAACCTCCACCATTCCCGAAGGCACGTGGGATGCGGCGATCTCGTTCAACGCCCTCGCGACTGCGCCGGACTGGCGGGCGTATCTGCGCACGTTGGCGGCGCGCGCCCGGCGGCTCGTCGTGTTCGTGACCCATCCGTTCAGCTATGGGACTTGGATGCGGCGTGCACTACGGTTATTTGAGCAGCGCCGACACCCGGAACTGTTCGACCATCCAGCGACGCGGGTCCGCGTTCTTGAGCAGGCATTGCGGCAAGTGGGCAGCATCGAGGACCGCGCATGGGTGGACTGCCCCTGGTGGCCGGATCTGTTTGTACCTCAAGGTTCTGGGCTGCTCGATGGTACGATAGCCCGGCTATTCCCCCGGGCGCAGCCCAAGGCCGCGTCCGATTTTCGGTACGGGCCGGCAGATTTCCCCTGGGCCACGGGCGACCGGCCCGCAGCTCTGCTCCTACGCATGCGTCGCCACCCCACATTCGAGACTCTTCCGGTGCTTTCTCCGATCTTTGCCCATCACCGGGCGTACCTCGTGCACACTACTGCTGATCACCGGGCCTCCTGACCGTGCAGGCATCCGTTCTCATCGTCGAGTATTCCACCCGCCCCTACTTGGTGGAGTGCTTGGATTCCCTGGAGCGTTCCGAGTTCCCCCGAGACGCATTCGAGATCATCGTTGTAGACAACGCGTCGAGCACGCCCGTCGACGGGCTCGTCGACGCGTACCCCCGGGTGCGCTTTGTGAAGTCGCGGCGCAACTTGGGCTTCGCCGGAGGCAACATCTTGGCTTTGGAGCGGGCCCGCGCGGACAACATCCTGCTCTTGAATCCGGATGCCCGGGCCGCACCGGATTGGCTTGGCGAGATGGTGCTCAGCCTGAAGGCGCGCAGCGTCGGCGTGGTTGGCTGCAAGATCCTGCATCCTGGCACCCATGTGCTTCAGCACGCGGGGGGCATGCTGTTCCCCAACGCACGTAGTGAGCATCGCGGACGCGGTCAGGATGACGTTGGACAGTTCGATCGCGAGGCAGACGTGGAATACGTCTGCGGCGCGGCCATCGGCACCCGCCGTGATGTGATCGACACGGTGGGCTTTCTGTCGGCCGCATACTTTCCCGCCTACTACGAAGAGACCGAACTGTGCGTGCGTGCGCGGCAGGGTGGGTATCGCGTGCTCTACAACCCGCGTGCCGTCGTAGAGCATCACGAATCCGTCGCCAGCGGCGGTGCCAGCACACGCAAGTACCTTCAGCGCTATCACGAGGGGCGCATGCGCTTCGTGTACCGCAACTACTCACTGCGGCAGATCGCTTTCCAGTTCCTGCCATCCGAAGCCGCGTTTCTATCCGCTCGGGACGGGCGCGAGCGCCGGGTGTGCGCGCGGGCGTACCTTTCCGCGTTGATGAGCTCTCGAGATTCCAGTCCAGGGGCGCCAAGAGCAGGCGACGTGATCTTCGACACGGGAGCGCGCTGAAAACATGGCACGAATCGTCGTCTTCGGGCTCGGGCCCATGCGTTTCGAGCAAAGCACCCGGCTGTTCGCCCTTGCGCTGCGCACATGGCACTTCGCGAGCTGCCTCGCGCGGGCGGGACACGAGGTGTTGCTGTTTTCCATCCGCGGTCACGCCTATGAAGGTTGGCCGTCAGACAAGAAGACGCTGGTCGAACGGGACGGAGTCACGGTGTGGAGCATCTCCGAGCACCTCTGTCACGAGCGTCCGGACTGGATCCGACGTCGCATCGCGCGATTCGAACCGGATTGTGTCGTTGGCGTGAATCGGGACCCGGCGTCCATGGCCGTCAATTTCATCGGGCGGCTTCCGTTTTGGGCCGACGTGAACGGCGATCCGATGGCGGAGGCCCAAGCCAAGGCGCGGACGCTCGGACACGATGACAACATTGCCGAATGGCATCGCAAGTTCCTGCCTGTGCTGTTGCGCGCGGACCACTTCTCGACCTGCTCCCGTGCCCAGCGCCTCGCGCTGATCGGGCAGTTGGGCCTGGTCGGCCGCCTGACGGGTGGCAACGACGGGACGGAGTTGGTCACGGCAGTCCCCAACAGCATCGACGACGAAGAGCTCGAGCTATACGGGCGCATTCGCCGAAAACAACGCAAGCCCGGAGACCCATTTGTCCTGCTTTCCAGCGGTGGGTTCAACACCTGGATCGACCCCGTCGTCATGTTCGACGCGATCGAACGCAGCATGAAGCGTTGCCCGACGCTGTCCTTCGTTTCTACAGGTGGCGGCATTCCGGGGCACCACGTGGACGCGTACGCGCAGTTTCAAGAGCTGGTGCGAAAGTCCAGACATCGAAAGCGTTTCGAACTCGCCGGCTGGGTGCAAACGACGGAGCTGTTCGGATACTATGAAGCCGCGAACGCCGCATTGCTCGTCGATCGCTTCACTTACGAGGGCGTCCTGGGGGCACGCACGCGCATGTTGGACTGGCTCGCGGCGGGTCTGCCCATCGTATGCACTCGGCTCAGCGAAATCAGCGAAGACTTGGAGCGGCGTGGCATTGCGCTGTCCGCAGAGCCGGGCGACCCACGTGCCCTCTCGGATGCGATTGTCGAACTCGTGGAGGACCCTGCAGGCGCGGAGCGCCGCGGTCGCCGCGGACGCCGACATGCCGAGACCACCTTGCGCGCTGCTGCACAACTCGAGCCGCTCATGGCTTGGGCCAAAGCACCTGCGCGCGCCCCGGACGGTGAGCGCCGCGCCGGGCTCGACAGTCTGCCGGCACCTGCCTATGAGGTGAAGAAGCATGTGGTGCTGTTTCGCGACGAAGCACGCTCCCATGGTCTGCCCGTCGCCCTGAAGAAGACCGGGCAGTTCGCATCAAGACGGGTGAAACACGGGCTGCAACGCGCGTTCGACGGTTTCGGCTTCACGGAAGAGCCGGTGCACCTCGAGCAGGGGCAGGTGGCCGTGGCGCACCCTATCGAGCCGCCAACGCGCTCCCGCTTTGAGTGGCGCAAACTCGTGTCCAAGTTGAAGCAACCGCCTGTTGTGGCTGCGGTCGTGTGTGTGCGGGGCGACTAGGAGCCCGACTACGTCGACTGGACGCTCGAGCAAGTGCGCCGACAGTACTATCCGCATTGGCGTGTACTGGTGGTGGCGCCAGATACGCTTGGTGCGGGTCTGCGGGAGCGGCTCACGATCCTCGAAGAACGCTTTCGTGCCGACGGAGTTGAACTCGTTCGGGTTCCGCATGTTGCCGACCCCTTTGCTCACCGTGTCGTGCGTGAGGCAGACTACGTGATCCCTTTGGCGCCTGGGGATCTGCTGCGGCTGGACGCAATCGGTGAACTGGTGCTCTCGGCTCGCGAGGTGGACGCGGATCTGGTGTACGCGTACGAGCAGGACTTGGACGAAAGCAATGTGCCCCGTCCCGTCCGACGCAAGGCCGTGTGGTCACCCCACCTACTGTTTCACTGCAGCTACCTGGGGCGCGGTGTGATGTACCGCTCCACACTCCTGGATCTGCCCGCCGGTCGCGTCGCCGCATTTCCTTTTGATGCGCTGGTCTATGATTTGGCGTTGCGAGCCGCCCCGAGGGTAAAACGCGCTGTTTGTGTGCCGGTGGTGCTGTGCACGGTTCACGTCCCGGCCTTGCGCCCCGAATCCCAGCGCGTCGCCCAAGAGCAGGAGGTCGCGCGTTTGGAGGAGCAATCCCTCAGGGAGGCCGTATGGCGTCAAGGTCTGAGCGCGAAGATCACCCGTGGGCCAAGGCCGCGGACGTTTCGCGTTCGCCATGACTTGGGTAAAGGCACGCGTATCAGCGTAGTGGTGCCGGACGTCGGTTCGCTTAAGGCGCTTCAGCGCTGCGTTCGTTCCCTTGGGAGCACGACGCTAAAACCGGAGGTTGTGGTGGCGACGGCCCGGGATCTGCGCGGCAAGTTGCCGCGGACGGTCCAACTGCTGCGAGTCGAAGAACCTAAGTCCTATGGCACCCTCGTCGAAGCCGGAGTGCTGCATAGCGCCTCAGACTACGTCGTGATCGCGCATCCTGGGGCCGAGGCGCACGGCAACGAGTGGCTGTTGCCACTTCTGGAAGAAGCCGCGGCACCTGACGTCGCAGCAGTATCTCCAAAGCTAGTTTCGCCTGAGGGCTCGTCCTTGTGGCCGCCGCCGGAAATGGCGTCCGGGTGGCTGCAGCACGCTCCTACTCTCTTGCAGTGCCCGCTGCCTCCGGTGACCGTGTACTGTCGCGAGGACCTGCAAGGTTGCAAGCTCCGACGGGCGCGGGGGGCTGAGCAATTGGCGCGCATCGTGGGAAAGCGGTTGCGCAAGCGTGGGCGTAGCATGCTCTCAGTTCCCTACGCCACGTTCTATGTGCATGGGGCCTTCGATCCTTCCGGGCCGTGGGCGGCGGTTGACGACGAGGACGCCTAGTGCCGCACGTCTTGGTGATTCAGGCCGATCGCGAGTCGAACACGGAGGCCTTCGACCAGTTGCAGCGACTGAAGACTGAACGACCTGATTGCACTCTGTCGGTGTTGCGTCGTCGCGCGCCTTGGTGGCAGTGGGATCGTCGCCGCGTGGCCGCCGTCGTGGACCAGTTGCTTCTAGTTGACCCGCAGCATCACGATTCAGCGGTGCGGGCGGTTGTCGACATGGCCCGTGATAGGCCGTTTGACGCCGTGATCAGCGTGCACGAAGAATGCCTGCGGCTGGCGGCGCGAATGGTCGAGGCTTTGGGGCTACGCGGTCCGCCTCACCCTGTCGTCGAGACTTGCCGCGACAAATGGGCGCTGCGCCGTAGGTTGGCGGCGGGTGGCATCGCGACGCCCCAGGCGCATTTGGTGCGTTCGCATGCAGAGGCCCGGCAAGCCGCGCAAGCACTTGGGTTGCCGGTCGTGGTCAAACCCCGGGATCTTGCCGGCGGAATTGGCGTCACCGCGGTGAACCGCCTGGTGGACCTGCCAGTAGCTTACGATCTTGCCGCGCGCGCCCATTGGATGGATTCGCGCTGGCCTGGCGTGCTCGTCGAACCTCTCATCGCCGGCCCCACGATCGCCGCCAATGGGCTGATGGACGGCGAAGAGCTCATCCCCCTGGGCGCCAGTGATAAGACTTGTGTCGACGCTCCGTACTTTTCGACCCACGAGGAAGCCATGCCTTCCGAGCACGATGGCGCCGCGCTGTGGCGAGTTGTCGAGAACGCAGCTCGCTGTTTGGGGTTGCGCGATACGGTCCTGCACATGGAACTCGTGCTGGGCGACGCCGGCGCCAGTGTCCTCGAAGTCACTCCCCGCCTTGGTGGCGGACCCGTTGCACGCCTGGTCGAAGTGACGCAGGGTGTGTGGCCCCTTGGGCTCGCTTTGCAGGTGGCTCTGGGTGAAGCCGTGCCCGAACCGAACCCCGCGGCGTGTGGGCGCGCCCGCATCTTGCGCACGCCAAGGGCGGGACGCATCGTCGCGCTCAGATCCCCGACCGCCTTGCCTCCGCAGACGGAGCTACGGAAAACACTGGGCGTTGGCGACTTCGTGGCCCCCCCTCCCAGAAGCTTCGTGACCGCGCTGGGGTGGGTGCTGGCATGGGGCGAAGAGCCCACTGAAGTCGCCGGCCGAGTTGCCCGGGTCGCGGGCGCAGTCAGCGTGGAAACAGCGCCGGAAGCCAGTCTGTCGGCGGTTCACGCGCTTGCAAGCCGAGCGGCCGACCCGGAGTATCGGCACCGCTTCTTCAGTTGGGCGTCGCGTCTTGGGGGGCGCGCGTGAACGCTCGGGATGTATTCGGCAAGATTGCCGGCATGCGGCAGCGCCTTCGCCCGCGAAGTCAGCTGCAGCGCTCGCTGCTCGGGCGCAGGGTGTTGCTTCGAGCTTGGGATCCACATCTGCTAACTGCCGTTGAGCGTCTGGTACATCGGTGTGAAACCTTGAGCGAGGGCCACGAACCGCAATTGACGATTTGCGAAGTTCCGCGCTGGCGTGCTCGGCGATCGGCGGTCCAGGGCTGCATCGTGTTGCCGAAGTTCACTAGCTTCGAACTGGACACGAGCTCCACATCGTTGTCCAAGGATCTTGCTAGGCGCTGGGCCCGCTGTCGGGCGTCCTCTTTCAGTGTTTCAGTGCATCGTGACGCGGCGTCGTTCGACTTCTTCCATCAGCGCTTGTACGAGCCGTCGCTGCAGGCGCGCCACGGTGTCGACGCGTACAAGCGCTCGCGTCAGTACTTGCAGCGCGGACTATCGCGCGGTTTCTTGCTGTTCCTGTCCAGCGGGGAGACCGTGGTTGCCGGCGCCCTGAACGTGCTGCGGTCCGGGGACCACATTGCAGACCACTGGGCCGGCGGGGTGTTGGACGGCGATCCAACGCTCGTTGCCGACGGCGCGGACTTGGCGTTGGTCATCCGCAGCAGGCAGTGGGCCGCACGGATTGGAGTGCGTCGCATGGGGCTGACCCAGAGCCAACCGTTTGCGCGGGATGGGCTATTTGCCTTCAAGACGGGTTTCTCACCGGAGGTGTTTTGCCCGGGGCGCTTCGACACGGTTTTGGCACTCAAGGTTCGAGAATGGTCGCCGAGCAGCCGTGCGGTGCTCGACGCGCTGTGCCCCGTCAGCTTTGGTGTTCGTCCGACACTCTGGCACTGCGGAGGTCATGGACTCCGTCTGCCGCGGGGATTGGACAGCATCGACCTGGAACGACAGCTCGCTGGATGCAGCCCGACTGCGGCGATGGAGCGTCTGGCGGGCCTAGCTCGGCGTACCCAACCCAATCGCCGCATACTTCGACTGTGACCACGCTCTACGTTTCTGACGACCACTCGGCGATGCTGCATCTGTGGCGTCGATCGAATGTTCGTGATTTGCGACTCTTGCGTTTCGACGCGCACTGCGATCTGCGCGGCCTGGTCATCGATCGCGCGCGGAAGTTAGGGGCAGCGCGCTTCGACCCGCGGCTACTCGAAGGGCATGTTGACGGAGGGAACTTCCTCTCTCATGCCGTGCTGGAAGGGAGGGTGCGCTCGATCCGATGGGCCTTCGGTCCCTATGGTGGTCGCGACCGCGATCTGGGAAGCGTGGCGTTTTGCTCGGACCTTGGGCAGCGCTGGATGCGGCCTCTGCGTAGTCCCTGGGTTCCTTTGGAGTTTGCGTGCTGTATCGAAGCTGAAACGCTCGCTCCCATCTTCGAAGGCGAGGACCTCGACTTGGACTTCGACTTCTTCGCGTCGCGCCTCGCTCCTCACGACAGCATCGAACCTGCCATCGAAGAGTTCTTCCGACTGGAGTGGTCGGTGCAGCCCGGGTCCGTCTTCTTGGCGCGCTCCCCGATGTACTGTCACGCGGTCGGCGGTCGCGTCGAAAGATTCATTGCGCGACTGCGTGAGCGCTTTTCTGCAACGGTGGTCGAGTTGCCTGCTCCGCCCCGGGCCAAGCGCCCCGGGCGTATCGAACGCATGGGCTACCGAGTGGATCGGTGGTTGCGGAAGATCACGGTGGGGCAGTGACTCTTGGCTTACGACGCGTGCTGCGCTTACTTGATGGGCGGACTTCAGACCCGCGTGAACCCGATGCACTTGCCTCGTATTGCGCAGGCCTCGATGACGGCGGGAGTTTTCGGGTGGTACTCATCGGCGACTCGCGTGAACGCTACTTGTTATCGCGGCACTTCGCTCGGGGGCAGCTGCGCCTGGAGCGCTTGGAGTTCTTGCCCCGGGCACGCCCGGCGGATTTGGCCGAAGTTCTAGGCAGTGGGGACCTCCTGCTGGTGGCCATGCCACTCAATCGGGCGCGCGCTCTGGGGGCGCCGTGGCACGTGGCGCCTAGACAGCTTTCCTTAAAGTCGGACGTGGCGAGGATGTCGGCTCGGATTGCCGCTGCAGGGCCACCCTTTGGCAAATACGCTCGGCAGATCCGCCGCGCCGGCTACGGCTTCCATGTGGCGTTTGGACGGGAGGCCTGGCGCCGATTCTTCTCCGACTTTTACGAGCCCACGCAGCGCGCGTTGCGGGGGGCCCGAGTCAAGTTGCGGCAAGTGACGGAATACGGAGCGTATGCGGAGCCCCCGGAGATCCTGGCCATCACGCAGGGCGGGAAGTGGGTTGCCGCCGCCGCGGGCTATCGCGATGGGATGGACTACGTATTCGTCGAGCTGGGCTTTGATAGAGGTGACTTGTCCCATCGGCAACGCGGCGCCGGACACGCTCTGTATTTTGCCGCTTTTGCTCGCGCCTATTGTCGACGGGTAGCGCACTTGGAGTTGGGCATGCACCCCCCCTTCGTGCTCGACCCAGTCTTGCACTACAAGAGGCAGTGGTGTCCCCAGATGATGCGCTCCCCGTACTGCGAACGTAGCCTGGCCATTCGCCTGGGGAAGGAGCCTGCGCGCGGACGGGGTCTGCTCGCGCAGGCGCCCCTGGTTGTCGAGGACCCCGACCACGGATTGGCGTTGCTCACAGGAAATGAGGACGGTGCCAAGCGGCATCGCGAGCTTTCGCTGGAGCTGGGATTGAAAGTGACGGTTTGCGAATCATGACGGACGCCGAGTTGCACCAGCGCGGCTTCTTCGTCGTGCCTGCCCTGCTCGATTCGGACGCGGTTTGCGCGCTGCGCGACGAACTGTCTGGTCGCTTTGTCGCTGCTGGAAGCCCGCGGTTTTTGAGGTTCTCTCAGCTACAAGCCAGCCCTTCGCTGATGCAATTGCCGTTTAGAGAGCCCCTCGTACGGCGCTTGAGGCAGGCCCTTGGTGCGGACTATTTTACCGTCCCGGACTTGTGCGCGCAGCACGATATGTACGGCGTATGGCATGCGGACAGCGATCCCGACGGCCCGCATCTGGCGCTGCAGCGAGAGCACTTCCGGGTGGTGAAGTGCGGTATTTATTTACAAGACAACGCTGCGGGCGGTGGTGGGCTGGAGGTCATTCCCGGCGCGCATCGTTTGCCAATGCGCTGGGCGCCGCCGCGGATGGCCTATGCTTGCAAGGCGCTCCGCGATCGCCTGCTTCGGCCCCTGCGCCGGGTGCGGGTACCGCTGCGCGCGGGGGACGCCCTGGTCTTCGACTATCGCCTCCCCCACGTCAGCGCGCGGCCGCTCGCCGGCCAACAGGCTCGGGAAAAGTATGTGCTCTATTTCAATGCGTCGGCGTCCGAAAGCGCAAGCCACTACCTGGAGCATATGCAGCGGAGGGCGGTGCGGGAAGAACACAAGGGGGGCGAGGTCTTCTGGTCGGATGCGTTGCGGCGGAACTATCCCGAGGACTTCCCTGCGGCTTTCATACATGCCGCGGAGTCAGCGCAGGCACGGGTGCTGGTTCCACCTTGCGACGAAGTATTCAAGTGGCGTAACTGGTATCAGGCCGTCGCGACCAGTTCCTAGCGGGCTGTGTCGTAAGATCCATCCATTGGAGTACTACTTACGCGCTGGGCTTGGCTCAGCCGCGCCGCAAGCGGCGCCGCCGCTATCTGCCTGCAGCGGCGGGCGGGGGAGCGTGCGGCGCTGGCCCGATTGTCCTCGAAAACTCGGCAGGGTGCGGGGACATATGCGCGAGATGAACGCCGTCAAAGACAATCAACGGCGACCGTTGCAGCAGCGCGTCCAAGCCGGGCGTGCGCTTTCGATAACCGATCCCGAGCAAACCGGTACGCCAAGGATCACTCTGGATTTTTGCCCCCCACTGGGCTTTGTAGCCAAGCACCGGGTTTCCAAGAAACGGACGCTCCGGTCCTAGGTCCAGACACGGCAAGCTGAGCTGCGCTGCCCGCTCGACAGCAGCGGCATAGAGGGCGTGACTCGCACCCTGCTGGCCTTCCGCGTATCCCAGAGACAGAAAGCGGTAGCGGTCGTGGTGGATCAGAGTGGTGCCAGCAGCCACCCAGTCTCCAGCCGAACGTGCCGCAAGCACTTCCCAATCATATCCTGCGTACGCCGCCAGGCTATGCGGGTTCCCGGCCGCTCCGAACTTGTGTTCGAGAAAAGGGCGATAGAAGTCGAAGTGAGCGCGATGCAGCGCCTCGGCGCTGTGCAAAATGTCGACCCGTATGCCTTCGCGCAGCGCCCGACGTCGGTACTTGCCTAGGGGCGCAGCGCCGGTGGTCCACTTGCGTAGCGCGGCGATTGTGTCGGCGCGTACGCTCACAGACCCCGGTGCGCGCACAAAGCCAGCCGGCAGAAGCGAGCTTGCCGCGCGCGGCACCAGGACGAGGCACAGGTCGACTTGGTCCATCCCCTGGCGTATCGCACGCCGCAGATGTGTCCACGGAAGTGGCGTCGCCTGAGGCGGCCGCCCCGGCGCCAACCACGCGCAGAGCGACGCCATGGCTTCGGCGGGCGCGAGCACCTCGGCCTCGATTTCCTGGCCCTGCACACGCGCGCGCGAAACTCGGCGCAGCGAGCCCGTGGCTTGGGCGTGCCGAAGCGCCGCCAGCAGCGGCGCCCCGTGGCCCTCTGCGCTGTGTTGCAGCGACGTGGGTAAGCTTCGCAACAGGCGGCGGGCGGGTAGCTCTCCCAACAAGGGCTTGGGCTCCGCGCCCAGCCCGGCGCTGCTCAAGGCGCGCGTCAGTGGGTGAGTAGTTGCGACGCTGTACAGCAGGTCCACGCGCTCGAAGGGGGTTGGGTTGTCGATGCAGACTCCGCGCGCGACGTCCACGAAATGCACTTCACCCGGAGAGACCTCTATCTGACATCCGGCAACGGATAGCGTCGAACCCTGCGGCGTTGAAATGGGAGAGAGCAGCGCTACCTGCTGCGTATGTAGTCCGTGGTCAATCATGCGCAGCGGACCGAAGCGCTGCCCTGGCGCCAGTCGGATCGTACGCGTGTGAGTGGGCGCCGGCGTTAGGTCGAGGCTGAGCCGCTCGGTCTGTCGTCGAGCCACGAGGCGGGCCGCGGGCGTCGTCACTGGAAGCCTCCGCAAGTCCGACGCACCAGCGCATACTTTCCGGTCTTGCCCCGGGGCACGTTCGTGACGGGCTCGATGCTGAAGCTTAACTCGCCTCCCACTAGGCGATGCAGGGCGTGGCGCACGGCTCGCCTCATTCTATTCGAGGCAACGACCTGGGCTTGGGCGCACACGTTGACGCGTTGGCTGTCTGTCTGTGTCAGCGCGAAGCGGTGAGAACCTCCGAAGGATGCCAAGGCTGCTGCGACGTCCCGTTCCGCCACACGCGTGCCGTCGGGCAGCTGCAGAAAGCTGCTTTCCGGACCGAGGGGCTCGCCAAAAAGCGGCCACGCGCTGCCGCATCCGCAGCGCATGGCCAGGTCCGGGGAAAGGACTACATCATCCGGCGCGAATCGGATCAGCGGCATGGCTCGACGCAGCAGCGTGGTCATAAGCACATTGGCGCGGCCGTCCCTGCCGTCACTTTGCAGTTCGACGAAGACGACGTCCGAATTGACGTGAAAGCGGCCACGACTACAGCTCCACGCCACGAGTCCAGCCTCTGAAGTGCCGTACACGCTGCGCGGAACAACACCGAGGCGGTCGCGAATCAGCGCCGCTACGTCCGCGTGCAACGGTTCCCCAGCACACACGACGGCGCGGGGCGCCAGGCGCATCCGACAGCGCTTGAGTTCGCTGCAGACTTGGGCCAGCTCGAAAGGACTGCCGTGGATCAAATCCGGGCAGTAGCGCAGTAGCGCGTTGACTTGTGCCTCTGGCGGCAGTGCAGAGGAAATCTCTACGGGTTGCGGCAAGTGCAGGCGAGCGCGTAGTCCGCGCATCGGTTGGTGGTCAGTTTCTGGATCGGGATGCCGTAGGCGCGCCCGGCGCATGCCCGGGGTCCAACCAAGTTGCGCGTACGTGCGCATCCAAACGGCATCGCCGATGGCAGTATCGAGTTCGTCGCGCACCACGGTCAGCCGACTTCCCGAGGAGCCACTGGTGGCGTCTGACGTAGTGACGCCCGTCGCGAGCGTTGACAAATGCGCTAGGGACGGCAGGTTGCGGAGGTCGGCACGAGTCGTCGGCGGAAAGTCTTTCAGGGGAAGTACGCGCGCCTCAACGAAGCCCGCTAGCTTCAACTGGACTGCCGGAACCGACTGAAGCGAGTGGCGCAATACCTTGCGCAGGCGCGCGTGAACCAGGGCTTCCCGCAGCGAAGGCGGAGCTGAACCAGCTGCGACCAAGCTGGCGGCACGGAGTCCGACAACCGCGCGGCGAAGAGAGGCGAAGCTAGCCACCGTGCCGGCTCCAGGGGGCGTTGCGACCGCATGGGTGCAATCGCGGTCGTAGGATCCGGGCTTGCGGTGCGTCGCCCAGGCCCAGGGGCCAAGCTGAAAAGCGCAATTTGACCCATTTGTTTTTCCACATTTCCAGAGGCACGTCTTTGAACCCCCGGGGCTCGACGTCCCCGGGACGGAACTCTTCACGTACCAGGCGTCGCACGATGTCTGACTCGAGAACACTGACTTCGATGGCGACGCCGGCTTCTTTTGTCTCCGCTGGCTCTATCGTGAACGCTAGGCAGTCTCCGGATTTCAATTCAACGCCGAGGCGCGCGTCTACGGGAGGAGACGATCGGTGTTCAGGCGTCAGGACCAGACCGTCCACGGTTGCCGTTGCGACCCCTCGGGCCACCTCCAAGCGGTCCTGATGGATCTCTTGGAGGATGCTCTTGCGCGTCTGGCACGGAGCGACGACGGGGGTTGCCACGCGGACTGTATCGCCTTCGGTATTGCCTCCGGGGTCTACCCCGAAACGCAGCAGCACTTCGCGATTGGCGAAACGCCGCAATGGAAACTCCACAGTTTTGGCGAAGTCTCCGGGTCGCATGAAGAACCGCACCTCCCGCGGGCGAGTCGGTCCGTCGACAACGTGCACATCGAAGTAGGTGCCGTCCCCTGCGGTGCTCTCTCGGGTGATGTCGGCAAAGACGCAGGAGTCTTCGCAGGCGCGAACGGGCAGGAAGAGCTCAGCAGGAGGTTCTGGCAAAGGGTTCGGCGGAAGCAGAATGGATTTCTCCCGGGTAGCCGCAACCGTGAAGCGCCCAAAGGCGTTGGCTTCCGCTCGCTCTGCAAGGTCTACCTGTCGTTCGCACGTCGAGGCCCGGGGGCTTCCCGGATCGCTCAGCGAGACCTCGGTCAGGGCGTGTACCCGCAACTCCAAGCGGCGCGCCGAGGCGTCGCGGGCGACTGTGTGGACGACCATGCGCGTTGCGGCCCGTGGCTTTTCCGTTGGGCGCAGGCCGTACCAATGCCACTCCGCCGACTCGGGTACCGGCGCGATCACCTGAACTGTCTTCTGGCCCACCTCCAGCCCGGGCAGTAGCGTGCGCGGCCCGAGGGACTGGTTGCCCGAGAAGAACTCCACCTCAAGCCAAGGCATTCCGCCGAGCAATCTGTGCACAGTGGGCACGGCGAGTTCGTAGGCGATTTCTATCAAATGGTGCTCAGGCACGGCCCGGTCAAAGCTGAGCTCAAGACTTCCAGGCACCGAGAGCTGCTGCCGACTCAACAGCTCCGAGACACGGATAGGACGCCTGGTCATTTCCAAGGGTTTGTCCCGGAGCCTTGCGCCGAAGATCGCCGGCCCGAGGCGGGCGACTGGTGCGTAGTATCGGGCGCGGGCCACGAAGTCCGGCCCCAGCGCCCATTGGTGCACTGCGGGTTGCCAATCGAAAGTGTCCAAGCGCATGACGAGGCGTGGGCACGCCCTGCGTTGCAGCTTCTCCGCCACGTCTCGCTGACGCGATGCGGACCAGCGCAAGACGTTCTTGTTCGGACCATCTACATCGGACAGTGGATGGGCGGCGCCCATGCCGTGGGGGACCGTGACACATTCGGCGCCCGCGGCAGCCTCGCTTCGCATCCAGGCGACGACGCGCTGCAGGTCGCCCTGGTAGCCAGAGTCTGTCCCCGGCGAGGGCGCCGAGGCGCGCAGCGAAAAGGCGCGACTGAGCTTTGTGGGTTGCCACGCAGAAGGGCGGTCGCGGTGACCACCGAACCAACCCAGGATGAAAATGCTCGCCAGCAACCCGGACCATGCGGCTTTGGTGTGGTGCTTTCCCCAATTGCGCGCGCATACCACGCACAGCACCGCCGCGAGGGGCAGCGCCGCCGCATAGACGTGCTCCGGGTCGCTGCGGAGCACACCACGAAAGACTCCGGGCAGCGCGCCAGCGAGCCACATCGCAGAGGTTGGGTCCAAGTACTTCCGCGTCAGGAAGAACAACGTCGGCAGCGTTGCCAGAATGACGAACAGAAGGATACCCGCGACCGAGAACCCTCCGGCGTCGTCCGCTTGGGTGATTGTGTAGTCACGCACCACTCCAGACATGCCCCGGAGAAAGGCGATCGGACCGTGGCCGAAGCGGCTCAGTGCAAAGGCAAAGCCAGCGGCGAGCACGGCGGCCACCGCGAGGGTGCGACCGAACCGATCGAGGGCGGGACGAGCTGTTCGATTCGCGACAAGCTCTGCACTCACCATGGCAAACAGACTGACCCCGCCGAGGATCAAATTGTCGAAGGAGAGCAAGCCAGCCGCCAGCCACGCGCAGGCGGCCAGGGCCGGGCGCAGCCAAGAGCGCGCGCGGCCTGTTCGCATAGACGGCAATGTCAGCGGCACGTACGCGAAAATCACGCCTAGGAAGGCCACCGCGCGGAATGAGCGCACGTCGTCGTGCAGAGCCAGCAGGCACAGTGCAAGGAGGACTGCGGCGCGGCGGGTGGGGGCTTGGGTCACCGCCGTGGCGAATGCGGCGCACAGACCCAGGGACAGCAGCGGGAATATCAGGTGCTGCCCGGCGACCAATCCCTCGGCGTCTTGTCCCAGGAGTGTGGCGCCAATCCAAGCCAATAGCTGCCACAGCGGCCCCACGGGGTATGCGAAGTCAAAGGCGGACCATTCCCCTTTCGCGGCGCGCCACGGCAGCTGCAACTCCCATTCGTAGTCGAAGCGTCTGTATTCAATGGCGCGGAAACTGAGTTCTTCGTGCCACAGATATGAGTTCGCGAAGACGGTGGCCACGAAGTAGAGCAGCACACACCAGGGCAGCGCACGCCGGAAGTTCACTGGCAACGCCCCAATCGCGGATTCAAAAATGCCAAGAACTCACCGCGCCCGAGTGCGGGTTTTCCACCCATATGCACCCCGATGCTGCGGCCGTTGAAGTCGTGCAAGGAAACCTTGGTTGACCGGAAGGGGGCTTTGCCCTCAAGGCGACCTTCGTCAAGGCGGTGTCTCAGGCCATCCACAACGACGTCTAAGAACACGTCCATGCCGCCTTCGGCGTCATACTCCTTGGAGAGCGCAAACTCGACGCTTGCGCAGGTGTCGTCGATCACGCGCACCGGGATCTGGATCTCCGCGCCGCGTCGGTCAGTGAGCACGTGGCTGTCTCGCGCTTGGATCAGACCCCAGGTTGCCTGCGCTCTGTGCAGCGCAATGGACTTCGAGATGTTCGCCCGGGCCGAGCAGTGCATGATCTGCGGTCCGGAAAGCCACAGGAAGTCGCCGGCGGGGCTCTCCTGCCCGTAGCTGCCCACCCGGAGCAGGACTTCTCTGCCCGCAAAAGCGGCGAGGGGGATTTCGATCTGCCGGCGTTCTCCCTTCTTTAACCAATGCTTTGAGAGTAGCGGCCGAGCGCCGCGATCGATGACATGAGTTTCCACGGTGGCGCCGTCCCCAGGCTGGGGGCTGTCGTCGATGCCTACCTCTGCGTAGAAACAACTGCTTTCGCAAGGTGTCACCGGAAAGAAGACCTCTGCGGCCCGGTCGAGGTTTCCGTTTGGGTGCAGCTGAAAGCTGTGTGCGTCCGAACGCGGCGAGACGTGTCGCGGGAACGCTTCGCCCGCGCGCAGGGAGGCCAAAAGGGATTGCTCGCCGTTGCAGACTTGCTCTGGCTGCGGCGTCGGCGGCTGCTGAGGGATCAAGACACTCAAGCCGTGCACGCTCAGCTCCACCTGACTGGGACTGACCATTCCCCTGGGCTCGACACGCAGCTCGAGAGTGTCTGCGCTGCGGGTCGGCTGCATGTCCTCCCCCGCGAGCCAGCGTCGCTCAGTGACTTCCGGCTCCGGGCTCAAGTACGAGCGGGTGCGCTGCCCGGCGCCCAGGTGGAACAGGTATTGGAAGTCGGCAAGGGGCTTGCCCGCTTTCAAGAAGCGCCATTTCACCAGGGGCGTGCCGCCTGCAACGGAGCGCCAGCGCGCCAGATGGAGGGTGTAGTCCAGCTGCAGCGGGTGGCGCCCATCCACCTCCTGCGAGAGTGGGATCTGAAGCTGGCTGGGCAGGGGCAACGTGCTGCGGGTCACGCCCCGGGGCACCGTTAGGGCTTGCGCATGCGCGCCGGAGGGCGTTTCCCGGAGTCGCAGGCCCACCAACGCTGGCCCTAAGCGCTGTTCCGCTTGATACAACTCCGCAAGGGCGAAGAAGTCTTCCCCCAGGAACCAGGCACTCTGCGGAATATCGAAGGAGTAGAGCTCGTAGACGAAGACCGGGCAGCGGGCTGCGCGCAGGGACGCCGCCAGCTCCGACTGCAGCGTTGCATTCCAGCGCAGCGCCATCTGTGTGGGACCGCCGCGTCGCAGCAGTGGATGCACGACAGTCAGCCCGGCCCGCGCACCGATACAATGAGGGTTCTCGGCGGCCACTTTGGCGCGTAACCAGCGAGTGGCTGCCGAGACGTCCGTTTGATAGTTTAGATCTGCCTTGAGCTCTCCGTGTCGCACGCGCTGTGCTTCGGCGATCACACGCGGGTGCGTCCACATTTGTTCTGGGCGTCGGCCGAACCATGACAGCACGAAGAGCGTGACCAGGAGCCCAGCGCCCACACGTTGCGGGTGAGCGTCTAGGGTTGGGCCGCTCGTGGCCACTAGGAGCAGCATCACCAACAGGGGCAGAAGTGAGACGTACACATGACCGGCGTCCGTCTGCAGCAGCACAAACGCTGCAAAGGGCATGGCGCCAAGGAGCCAACACGCCTTGAACCAGGCCGTGTCGCGTTTCAGCATCCACCAGAGTCCCAGGCCGACGCTGGACGCCAGCAAGAAGGCGATACCCTGACGGGAAACGACGTCGGGATCCCAGGGCAGCGAGAGGTTTGCCCCATACGCCGTGGCCAGGACGATCTGACGCTTCACGTAGGTGACTGGACTGGCTCCCACCGCCAGCGCCAGCACGCAGGCGATGGCAGAGACCACGGCAAAAGTCCCGGCGAAACGCAGCAGGCGTGTCCAAGCAGGCGCCAAGCTTTGACCGCGGCGACGGCGTGCGGCAAACTCGACGAGCGAAACGACGGCGATGGCAGCCAGAGCGAAGACCAAGCGGTCTGGCGACAGAGCGAGCCCGAACAGGCATAGCAGGCTGGTGATGAGCGCCGCTGGGTAGCGCCCAGTCTCATCCGGATCTTCGCGCGGCGCGTAGGCGAGCACCGTTGCGACGGACACCATCGATCGGAAACTCGCGACCCCAGCCCCATAAGCGAGCGTCGCGAGCACGAAAAACGTGAAGAGGCGAAGGTAGCCCGGGCGCACGAAGCGCCAAGCGATCGCCGCTGACAGAAGTGTGCCCAGAAGCCTGAAGGCTGCCTCAAGGCCGGCAAGCGCTGCGCCGGCTTCGAAGGGGCCGGGCAACGAACCCAGATAGGCAATCAGTTGGAAACCGGGTCCCATCGGGAAGTGGAAGTCCCGGCCGCTCCATTCGCCATTGTGGGCTCGGAATGCGAGCTCCAATTGCCATGCGTAGTCAATCAGGTGGCTTTCCAGAGCGCGCATGTCCCAGGTGGCCACCCGCACGTAGCGGGTCGAAAGCCAGGCCAGGAGAAGGTAGGCGACCACGACTGCGGTCGCGACTTGCACGCCGCGGGCACGACGCCCCGGTGCGGATGGTGTCACCTGTGGCCCTCGCCGGAATGCTCCCGAATGATCTTACGCAGCTTGCCTCGACGGTTGAGCGCGAGGCTGGGCACGGACCGGAGGTCTACGCGCACGCCTGGCCCTAAGATCCCCTGCACCACAGCCCGCAACCCGTCACGCTGGGCGGCGGTTGCCGGCTGCTGCCAAACCACCTGCATCTCGACGAGGTCGCTGCCTTTCTGCACCACCCGGTACTGCAGGAACCCAGGAAACTCTTCAATCCGCGGCGCCAAGGCCCGTGGGCCCACGCGGCGTCCATCGTCGAATACCAGAACGTCATCCATCCGACCTTCGGTGAGCTCTACACGCGGTAGGCCACGTCCGCAGGCACATGCGCCGGGGATCAGTCGTCCCGCGTCACCGATACGATAGCGGATGAGCGGCATCAGCCGATTGACCAACCCCGTAACCACAAGTTCCCCTTCTTGGCCAGCCGGCACGACGCGCGTGCCTTCTAATACTTCGATATGCACACTGTCGGCGTCGATGTGCATCGCGTCGTGCTCGGCGCAGTCCCAAGCCATGCGGTTGAACTCCTGAGCACCGTAGAGATTGAACACCGGGCACTTGAAGATGGCCGCAATGCGGTCCCGGGTGTCGGTTGGGAGCAGTTCACCGTGGCAGATGATGCCCTTCGGGCGCAGGCCCGCTGCTTTTTGGGTCTCTGCGATGTTTGCTAGCAGCGCCATCGCGCTGGGAAATACGTAGATCCAGTCCGGCGCGATCTGGATCAGTTGCTGGTACTGAGCCTCCACGTCCGCTACCAGTCGGATGTAGCTCTTCTTCATCAGCCCCAGGCGTTCGTATGTCCGCGGTGCGCGTCGCGCTTCACCCCAGAAGTAGGCGAGGTTGTGCCAGGGGCGGTACCCAGTTTGGAAGAGTGCGCGGGCATAGACAGCATCCAGGTAGTCGTTAGCCGCCGCCGAATAAGAGATCTCCATGAACTGTCCGGAGGTGCCCGATGTGCGGAATACGACGTCTCCCTGTTTCGCATCTCGGTAGCGCACACCCTCTGGATAAGCCGCCACGATCTGCTCTCGTGTGACCGTCGGGAAGTGGGCCAAGTCAGCCAAGGTGCGGACGTCCCGTGCGCGGACGCCTGCGTGTCGGAAGCTCTCCCGGTAGAGCGGGACGCGAGCCTCTGCGAAAGCCAGCATCCTGCGGAGCTTCGTCAGTTGCAGCTTGTGCACAAGTGAGCTGGGGAGCCACTGAAGGGCTTCTGTGGCGGCGAGGTATGCCAGCTTCCGAGGGGTCGACATGGCGGCTAGCCCGCTGCCAACGGGAGGCAGTGGCGTAGGGTTGCGTGCGGGCAGGTACCGACGCTAGCGCGAGCGCCTCGCGGATCGAGGGTCAGGCATGCCGCTTCCGCCAGCTCTTCGAGCTCACCCTCGGAAAACAAGTGCACGAATCCGCGGTGCGTGAAGAGGTCGCCGGGTTCCGGTGGCACGAAGCTGGGCCGAAGCTTTGAGGTCAAATCTCCGGCGCCCTTCCAAACGCGTCCGCGCGGATGGTTCCGGCCGCGACCTTCGCTCGACAGCCAGAAGCTCAGTAGGATGGGTCCCGATGGGCATAGCTTTGCCAGGCGCGTCAGTAGTGCCTGGCGTGTCTTCCGGTCTGGCAGGTGCGTGAAGCTGACCCAACCCAACAGCACCGCGTCATAGGGCGCGTTCGCCTCGACCCAACCAGCAAACGCGCGTTCGCTCGCGCTCTGGGGCGTCACCAAGGCCTCGTAGGAGCCGCGCACCACGGATACGCCGCTGTCCCGCGCCGCTTGGCGCACGAACTTCATCACTGGATCAAAGCCGAAGACAGAATGCCCCAGCCGGCGCAGATGGCGAGCTTCGCGACCCTGCCCTGCGCCGCCGACGAGGATCTTTCCGGGCTCTCGAGGCAACGCCTGCGCGAACCAATCAGCTTCCCAGGGGTGCAGACCTTCTACATCCGATGGTTCGCTGGCGGCGTAGAGGTCTCGGGTCAATGCGGAAAGCTCGCGGGGTGTCAAAACATGCAGGGCCGCCGCACCCAGCGCGCCCTCCACACGCTGGACTGCACGCACGCAGGCCGCCTCCAAGCGAAAGGCCAGCCGGAAAACCAATGGAGCACGCGTCTGGCGCATTGCGGCGGGATGTTAGCACTTCTCAACTTCCGGCTGCAGTCAGCAGTGCGGCAGAGCGCGCGTACAGCGCCGTCGTCAATTCGGCGATCGGAACCCCGGGGTCGAAGGCCTCAACGTTCAATCGGGTGGACTGGGATGGAAGGCGCGGACACCGCTCGCTTGCCAGCACGATCAGGTCTCCTTGGGTCAGCACCACGATGGGGTGCCTGCGGCAAAAGCGGATCAAGGCGTGTGTCGAAGCAAACGAAAGCCGGAGCGCAGCGGATGCCGCGGCGCCTTCGGCGGCAAAGGTGCGCACTTGGCTGCCCCATGCGAGTTTGTGTTGGGCAAGGCCGTCGCTCAGCAGCGGCAGCGCGGCGAGCAGGTCCGTCGCTGCGAAGCCGAAGCGTCGACTGAGTTCGAGCGCTGCGACATACGGCGCTGCGCGGATGAAAGCGGGTGCTCCCGGGACGTAACCCAAATGCGAAAACCAACCTTCGTTGCTTCGCAGCGGGCTTTCGAACATCAGGCCGCCGGCCATTACCTGCGTGTCTTGCGACAGCAGCATGAGCCAACCGTGTCCGAGTTGCTCCAACTCGCGCAAGGAACTTGCGCGCCCCTCAGGGTGCGTGCGCGCCAGGGTCGGGAGATAGAGCGTGTTGTAGAAATGGACTGTTTGCCGCCGGTCACGCACCACACTCAATTCCAAGCCCGCTCGCCATTGCCGGGCGAGAGACAGTTCTCGCGAAACGGCGAGCCGCCCTTCAGTCGGCACATAGAAATCGAGGTTGGCCGGCAGTGTGAGCTTGCCCTTTCGCGCTGCAGTCGCGTTGTCGACGGCAGGCACTCTTTCGATCCAGAGTTGGGGCGACAGCCCAGGCGCGCGTTGCGGCAGACTCGCGACCAGCGCACGGCGAATGCGAGCGGAAAGCGCGCCATCGTCTACATCGCAGTGCACGCCCATGAGCCCGTCGTCGAGTTCGACCTGCCACCGCAATGCGGTCTTGCGGCGTCGCGGGCCGCCCCGGTCGAGAGGCCCGGTTCGACGTGCCAGGGTGTCACGCGCGATACGAGGGAATTCCATCCGCCAATTCTGCCGGTACCACCCATGCTAGCACGCGCGCACAGGACCGGACGATTGCGCCAGCAGTCCCAGTGCCATACCTTGTCAGGCTCATGCTCGTTCCCCTCCGTCGCTCTGCGAAAGAGCCTCACCCGCGCGTGCTGCGGGCCGCGCGCAGAGTTGCGCTCGTTTGTATGCCCTTCGCGGACCCACGTTATCCGTCCATCGGTCTCTCGCTCTTGGCAGAGGCGGCTCGCGCTCGGGGGCACCACGTTGACATCCACCACCTACACATCGAGGCCGCGGCTCGTCTTGGACTTGAGCCTTACTACCGGCTTGAGGGCGGCACCTCTTGGTACAACCTGACCGGTGAGTGGCTGTTCTCGCATCCGAGCATCACGCCGGGCGCAGCGAACGAAGCTGAGATGCGCGCGCACTTGGGGCCGTTCTCAGGCCACTTCGAGGTAGACATGGGCTACTTCGATGAGCCGCCAGCCGCCGGCGGCGACGTCACCCTCTACGACGCGATGCGGCTGCGTCAGACGCGCAGGGAGCTGGACGCGTTGATCGATGCGTGGTGCGAGCGTATCGATTTTGGTCAATACGACATCGTGGGGTTCACGGTGGTGTTCCAGCAGCTGAACGCCTCGCTGCGGTTGGCCCGGCGAATCAAGGACCGCCACCCGCAGGTGCGCGTCGTGCTTGGGGGGGCAGCACTCGAACCGCCCATGGGCGATGCGATTGCAGAACGCTGGCCTTGGCTTGACGCGGTATTTGCCGGTTTTTCGGATCACACCTTTCCCGACTACGTAGACGCCCCCGACTCGTTTCCGCGGATCATTCATCACCAAGGAAGCCCGATCGTGATGGATGAGCTGCCCGCTCCGAATTACGACGACTTCTTCGAAGCGGTGCGCGCTTCGGGGCTCGCCGGAAGGATGGAAATCCGCGTTCCCGTCGAGATGTCCCGGGGGTGTTGGTGGGGGGAAAAAAGCCACTGCACCTTTTGTGGATTCAACGCCAATGACATGTGGTTTCGCCAGAAGTCGCCTGCCCGCGCGTACGAAGAGCTAAAGAGCATGAGCCGCTACGGTGAAGCGGTATACGTCGTCGACAACATCATCCCGACGAACTA
Organism: uncultured Myxococcales bacterium; assembly: GCA_937872925.1. Classification (GTDB taxonomy): domain Bacteria; phylum Myxococcota_A; class Polyangia; order Polyangiales; family Polyangiaceae; genus JACKEA01. Next base: position 17,729 of record CALMUT010000170.1, on the reverse strand, counting down.
CTTTGATCAGGTATTCTCGCGTTTTCGCGATGAGGGATTCAAGCTCCCCGGCGGGTTTCTGTTCACCAAATCCAACCTGCGGCGGGCAGAGCTCGATCTGCTTGGGCAAGCGGGCTTCACCTGGGTGCAGCCAGGAATCGAGAGCCTAGCCACGGGCGTGCTCGAACACATGAAGAAGGGCGTGCGGGGAGTGCACAACGCCTGGCTGCTGCGCGCCTGCGAGGAAGCGGAAGTCTACCCTTCATGGGCGATCTTGTACGGCTTTCCCGGCGAGCCACGGGAGGACTACGCCCGCATGGCCGCGCTGCTCCCGAGGCTCGCACATCTCCCAGCGCCGACCGGCGCCTACCGTATCTTGATGGCCCGCTACAGCCCAATCTTCACGAAGTCTGCGGAGCTCGGCCTGTCGAATGTGAAGCCGGCGCGTGCCTATGACCTTGCCTTCGGCCCCCACGCGACCCTCGACCGACAGGCGTACACCTTCGACTACACAATGCCGCCTGGAGAGAGCCCAGACGAGTACGCAGAAGACGTTGCCCGGCAGGCGACGCGTTGGAACGAACTGAAGTTGCTTCCCCTGGCTCCGCGATGCGAGGTCTTTGAAGTGGCGGGCCAGCACGTGCTTTTCGACAGTCGCGACCTGCAAGACGTCGGCCGCGCGGCTCCGCGCCTTCGGCTGCTCACAGCAGACCAATGGCATGTCTTGGAGTTGCTGGAGTCCCCCCTGCCACGCCGACGTTTGCGCGAACGATGGCCGACATCTTCGCCGCTCTGGCCGGTGCTGGAGGGGCTCATCGCGGAGGGCGCGGTGCTTGAGGCAGATGGCCGCCTGGTCCGGCTTGCGGTTGTGCGGCAAAATCCCCGGCTCGTCCCAGAGTTTGTTCGCGTGCTCAAGGACAAGGCCAAGCAGATCCTCTTTCACGGCGCCCTAAGCCACGCTCGACGCCGCGCGCTGTGGGGCGAGCTTCGGTCAGCGGCGCAGGGCCTGCTCGGGTCCGGCGGGCGGGCACAGCGCGCCCGCGGCGCGCCGACGCCGATGATTTGAAGCGGTGCCATGCATTCCAAGGTCGCATTGGGGCTATTGCGCGGGGTCGGGCTCGCTCTGCGCTGGCCGGCGTTCCAGGCATTCCGGCATTTGGGGGCCCCGGTGCTTTCGCCCATGGCGATGAGCTTCGTAGTGACCGACCGCTGCAATTCGCGTTGCCAGACTTGCAACATTGGGGCGCGCTATCTGGACGATCCTCGGGTGGCGGAGGGCGAGCTCAGTCTCGCGGAATATCTCAGTCTCGCGCGATCACTACCCGAGTTGCAGTGGGTGACGTTCAGCGGCGGCGAACCCTTCATGCGCAAGGACTTCGAGCAGATCCTGGGGGCCGTCGTCCGCGCTGCGGCGCCCCGCGTTGTCACGATCCCCACCAATGCCACGCTGGTGGAGCGCACTACCGCCGGGATACGCACAATCCTGAAGGGTTTGGGAGATACGCGTCTGGTGGTGAATCTGTCCTGCGACGGCGTAGGCGCCGTGCACGACAGCGTGCGCGGATTTGAGGGCAACTTCGAAAAACTGCTGCACGTACACCGAGAGCTGGTCGCGCTGCGGGACGAGCGCTTGACGATCGGTGTCAACAGCGTGCTCTCTCGCCACAATGTCAGCAGCAGCGAGGAACTGTTCGACTTCGTGTTCGAAGTCCTTCGCCCCGATTCGTATGTCGTGGAGATCGCCCAGCAGCGACCGGAGTACTACAACGAGGGGCAAGACTTGCGTGGCGAGACCCAGGCGCTCGCGGACGGCCTTCAGAGCTTTGTTGCACGAGCGCGCAGGCACCGCGCACCGGGTATCCCGCGATTCGTGCGGGCATTTCGCACGCAGTACTATGCGGCGGCGGCGCGCGGGTTGTGGCAAGCGCCCGCTCACCGCTGCTATGCAGGCTTCGCCACCTGCACCGTCATGCCCAAGGGGGACGTGTGGTCGAACACGGCTCGCGCCGACAATATGGGCAACGTGCGGGACTTCGCATTGGATTTTCCTGCGCTGTGGCGGGGCCCGCGTGCCCAGCAAGTGCGGAAGTTGGTCCGTGGCGAGTTGTGCACTTGCGAGCTGTCCAATACGGCGTACATCAACTCCCTACTTTCGTGGTCCACGCTGCCTAGGCTGGCTGCAAACTACGCGCTTGGTTGAACGCGCCGGGACGTCTACTCTGCAGAGATGAAGGGTGTCATCTTGGCGGGCGGGCTTGGCACTCGGCTCTCGCCCCTCACGGACGGTGTCAACAAACATCTGCTGCCCGTCGGCGCGCGGCCGATGATCCACTACCCGCTGCAGCGCTTATGCGAAGCCGGTTTGAAAGACGTCGTGATCGTTTCGAGCGCTCCGGGGGTAGCAGCCATCAGCGCCGCGCTTGGGAGCGGGGGCAGTTTTGGCGCGCAGATTTGCTACTGCGTGCAAGACGAACCCCGGGGGATCGCCGATGCGCTGGCCCAGGCCGCACGGGCCGTGGGGAGGGAAGCGCTTTGCGTGATCCTTGGGGACAATGTATTCGACGCACCACTTCGCGAGTACGTGGACGCCCACCACAGCGACGGGGGAGCATTGCTATTGCTGCGCGAGGTGCCGGATCCAGAGCGATATGGCGTGGCTCGTCTGGATGGCGGGCGCGTGGCCGAAGTCGTAGAAAAGCCGACGACAGACGTAGGGAATATGGCAGTGACCGGGATCTACATGTACGACGCGGGGTTGTCGGAGCATCTGCGGGGATTGAGACCCTCCCCTCGCGGGGAACTCGAAATCACCGATGTGAATAACGCCTACTTGCAACACGGCGCTTTGCGCTGGCGATTGCTCGGCGGGCGCTGGATCGACGCCGGGACTCTAGAGGCATATCGCGAGGCGAATACGCTGTTCTCGTCATGAGTGCTGTGTTTGTCACCGGGGGCGCGGGCTTCATCGGAAAGCAGCTGGTGCTGGATCTGATGGCCGCCGGCCATTGGGTGACCGCTCTAGAGCATCGATCGCCGGTGCAAGTGCGGGGGGCAACCGTCGTGGCGGGGGACATCTCGGAGCTATCGCCGCTTTTGCCGGCACTGCGGGCTGCGGAGCATGTGGTCCACTCTGCGGCGCTCCTTGACCCCGTGGACAACGCCGCGGCCGCGGACCGCATCAATCATCGCGCAACCGTCGAGCTGGCGCGGGCCGCGGCGGCGCAAGGGGTACGCACTTTCGTCTTCCTCAGCAGCATCTCGGCGATCGGTTTTCAGGCTCAGGCGGGCTTGGTTCGGGAGGACGCCGCATGCGCGCCCACTACGTTCTACGGGCGCGCAAAAAGGGATGCGGAGATCGCGCTGCAGGCGGAGGACCTGGGCTCGATGCGCCTCGTCATTGTGCGTCCGCCTACGGTTTACGGGCCCGACGAGCGGCGTAACTTTCTGTCGCTGGCTCGCGCTGTCGCGCGCGGCCGCGTGTTTGTTCCCGGTGACGGAGCGAATCGCATGAGCTTCTGTCACGTAGAAAACCTGTCGCGCGCGACCCTCGGTTTGATCGACGAGCGCCGCGCAAGCGGTATCGTGCACGTTGCCGACGCCACGCCGGTCACCTTTCGACAAGTCATCGACACGCTCCGCGCGGCTCTCGGAAAACGTGGGCTGCTGCCTCGCGTGCCCCTTGCCCTGGCCAAGACACTCGCGTGGGGCATGCAGACCAGCCTGGGTCCCGGCGCGCCCCTCACGTTGCGTCGGCTGCGCACGCTTACCGCGGACTTTGCCCTCGACACGCGCAGGCTTGCCGGCTTCGGAGTGACAGCGCCGATTTCTTTTCAAGCGGGAGTGCAGGAGACAGTCGACGCGTATCGTGCCGCCGGGGTCTTGGCTCGGGCATGACGCAGAAAACGAAGGGGGAGCGCCTGGGCAAGCGCGGCAAGAACCGCAAGTCTGTGCGGCCGCCTGCTCGGGCTTGGCTGTCGCCAAAGTTCCTACTGCTGCTGCTGCTCGTCGCCATCGTGCCGTACCTGCGCACTCTGAATTTTGAGCATTGCTACGACGATCATTCTCACGTGGTGCGCAACGCGTTCTTAGCGGACCCGTCCAATTTGCGCAGGCTTTTCACGCAGTACTTCCAGCTTGAAGTTCCCGACCAGACGAGACCGGTTCTGCTCATCTCGCATTTTCTGGACCGAGCCATTGGAGGGCCCAGCCCAGGGGTGGCGCATTTGCAGAGCGTGCTGTGGCATGGACTCGCGACAGTGCTCGTTGCGAAGCTGGGTCGCGCGGTCGGTCTGAGCGCCGGGGTGGCATTGGGTGCCGGGCTACTCTTTGCAGTCCATCCCGCCCTTGCCGAAGCCGTCGCTGGCATCAGCAATCGCGAAGATGTGCTCGCCACAGTATTCTCGCTTGCGGCGCTGCTATGGGCGAAGCGCGCGCTGGCGGGCCACGTTGGCGCCGCCGTCGCCGCCGTGGGCAGTTTCACTGTTGCACTGCTCTCGAAAGAGGTCGCGGTCATCGTGCCGCTACTTTGCGCCGCGCTGGTCCTCGTGCTCCACGACTGGCGCCGCGCGACGAGGCGTCGCGGTGTGTTGATGCTGGCGGGGGGCGCGGGCGTGGTGTTGGCTTGTTGGGGTGCCCTGCAGCTGCACTTGGGCACCCCCGGTCTGAAACGCGAAGCCGGAGCGTCCCCGCTGCGGCAGGCGGCAGTCCCGCGCGTTGGACCAATGGTCGCGGCGACGCACGCGCTGGCGCTTGCGGATGCTGCCTACCGCGCGGCCCGCAAGCCGGACGTGCCCGGGCGCCATGTGCACACGGCGCTTGGGGTCCACCACGCCGTCCCCGTGGAAGCATTTCGCTCGGTTCAGCTGGCGTTCGGATATCCGACGTCCAGCGAATACGATTTGGGTCCGTTCCGTTCCGTCTGGGCTTGGCTCGGCGCAGTCGTCGTGCTGTTCGGCGTGGCATTCGGGGCCGCCCGCATGCGAAGGTCCGCGCCGGTCGCTTTCGTTTCGGTACTTTTTGCGTTCATCGCCACTCTTCCCGTGCTGGTTCCCCCGCTCTTGATCAACCCGCTCGCGGATCGTTTTCTTTACCTGCCGGCGGTTGGCGCCTGCTGGGCGCTGGCCTACCTCACTCTCGAGGCATTGCCCCGCGCAGCCGGACGCGACGTTCGCGACATCGGGTTGCCCGTGTTTGTGGTGTGGCTTGGCATGTTTCTCGCGCTAGGTGTTTCGTCGGTGCAACGCTGGCGCGATGACGTCGCGCTATTCTCACACGCCTTGCGCTGGGCACCCAACTCGGCACGGGCACATCAGAACCTAGGGGCGGCGCTGCTCGATCGTTCGCAGTTTGCCGAAGCCCAAAAGAGCTTGCTCGAAGCCGTTCGCCTCGATCCGACTCTGATTGCCGCACATTACAATCTTGGCAGCTTGTCCGAGCGACTCAATCGCCGAACCGCAGCCGTGGATCACTATCTTGCTGGGCTTTCTCAACCGAGCATCGCGGGCGAGCTGGGTCTGCGGGAGCGCATGCTGCGCAGGCTTGCTCCGCTGCTGCTCCGAGACAGGCGTGCTTCCGATCTCGAGCGCGTGCTCGCACGGGAGCGCAAAGACTACCCGGCGAACGGGGCGATTGGAGCCGCCGCGGAGGCTCTAGCCGCTGCTTCCAGTGCGAAGAAGGGGCGACCGTGAGCGGGCTGTCGGTCGCGCTGTTGTGGGTATTCGAGACCTTGCGGTTGGCGCTGCGTGCCATGCTCGTGGTGCTTAGCTCTCACTTCGTGCGGGCAGCATGGACGAGCTCGCGCACTCAGGACCCGTCGCCGCCAGCAGATCCACAAGTCTGGCCGAGCGTCACCGTGCAGATCCCCGTGCGTAACGAATACTACGTGGTCGAGCGCGTCGTGCGTGCCGCTGCGGCGCTGTCCTACCCGAACGAGAAGTTGCAGATCCAGCTTTTGGATGACTCAACGGATGCAACGCGTGAACGAGCGGCCGAGCTGTGCGCCGGGCTTCGGCGGGCCGGACAGAACATCGAGCACCTGCACCGCAGCCGCCCCACCGGGTATAAGGCCGGCGCGCTGAACGCAGCACTGCCCACGGCAACCGGTGAGTTCGTCGCCATGTTCGATTCGGATTGCGTGCCGCCGGAGGACTTCTTGAAGAAGACCATTCCCTGGTTTGCCGACCCGAAGGTGGCGTGCGTACAGGTCCGCTGGTCATTTTTGAACCGGAACCTTTCCATCCTGACGCGGGTTCAAGCGCTGGTGCTCGATGGATTGTTCGCCGTCGATCAGTTCAGCCGGGCCGCCCAGGGCTTGCCGTTGCAGTTCAACGGCACGAATGGGGTTTGGCGGCGCGCCGTGGTGCAAGAAGTCGGCGAGTGGAGTCCGCAGATCCTAGCCGAGGACGCGGACTTGTCGTTCCGTGCCTATATTGCCGGGTACCGCGTGCAGCATCTGCGCAACTACGCGGTGCCGACGGAGATCCCAACGGACATGGCAGCGTTTCGTGCTCAGCAGCGCCGCTGGGCCCTCGGAAGCGCACAGATGTTGCGTACGCTCTCGGCGCCCATCCTGCGATCGGATTTGCCCGTGCGTGCCAAGCTGATGATGTTCATGCATCTTGGGCGTCACTCGATTGATCCGCTCATCCTTCTGGCGTGCTTGACCACCCCCTTCACGACACTGTTTGGGATGCCATTTTTGGTCGACTATGGTGTAGCCGCCAACGTGGGGGTCGTCGGTCTGGTTGGAGTTTCGGCGTTTGTGTTTTACGCCCGTGCGCTGGCTCAGGTTCGGACGAACCACAAGGACGTGGTGCTCGTCCCGCTGGTGATCCTATTGGCGATCGGCCTGTCCTTTGTTTACACCGCTGCGATGTTGCGGGGTCTGGCTGGGCGCGGCGGCGCCTTCGTGCGCACACCGAAGTCCGGCGATGCCGAAAAGCCGCGGGCGGGGCCGGTGTACCACGCGCCCGTAGACGCGCTTTCCGTATTGGAAGTGCTCACCGCGTGTGCGCATGCCTACTTCGCCATGCTTGCGTTGCAGGCCGGGTATGTCGCATACGGCGTGTTCTTTGCCGCCGTCTCTGTTGCATTCGGCTGGGTCGGCGCAGCGTCCCTCTGGGCGCGGATACGCAGCAACTGAAGCGTGCGCCGCCTGGGGCTTCGAGGCCGGCTCTAAGTCGCGTGCGCCCGCCAACGTACCGTCCACTTCGATTCGAAGCGCCGGCGGTTCACTTCGAAACGGGCCAGGTACTCCAGGGCTGAGAGCCGCCGGAATGAACTTCCCGCGCTGTGGTGCACAAAGACGTTTTCGCACAGCAGTGTCGCGAGGCCACGGCCACGCAGAGCCATGCACAAATCGTCATCTTCGAACATGCCGCGGCCATAGCGCTCGTCGATGCCGCCCACTTGCTCGAATACCCGACGTTCGATCAGAGCGCAAAACAGCGAGAGCTTCTCCACACGCCGTGTGCCCCGGCTCTGCAGTGTGCGGGCCAGGTGGTCCAGCTCCTCCGCGGTGTGATAGCTCGCCGGAAATGTTGCCACGTCCCCGGTGTCATTGCCGAGCGGGCCAACCAGGCCCACGCTAGGTTCGCGATCCAGTGCGTCACACAATCCGGTCAGCCACCCCGGAGTGACCACGACGTCACTGTTTAGGATCAGCAATAGCTCTCCGCGAGCCTGTCGCGCGGCGGTGTTGACTGTCGCAGGGAAGCCGACATTGCGGTCGCTTCGCTCTAAGATGACGCCGTGCGCGCTGGCGAAGGGCGCGAGCTTCTCGTAGGTATCATCGGGCGAGGCATCGTCGACGACCACTATTTCTGCTTCCGACGGCGTGTGGGCAACGACGGATCGTAGGCAGCGCAGGGTCAGCGCCGGGTTGCCATACACTGGAACCAGAATACTGACGGAACGCCTCAGCCGCTGAGTCGCGCTTGGCTCGAAGTGCGCGTCCAGGGGCACGTCTGCGTCGAAGCTAAGTGGTGTGATTCGAAGGGGCGCGAGTGCGCGTCGCAGCGGGACCGAGAGGGCCCTTGGCAAGTTGTCTCTGGCCTGCCCCACTCGGCCGCGATGGGGGGACAAATAGCGCTGGAGCGCTGCGAGCGCGTGCACGCGCAAGCGTCGCGAGGCCGGAAGCTGCTGCATCTCCGGGGGCAAGTCGCTACTTTTTCCGTCGGTAGTCACGCCAGCGCCCGCTGTTGAGCGAAGTATCCACGGGAAGTGGGTCGGTGGAGTCCACGTCCGCCATCGTCATTGCTTCGACATCCGCCCCCAATGCCCGGGCAAAGTCATAGTAGCTCTGTCGAGGCCCTCCGAGGTGCACCACGCCGCACAGCTCCGACAGAGCCGCTTCGGCCAGCTGCGCCGCTGCCTGTGCCGCTGGCAGTTTCGATGTGAACCGGTCCGTGAAAGCCTTGGGGTAGGGCCAGGTCTCGTTGAAGCTCAGGCGGGCGATCAGGGAATTGGGGTGGACGCGGACCAGCCCCTCGCCCGCGAACTTCGTCAACGGATAGTAGCCAAGGGGGCAGGGCAAGTCGTCTTCCGTGTACATGCCTCCGGACCTGCTGCCGTCAAAAACGAAATCCGTCGAAACATAGACGAAGCGCGCGCCAACCTTGGCGGCGGTCTCCGCGAGGCTGCCCGTGCCAAGCACGTTGACACGACTCATCGCACGGCGTTCATCAGCGGTGTCTGTGCCCCGCGTTCGGATCCGTGCCGCGCAATGGATCACGACGGAGGGAGCGATGGCGCAGAGCGTGGCATCCACGGACCGCGCGTCGGTGACATCCAGATCCGTCGAGTTCGGGCAGTGCAGGTCGTGGCTGGCGAGGCCGCGGCTAGCAACCAGGTGTCGGCCCAGGGTCCCGCTGGCACCAGTAATGAGGACACGAACCACGGTCCGCCGAGTTTACACGGGCTGCGCATGCCACGGGCCGCCGGATCGCCGGTTTGGCTCGGGGTTGTCCTGCCTGGCGACAGTTTCCCTGGAGTCTTAGTCGGTGAGACGGCATATCACGGGGTGGAAATGCGCCAAGGGGATGAGGTCTTTCGCCATCGGACAGCCAGCGGCACCTTCTTGGGCAGCGCTGATGGCCGGCCCCTGCGCCTCGGGCGTCTGCGGCATTTGATCATTCAGCTCAGCGAACACCGGCATGCCTTTTTTGTCTTCACGCTGAGCCGCTTTCGAGCGACCTACCGTGCCCAGGCTCTGGGTCTGCTCTGGCCCGTGGCAAACCCGACGATCCTGATGATCGTAATGAGCGTCTTCTTTGGCCTCATCTTCCCTCCGGACGTCAAAGCCTATCCGGTGTTCTTGCTACTGGGCCTCGTGCCTTGGCACTTCCTCTCCCACGCTTGGACTGATGGCACGACCTGCCTGCTTCACCACGCTGCCGTCATCAAGCGAACCAGCGTGCCCGCCTATGTGGTCGCGGCTGGCACGGTGTCCTCCCACATTTTCAATCTCGGCTTCGCGTCACTGTCGCTCCTGCCCTTGATCGCGTTCTATCCGGAAGCGTTCCAGGTGTCTTTGGCCATGCTGGCGTTGCCGGTGGTGATCGCGATCCTTGTTTGTTTGGGGCTTGGTGTAACGCTGCTGACGAGCATTCTGAATGTCGTCTACCGAGACGTCGGCTACATCGTGAACTCCTTCTTGCTGGTGCTGTTTTGGGCAACTCCGATCATCTACCCGCTGCACAAGGTTCCCGAGGAGTACCAGTACTGGATGCTGCTCAATCCCATGGCCTCGTTGATCTACTGCGTGCGCGTGATCATTCTCGACGGCTCGTTTCCCCCGGCGCGCGCTTTCTGGCCCGCACTCCTCGTGAGCCTGGGCATCCTGCTTCTGGGCTCGTTCGTCTATCGCCGGTTCTCTAACGTGGTTTCAGATCATGTCTGAGGGCACCATGTGCCTCGGCTTCGAAAAGGTAGGCAAAGCCTATCGCCGCCGGCATCTCAAATCCTTTCTGCTGCACGATCTATGGCCGGGTCGGTCCCTGGAACAAGACGGCGAGGACGTCTTCTGGGCACTGCGTGACGTCAGTTTTCAGATCCAAGAGGGCGAAACCGTGGCCATCCTGGGGGCGAACGGTAGCGGAAAGAGCACCACGCTGTCCCTGGCAGCCGGGGCGAGCCAGCCTTCCGAAGGCCGGGTGTCCGTGCGGGGCCGCGTGGCGCCAGTGCTCGCCCTGGGGGTTGGTTTCGAACCCGACATGACGGCTCCGGAAAACGCCTACATCAATGCCAGCTTGCTCGGAGTCGGGAGGGAAGAAGCAGCGAGTCGTATCGACGAGATCTTGAGTTTCGCCGACTTGAAAGACTTCGTGAATGTGCCCGTACGCAACTACTCCACCGGTATGGTGGCACGCTTGGGATTCGGCGTCGCGATGCACGTCGACGCAGATGTGCTACTCGTGGACGAGGTGCTCGCCGTGGGCGACGGAGCGTTCCAGCAGAAATGCTTGAGCCGTCTCCGGGAGTTGCAGCTCAGCGGAAAAACGCTTCTGTTCGTGACTCACGACATGGCGATGGCCGAAAAAGTTTGCGATCGTTGTATTTGGATCCGCGCCGGCCGTCTGGAAGCCGACGGTCCTTTGGGCGAAGTCATGCCGGAGTATCAGGCATTTCTCGATTCTACGGACTGACGTCCGCGCCCGGCCGCCTACAGGGCAACCTTCACCGGGGTCAACTCGGACGCGGACACGGCCGTTCCGACCTGACCGGAGGCATTGTTGCCCCAGCAATAGACGGAATCGGCTTCAGAGTTGCCTTGGGGCAAGGTGAGTGCGCAGCTGAAGGAAATACCGGCGGCAACGTCGAATACGACGGTGCCGGCAGGCAGTGAGACTTCAGTCGGAGACGTAGCCGTCGTGGTGTCGCCGGTCCCTAGCTGTCCCTTGGCATTGCCGCCCCAACAGTAGGCTTTGCCGGCCTGTACCGCGCAGGTGTGGTCGTTGCCGGCCGACACCCGGATCGGCTTGATGGGCGTGGCGCCGAGCAATACTTTGGTCGGTGTTGGTTCCGTCGCGGATGTTTTGCCGTTGCCGACCTGTCCCGTTGCGTTCCAACCCCAGCAGTACAGCTCGCCGCTCTTGTCGATGGCGCAGGTGTGTTTGGAGCGCGATGATAGTTGGGTCACGTCGGCGGTCAGGCTGATTTCCAAAGGCGTGACGGCGTTGCTCTGTGTCCCGTCACCCAGCTGGCCTTCGGTGTTCTCGCCCCAGCATTTGGCGCGTCCTGCTGCCGCGGCGATACAGGTGTGACCGGCGCCGCCTGCGACAGTGAACTGTCCGCTCTGCGTAGTTTTGGTGGGGAGCGGCACGTTGGAGGGCGCTCCCGTGCTCGACGATTGGAAGTTCGTGTTGTTGCCCCAGCACAAGACGTCTCGAGGGGTTCCCACGATGGCGCAGGTGTGCGACGCGCCCGCTGCGGCGGTTTTGATGCCCGTGGTGCTGCCCAGGTCGATCGAGACGGGAAGGCCACTATTCGCCAGCTTGCCGTCTCCTAGTTCTCCCTGGGTTCCCTTGCCCCAACACCAGCTGCCGGAGGGGCCGAAGGCGCAGGAATGAAAGTTCCCGGCGATGATGAAGCCTACATTGTTGACGGTTCCAACTTGCGTTGGCCGGATCACCCCGTCGGGCGGTCCACCGGTGCCGAGTTGACCGTTGCTGTTGGAACCCCAGCAAAACACCCGGTCTGTGGAGTCCACGATGCACACGTGGCTTCCGCCCGCCGCGATGCGACGCAGCGGCGCCTTTGCGGACACACCGGGGATACCGCCGGACCCACCGCCCGCGCCCGCAAGCCCACCTGCTCCGGCGCCGCCTCCGCTGCCCGCGCCACCTTCGGCGCTACCCACCAAGTCGTCCAACGAATGGGTCACGCTGCAGGCGCAAAGCAGCGCCGCGGCAATTGGTCCGCCGAGGCGGAGGGCACGAGTCGTGTGCATGAGAGTCCCAAGAAAAGCCATGGAATCGAAGTGCTTAGAATGCCGGATCTATAGCAGGCCGGAAAGAATTGGGACACCGCCCCGCATGATTTCGTCGGATTGGCCGACTCGGCGTGCCACCTATGTCGCCTGCTGGAGCACATCTGGTTGCCGATAGCCCGCACGACGCCTGGAACGGCGTCTTCACCATGGCCACGTGGACCTCCGCGTTCGAAGCCGCCGCGTGGTGTGCGCGATCGGAAAGCGAGGCCCCGCTCTAGATGAGTGGCCCCGCGCGCGGCTGGGCCACGACCCAAAGCAACCCAAAGTCGTTGGCGAAGCGTTATTTGCAGCTGAGGGCCTTGGCCCACATCTGGTAGCCGCTCGCGGCCTTGACCATGTAGAACGCCGTCGCGTTTTCGCCTTGCACGGCCACGACGCCTTGCCCGGCTTCTTTGTCGGTACCAGACACGGCGATCGTTTCCCCCAGTGGGTTCATTTCGGCGTCGTAGGTCTGTGCGCGCACGGTGCGCTGACCGGCGGGACCCTCGGTCCACTGCACCAGCCAGCGTTTGCCGGACAGCCCGGTCGCGGTCGGAGAAATAGCTTCTTTGCCTGGGCCACCGCTCGGGATGTCGAACTCGCGGGAGCTCTTTGGCACTTCGCCGTGTGCGGATTTCGCGTACCGAACGCCCCAGGGCGCGCTGTCTTCCGCCCGGGCCGCGAAGGTGACCAAGATATCGCTGTCGTTGGCGGCGATGGTGGGTGTGCCCACGCGGGGGCCCCCGGCGTCGATGCTGCCGAGTTCGGTCTTCTTGCTGCCGTCGGGGTTGAGCCAGCCCAGGGCAATTTCGCCGACTCGGCCGCCTTTGCGGAACGTGACTGCATGGCCAACGCCCTCGACGCTGGCGACGCGGGCTTCCGTGAGTTTTTCCGCGCTGAAGGACCAAAGCAATTCCGGTACGTCGGTGCCGACGGCGCGCGCGTAGCCCTTGGGGCCCATGCCGATCGTGAAGCGTTCTTTGGCGTCCACCGTGTGGGTGACTTTGAGTTTTGTGTCGGTGTCGACGACGAAAGACAGCTTGTCGCCGTCGAAGACTGGCACCACGCCCGTGATGGGCGATGCACTGTCCCGTTTCATGATCTGAGTGGTCGCCAGGGTCGTCGGATTGATGGTCAGGCCTACGGCACTTGACGTGCTCTCTGCGAAGCCAACGGCGATCTTGTCCCCACCGGCTACAGCAGCGACATAGGGCGGGATCCCGAGGTAAACTGCGTCGGATACCAAGTAGCTGTTCTTGGTGACCGTGCACGCGGCAGTGCTTGCTTCCGCCACAGGCGGCGTGACGGATTCGGCGGGCGCTGCTGCGGCGCTCTTCTTGGTTTCGACGTCGCCGGACTCCCAGGGCTTGAAGTAGAACAGGCCTGCGGCAAGCGTGGCGCCACCGAGCACGACGACCATGCCGATGCCACCCAGCAAGAGACCCATGGATGACTTCTTGGGCGGCGTGATCGACTCGTAGCTTTGACGAGCCATCGCTGGTGGGGGCGGCGTGGGCACCGGCAGCGCGGCGGCTTGCTGCGCCGCGACCATTTCTGCGTCGACCTCCGCACTCCACGAGGGCAGGGGCTCGGGCGCGTTCAGCGGTGACTCCTTGACGATCGTCGGCGCTTCGTTTTCCGGGTCCGACACAGGCACGATGGCGTCACGCAGCACGGTGGCCGCCTCTCGCTCCGAGATAACGGGTTCGTCAGCGGCTGCGACGGGTGCCACCGGCAAGGGCGCGGCAGCGGGCGCCGCTGCCGGCATGCCGAGCATGGTGCCTTTGAAATTGGGCTTGGGCGCTTCGGCCACGGGGGCCGGCGCGGCGGCAGGAGCTGCCGCGGGCATGCCGAGCATGGTGCCTTTGAAGTTGGGTTTGGGCGCTTCGGCGACGGCAGCGGGAGTGGCCGCTGGCATGCCGAGCATCGTTGCCTTGCCGAGCTTGGCTGCCTTCGGCGGCAGTGAAGCTTCGAGATCTGAAAGCGTCGCCTTCTTTTCTTCGACAAACTCAATTTCTGCCGCGTCGATCTGCCCGGTTGGCGGATCGTTCTTTGGATTGGAATCCACCGGGACGATCGGAGTGGGCTCCGGCTTGTGCGCAACCTTCGGCGCGGCCACTTCTTTCCAGTTCGCGGAAGGAGGCGCTACTTGCTCGGTCTCCGCTTCCACGTGGATCTCGTCCAGGGGGATGTCAACGGTTTCCGGCTTGTCGTTCTTCGCCGTGGATTTTGCCGGGATGATCGGCGCCGCCTTCAGACCTGAGGATCGGGCTGGACGTGGTGGGGGCGCGCTGCTCTTCGGGCGCGGCGGCGCGGTGATCTTTAGGGGCTCCAATTCCTCTGCAGAGATTTCACTCTCCACTAGGAGCTGGGTCACGGGTTTGTCGTTCATGGGCGTGGAGGCCACTGGAATGATGGGAGCGAGATGACCGCTACCCTTGGGGATGGGCGGCGGATGCGTCGCGTCGGGGCTCAGCTTCGGCGTCGCCGTGGTGAGGCGCGCGGACGGAGAAATCGACGGTTCGAGCTCCTTGACTTCAGCAGCGCGCAGCCACTCGCCCCAACCCGGCTTCCACACCAGTGCGGTCGACGGAACGTCGCCTTTGCGCAAGCTGGCAAGCAGCTCACGACCATCGACGGTCTTCAACGCACCGTCGCTTGTTGCCCAAAACCAGAATTCACCTGCGTCGTCTGCCACGACTCCCTCGCTCTCAGCCGGCGCCGGCCGCATACCATCCATCGCTCCTGTACGCGATGACCGTGGACTGCTGGGAAAATTCGGCGTTTCCGTATAGGGGTTTGACTGCATGCAAGTGCCTCCGCCGGCCTGGTACGCCCCCACGCGCACCTACCTTCCCCCACCTTGGCCGACTTAGGCGCTAACGGGCCGGCCGTTCGGCCGGAAGCGCAGCTCCGGAGTCGCTACGGGAACTTGGGCACCAGGGTTGGCCCGTTCACTTTCTCGCTCGCCGCTCCGCTTCCCGTCTGTCCGGAAGCATTCGCGCCCCAGCAGTAGATCTCATCCACTGCGTTGCGCGCGCAGCCGGTCATGTTGCCGAGGGTTGCGATCTCGACGACCGGCGAGCCGCCGCTTGCCAACCCCGACACGAGCAGCGGAAGTGTATTGGCTGCGAGACCGGCCTTGCCAAGCTGCGCTTTCACGTTACCGCCCCAGCAATAGACCGCCGGCAAGGGCTGCCCGGCGTCTACGAGCGCGCAGGTCTGATTGAACCCGGCCTCAACGTCCAGGGCAGTCGTGCCCTGGACAGCGCCAACGACCATGACGGGGTCCTTGACGATCTGGCCGTTGCCACCCGTGTTGTTGCCCACCTGCCCCTCGAAGTTCTTTCCCCAGCACCACAGCGCCCCACTGCCATCGATCGCACAAACATGAGTCGTGCCGACGGCAACCTTCGTGGGATCGCTCACGGCGTCGATCTTGACGGGATTGATGCTCTTCGGCGCAGATTCTTTCGAGGTCAGCTGCGAGAATTGGTTCGAGCCCCAGCAATACAGCTCTCGTGGCGCTCCGTCGGTGATCGCACAACTGACGTTACCGCCGGCCTCGATCGCAAAGATCTTCTTTGTCGACAGGGGCACGCCGGCGGGCCCGAGTTGGAATTCACTGGAGTCTCCCCAGCACTTGATTCCAGCCTTTTCCAAGGCCGCACAGGAGTGCTGATCGCCAGCGGCAAGATCAACGACTTTATCGTTAGCCGAAACGAGCACCGGCAAACTGCTGCTGTCCACGTTGCCGGCATTTGCTCCCAACTCCTTCGACAAATTGCGGCCCCAGCAATACATATCCGGCCCGGTTAGCGCGCAGGTATGCCCGAGTCCCGCTGCTACCCTTGTGGCGTTGCCCAACGCCGGGCCCGCAGTGGTCATGAGTACCGGTGCGCTGTCTAGCTCGAAAGTAGCCCCGGCTTCTGCGCCGCTGATGAAACCGCGACCGAGGTTTCCAAACGCGTTGTCCCCCCAACACACCACACCGGAATTCGGATGCACTGCGCAACCATGTTCTGCACCCAGTGCCACGCTCTTTGGGGCAAGCACGAGTGCGGTGCCTCCCGCGCCGCTGCTGCCACTCGCGCCGCTGTTGCCACTCGCGCCGCTGCTGCCACTCGCGCCGCCGGAGCCGGAGGTGCCCGCGCTCCCGCTTGCGCCGCCGGGGCTTGCGTCTTGCCCGCCATCAGCACCGCCGGCCGAGTTGTTCTTCGAGCTGCTCTTGGACGTGCAGCCGCCGAGTGGCGTCACAAAGAGCATGGCTCCCAGCGACCACGCCGCGAAGTTCACCGCGTCATTGAATGGCACAACAGTGCCGGAGCTTAGCACGGCCGCGGTACGGTCGCCTTGGCCGTTTGGCGCGACTCGGGTAATGAATCCGAATGGTGGCCGAAGACAAGACCGTCACGATCCTGAAGGGCAGGGCGCCCGGACAGGAAACGTACGCGGTCCGGGTCGTCACTGGCGCGGATGCCGGTGCCGAGGTGGCCCTGCGAGCGGATCGAAGCGTGTCGGTGGGCTCCTCCGTCGACAACGATCTCGTGCTCTCGGACCGCACCGTCAGTCGCTATCACATCGAGCTGCGGCCAGCGCCGGGCGGTGTATTGGTGCGGGATCTCGGAAGCCTGAACGGGACGTTCTTCAACCAGGCGAGAATCCAAGCTGCGGTCCTGCCGCGGGGCGCGGAGCTTCGCTTGGGAGAATGTGTTCTTGTAGTCGACGTGGTTGCTGGCGCGGCAACGCCTTCGCTGGAGGTAGCCGACATCGCCGGCTTGATCGCGAAGAGCCCGGCGATGCTACGGGTGGTGGCCACCATTGGCAAACTTGCGCCAACCATGGTCTCTGTTCTGATCGAGGGAGAGACGGGCACCGGCAAAGAAGTCGTCGCCTCCGCGATCCACACAGCGAGTCCGCGAGCCAAGGCGCCGTTCGTCGTTGTGGATTGCGGCGCGCTGCCGCCGACGCTGATCGCGTCTGAATTGTTTGGGCACGAGCGCGGCGCGTTCACGGGCGCGGCGCAACGCCATGCGGGCGCCTTCGAACGTGCCCATGGCGGTACGCTATTTTTGGATGAGATAGGCGAACTGCCTCTGGAGCTGCAACCTGCGCTGCTTGGCGTGCTTGAGCGCCGACGCTTCCGACGTCTGGGCGGCGAGCGCGATGTGGAGGCGGACTTCCGTTTGGTTTCGGCGACGCACCGGGATTTGCGCGCGGATGCAAATAGTGGGCGCTTTCGCAACGATCTGTACTTTCGTTTGGCTGTATCCCGCGTCGTGATCCCCGCGCTGCGCGAGCGGCCGGAGGACGTGGCGGCGCTGGCGCGGCATTTCGCGGAACAAGTCGCCGGTACTCCGCATCCACCGGGGCTCACGGAGGAGCTTCTGACACTGCTCTCTGGGCAGCATTGGGCGGGCAACGCGCGAGAGCTGCGCAACTACGTGGAGAACGCCATTGCGCTGGGGTTTGAACCGAGTGCGGGAGCGATGCAGGCGGGGGTTGCGCAAGGGACGGACGACACGCGCATCGAGCCCTACAAGCTAGCGCGCGCAGAAGCAGTGAGCGCTTTTGAACGCGAGTACCTGAGTCGGCTCATTGCCGAGTGCGAGGGCAACGCAAGCGCCGCCGCGCGCCGCGCGGAGATGGACCGCGCGCGGACCATCGCGCTGTTCCGGGCGGTGGAGGACGACCAGTGGTCGCGCGGCGGCGTTCCCCCCGCCTATGGGCCGCAGACCCTGCTCGATGTCCTGATGCACGTCGCCCATCACGACATGGACCA